>NZ_JBHYNC010000006.1:72842-215304 GCF_042743165.1 Gordonia sp. NPDC058843
GCCGGCCTCCGTGGACTCCTAGTCTTGTGTTCCGTACCGGAGCCGCCACATAACTGTGATATAACGAACGGTTTTTGGGGCGTTTGTCGCGCCGACCGTGGGGAAGCCGAAACCCCAGGTCGACGCGACATTCGACTATCGGTCAGTAACCGCTAGATCGCATCGGAGCGGGGTCGTACAACCCCGAGCGACGGGCGGTTCCGAGTTCCAGTTCCGCGGCCGGCGCCGGGATGATCTCGGTGAACTCCTGCAGCCCGCCCCAGTCGCGTCCCCAATTGTTGCGGAGGTACGTCGGCAACAGGGTCGGTCGCAGCATTGCCTCGGTGATGCCGAGCGGGCCGCCCGCGGTGCCCGACATCCACGTCTGGCTGTTCTTCCGGGTGGCCTCGGCGTCGGGCATGATCCGCCACTGCGGAACCTCGAGGACGCCGTTGCGCACCTTCATCGGCTGCTGGCACGGGAAGACCATGCCGGGCAGCCAGTCGATGAAGACCGGGTCGGTCTGACCGACCACGTCGTTGAGCGTGGCCAGCGTGCTGACCCGCGGCGGGGTCACCGCCACCCATTCCGACGGTGCGGCCGCGGTGTCGGCGACCTCGACCCGGACGACGGTCGCCCGTGGCGGCGCGTCGGCGAGCGGGAACCGCAGGTTGCGCCAGGTCGGGGTCTCACCGATGTCGATCGGGAACATCCGGCCCAGAGCGCTCACGCGGCCGTCGGCCTCCACGCGGCCGAACTGCACGGTGACCTTCTGCCCGGCATGGACCACCCCGATGCCGTCGACCGCCTCGACCGAACCGGCGACCGCCATCGTCAGCAGCGGCGCGTCGTCGGTGCGTTCGGGCATCCGGTACCAGTCCGAGGTCAGCGACCCGGTGCCCGACGGCGAGCCGTAGCTGCCCAGTACCGGCGTCTCGGCGGGATTCAGTCCGAACGGCAGACGCACCGTCGACCCGTTGACGCCACGGGCGCCCTGACCGCCTTCGGTGCCACCCTGAGCTGACGAACTGTCGGCGGGTTCGTCCGAGCCCGCGCCGGTCTGGGCGCTGTTCTGCGCTCCCGACGTGGTCGACGACTCGGTGCTCTCGGTCGCGTCGACCGACAGTCGGTCGGGCACGCCGTTGGGGGAGAAGCCGGTCGCGTCCGGCCCGGCCAGCGCGGCGGCGATGCCGGGGGCCGGCCGGCCGTCGACGGCCGCGGGTGCGAGGAGTCCGGCAGTGGGATCGGCCTCGACGAGGACGTCGTTGGCCAGGCCGCACGAGTTCCCGGTGAGGGCGCGCGCGTTGGACTTCATCCACGACCACGAATCACGTTGCTCGTAGGCGCCTTTCGCGAACGAGGCGACCATGAACAGCACCATCAGTCCGGAGATGACCGGCAGCGGTGAGAACTTGAGTTTCGAGTACCACTTGTCACTCCCGCGCGTGCGGGTCCGTTCGTCGACGAAGTCGTCGCGGAAGTGGAACCACAGGCCCGCCAGTGCGGTGGCGACCGCGGCGACGAGGATGAACCAGGCGATGTTGATGCCGCCCACCGTCGGTGGGCGATCCCACCAGGGGACGCCGTAACTGCCGACGAACCACCAGCCGTTGGTGCCGGCGAAGGAGATGCCCGTGATCGCGAGCACTGCTGCGGCGAAGAAGCTGCGATTGCGCCGCGATCGCAACACCGCGGGCGCCATCATCGCGCCCGCCGCCGCGGCCAGGCCGGCGGCGATGCCCGCGTACACGCCGAAGTGGTGAGTCCACTTGGTGGGCGTGAACGCGATGAAGAACATGGTGCCCAGAGTCACCGCGACCAGCCGCCAGATCGGTGCGCGCGCAATGCCGTTCGGATGCTCGCGACGCAACAGACGAAGCAGTACGACGACGAGGCACAGGATCATCGCCAGCACGCCGAAGCGCCGTGCGAGCGTACCGTCGGCGGTCGGCAGGATCAGGTAGTAGTAGCGGATCGGCTCCTGCCACCACTCCAGCGTCGGGCCGACGTCGGAGGCGACCTTGTTGCCCGCGATCAGCGGTGCGAGAGGCTGATCGGCGAAGATCTGGAACAGCACCGCGGTGCCGGCCGCCAGGATGGGCGCCAGCATCGGCAGCAGACCGTCGCGGGAGCGGCGCGACACCAGCGTCTTCACGATCGGCCGGATGCCGGCGAGCAGCGCGGCGACGGCCATCAATCCGCCGGGAGCGAGGGCGAGGGTGAAGGCGGCGGTCACCACGGCGACGGCGTAGGGGAGCAGGCGGCGGGTCGCGATCGCGCGTTCCACACAGCACCAGGTGAGCAGTGCGCCCACGGCCTCGGCCGGTTCCGGACGCAGTCCGTTGTTGAACGGCAACCAGATCGCGAGGAAGACGAACGCCGCGGACCACACGGCGGGGGTGCTGTGCCGGACGGCGCGGCCCAGGCGTGGGATCACCTCTCGACTGATGAGCCACCAACCCAGCAGTCCGAGAAGGAACGCGGGCAGTCGCATGAACGGCGCCGCGACACTCACGTCCGTCATGGCCGAGATGACCTGGAAATGCCAGCCGAACGGGTCCTGCGGCACACCGAAGTAGCGGAAGTAGTTGTCGGCGTAACCGGCGTCTGCGGTGATCCGACCGACGATGAAGTTGTAGCCGTCGTCGGAGGTGTTGGCACCTGCGAACCACCAGAAGGCGAGAATCGCGAAGACCGCGATGTCCGGTGGCCGGATGGTGAACCAGCCCGACGGGAGGAAGCGCTTGTGGCTGCGGCCGTCTCGACGATCCAGAATCCCGAGCGCGACGAGCGAGGCGATCGTCAGGAGGATGCCGAGAACGATCGCGGTGAGCTTCAGCGGGGTGGGGGTGCTGACGTAGCGGGTGTCGATGGTGGCGCGCATCGACAACCCGTCGCGAGGCGCGTCGGCGGGCAGGTCGCTGTAGATGCCGACGATCTGGGGACGCATCTCGTGGTCGGCCAATGTGAACCCGTGCGAGGCGCCCGAGTCCGCTGCCGGCTCGGGCAGGCCCTCGAATCGCCCGCTCACGCCTTCGCCGTCGGCGCGCATGACAATGCGGCAGTCAGGATTCGACTGTGCCGCCGCACGGTCGGTGTTCAGCAGTGCGACGTTGCGATCGGTGAGGGTCAGCGCATCGGACGTCGCTCGGACGAACAATCCGCGGGCGCCGGCATCCTGGCCGCCCTCGGGGATCGTCGACAGCAGCACTCCACCCTGCGCGGGTAGGCGGGTGGCCAGCGAACACGGCACCGACATGTCCATGTCGATCGGTACGAAGGACACCAACGGCGCCGCGACGTTCGAGACATCGCCGCCCTGCGGCCACTTCAGTTCTGCGGTCGACTGATTCACCGGCAGCAGCGGGGTGAGGACCGCCAGCAGGAATCCGAGGAGGCCGGTGACGGTTGCGACGATCTTCGGGTTGACCCTGATCTTCGGGTTGACCGTCGCCAGACGGGAGAAACGGGACTCACTCATCGGATTGGGGCTCCACCCTGATCGAGCCGGTGCGTGACCAGCCCCATTGCGTTGTCTGTGCCGTGTCGATCTGCGCATCGGGTGCCCCGGGCACCAGGGGGGTCAGCTCTTCCAATGCGCCCCAGTCGCGCACCCAGTCGTCCTTCAGGTACGTCGAGACCGCGGCCGCGGAGGTGGTGGCCTCGGAGATCCCCAGCAGCCCGCCGTCCACGCCGGCCTGCCAGGTCTTGGACTGGGAGTTGGTCAGCGGGTAGTCGCCCAGGATTCGCCACTGGGGCACCTGGGCGACCCCGTGGGAGACGCCGAGCGGTCGCTGGCACGGGAAGTGGGAGGCCACGCCGAAGTCGATGAGTGTTGGGGCCTCCGACCCGACGACCTCCTGCAGCGTCTGCAACTGCGGCGCGCGCGGAGGGGTGATCCCGATGAACTGCTTCTCGCCGAGGTTGTTGTCCTGCAGGAACAATCGCATCACGGTCGCGCGCGGCGGGGCCGCCGACATCGGCACGCGCATGTTTCGCCAAGGCATGTTGAGGATCACGGGTCCGGGGTCGATGGGCATGATGTCGGGACCGACCTGCTCGAAGTTCCCGTCCGCGCCCGGGCGGCCGAACTGCACCACCAGCTTCTGCCCGAAGTTCCGGACGCCGAAGGTGTCGATGGTCGAGACTGCGCCCGCGGTGCTGAACACCAGCAGCGGAGACGCCGCGCGGTCGGCGGGCAGGTCGTACCAGCCGGTCGTAAGCCGGGCCTCGCCCGGATACCCGTAGCTGCCCAGTACCGGTGTGGTGGAGGGGTCCAGCCCGTAGGGCAACTTGGCGGTGGAACCGTTCACGGTTTCCGGTCCGCGCCCGCCGGTGGTTCCGGCGCCCAGTCCGCCGGTGATCGCGAACGGGCGGGCCATACTGGCCGACACGTTCATCTGTCCGGGGCGCTGGCTTCCCGGTTCGGGCTGGAGATCGTCGGGAATCCCGTTGGGGGAGAATCCCGCCGGGTTCTCACCGCGTAGGGCCTGCGTGATGCTCGCGCCGGCTGCCGGGGTCAGCATGCCCGCGTTGGGGTCGAGTTCGACGAGGACATCGTCGGCGAGGCCGCAGCTGTTGCCGCGCAACGTGTTCAGATTCTCGGCCAGAGCGGTCGACGCGGGGTAGCGGGTCACGGCGGCCTTGGCGAACAGGAGCAACTCGACGATCACGAGCAGGCCGGCGATCACCGCCAGTGGTGACGAGGCGAGGAAGAGTCGTCGACGATCGGCTCGGGTCTCGCCGGGCCCGGTGTCGGCATGGGCGAGACCACGATTGGTGACATAGTCCAACCGGAGGTGCTGCCACACCGCGAAGGCGCCGGCGATGACGGCGAGGATCAGGAACAGGGTCGAGGCCTGGTACCCGGCGATGACCGGCGCGCGGTCGAACCAGGAGATGCCGTACTCGTAGAGGAACGGCCACGAGTTGTAACCCGCCATCGCGGCTGCCATCGCGAACAGCAACCCGGAGACGAACACCGTCAGGTTCCGCGCCGATCTGGCTGCCGACTGGGCCACGGCCACCGTCGCCACCGCCGCGATCGCCGACGCCAATCCGGCGAGCACGCCGAACTGGATGGTCCACTTGGTCGGTGTGAACGCGAACAGCAGCAGGGTGACGCCGACAGCGCCGATCAGACGCCACACCGGCCCCGGGTCGACTCCACGAATGATCGTGCGGCGCAGCATGACCGCGACTGTCACGAACAGACCGGCGAGCAGCAGCAGCAATGGCACGCGACGGGTGAGTGCACCGTCGTCGGTCACGACCGAGATGAAGTAGTACCTCAGGAACTCCTGGTGCCAGGAGATGACCGGCCCGACCGAGTAGCGCAGCTTGATCGCCTCGAGGACGGTTGCCAGGGTCTGATCCCGGAACACCACGATCAGGACCAGCATCCCGGCCGCGGCGATCGGGGCGACGAGGGTCAGGGTCGACGTCCAGACGGAACCGCCGAGTCGCCTACGGCGATCGATCAGGATGTGCAGGAGCGAGCGGGCCGCCACCAGCAGGATGGCCACCCCGACGACGCCGTGCGGGGCGAGGGCGAGGGTGAACCCCGCGATGAGGGCGGCCAGGGCTGCCGGAAGCAGTCGTCGGGTTGCGATGGCATACTCAGCGGCCCACCAGGTGAGCAGCGATGCCAGGACGATGATGCCCTCACTGCGCAGGCCGCTGCAGAACGGCATCCAGAACGCGGCGAACGTCAGCGCCGCTGCCCACGTCGCCCACGAACTCTGCCGCACGGCCGGTCCGAGGCGGGGTAGCAACACCCGGCTGAGGACGAACCACGACACGAGTCCGGCGATCAGCTGCGGGATGTGCATCCACAGCACAGTCGGCGAGACCGACGACCAGGCCGCGAGGAAGCTGTAGTACCAGTCGAACGGCGCCTCGGGGATTCCGTAGAAGCGGTAGTAGTTGGCCAGATAGCCGAAGCCGTCGGCGGTCCGGCCCATGTTGAGGATGTAACCGTCGTCGGGGGACCCCGCGCCGAGGACGCTCCAGACCAGCAGGATCGCGGTGACGACGAGGTCGGCGGCTCGAGGCTTCAGCGAATGCCACCACGCGCGGGTCCGCGCGCCGACCCGCCGGTGGTATCCGCCGAGCCGGTCGAGAATTCCCAGGGCGAGGATGGCGACGAGCACCGACAACGCGGCGAGCACCATCACGACGATCTTGAGGACCGACGGTGACGACTCGTACCGGTTGTCGATGGTCACCTGCACGCGCATGCCGTCGGCAGCGGCGGCGCGTGCCTGCTCGGGGCTGAGGTTGCTGAAGATGCCGTCGACCTGCGGGCGACGGTCGGGCGGCAGTGTCGTCGACTCGCCGAGCCCGACGAACTCCGCACCCGGTCCGGTGGGCGCGGAGAAGATGCGGAGTTCCTGGCATCGGTCGAGGTCCGCGCGCGCGGCGGTGGCCGCGAGACTGTTCCGGAAGGTCACGGTGATCGTGGCATCGGTGGCTGTGACCCACAGCGACGACGACTTCGATCGCGGCGCGTTGGTCGGCATCGTGGCGAGGACAACGCCGTCCGGTGCAGACGCCAGGGTCGCGCACGGGATGCGTGCGTCGAGGGTCTGCGGCGTCTGCGCGATGAGTGGCGCCATCACCGACGAGGTGTCGGCGCTCAGGTCCTGCCCGGCCGGCCACTCGAAACCGGCGTCGACGGCCTTGACCGGCAGCAGCGGGGTGAGGGCGCACAACACGATGCCCGCGATGCCGGCCACGATCGCGATCCACCGGGCGGTACCCACGGAGATCCTGGTCCCTTGCCCCGACGATTCCGCCCCCGACGACGACGGTTCTGCGGAATCCTCAGGCGAGGTCGGGGCAGTCACAGGCACGGTGCCTCATCGTAAGCGACGCCCCCCGGGCCACCTAGTGCCCACCCCGCAGCCCTGATCGATGAGGTGCGTGAACGTCGGTACCACTGCTCCCTGAGGAGCGCCCGGAGCTTGTGAAGGGCGCGTCACGAAGGGTCCCGCCCGCGCGGCAGCTCAGATCTTGCCCGCCGGCGGAGACTACCAGCAACCACCGACAATCTAGAGCTGCGACTCTGCGAAGCAAAAATGCTGTAGGACAACATGTTTCGAGCTGACGATCGTCATTCTTTCGTGTACACTCGAACGTACATTCGCAGCAACGGTTCTCGGGGGAGGTGACCGTCATGACCGACACCACACACGCCGACGGTTCTCTGCCGACATCTCGTGCGGCCGAGCTCGTCGCCGAACTGCACCGGATCATCGACGACTTGCAGACCGTCGACCTGGGCCCGTGCTCGGATACCGAGCTCATCGAGGTCGCCGCCGACACCGAAAAAGCCATCGCCCGCCTCACCTACACCGGCGACCGGCAGATGGTCACCATCGCCGACCGCGACCTCCCCCATCGCACCGGGCACCGCAGCATCACCGCATTCATGACCCACCGACTCCGGGTGTCCGACCCGATGCGCCGCAACCACCAACGCGACGCCACCGCCAGCCACCTCACCCACACCGGCGAAGCCCTCGAACCCGAACACCCCACCCTCGCCACGGCCTTGGCCGACGGCAGCGTCGGCACCGCACACGTCCGCGCCGTCATCGACGTCCTCGACCAGATCCCCCACGCCGTCGACCACGATGTAAAGGTTGCGGCCGAACGACAGATGACCGAGATCGCCGAAGCCCACACGCCCGCCGACATCACCCAGTTGGGTGCCCGTCTGCTCGCCCATCTCGATCCCGACGGCACCCTCACCGACGATTCGGAACGCAAGCGGCGGCGCAACCTGTGGGTCAACCGGCAACGCGCCGACGGCACCGCCAAACTCACCGGCACCCTCGCCCCCGAACTCGCCGCCCGCGTCACCATGCTCTTGGCCGTGTGGGCCAAACCCGGCATGAACAACCCAGGTGATCCAGATTCGCCGACCGGTTCGGTCGACGACGCCGACCCCGACCAACTCGCTGCCGCTGCTGACCGCGACGACCGCACCCCCGCTCAGATCAACCACGACGCACTCAACGCCCTTCTTAAGGCTGTCCTCGAGGACGGACTGCTCGGGAGATCTCACCGCGGGCTACCCGTGCAACTGATCATCAAAGCCGACCTCGACGACCTCGCCCGTGAAGCCGGGCTCGCGACCACCGCCACCGGCACCCTGCTACCCATCCCCGACCTCATCGACCTCGCCGCGACGGCCGCCGATGTCCAACCGTGGTTGGCGATCTTCAAGAACTCCACGGCCGTGCCGCTGTACTTCGGGCGCGGCAAACGTCTCGCCACCCGCGCACAACGCCTCGTCTCCTTCGCCCGCCCCGACGGCGAGGTCTGCTCGGCACCCGGCTGCGACCAGCCCGCCACCCACGTCGAAATCCACCACGCCCAGAAGGACTGGGCCAAAGGTGGTCTCACCGACATCGACCAACTCGCCCCCGCCTGCCCGCGCCACAACCGCATGGTCGGTGACCAGCCCGGCCAGTACACCACCCGGATCGAACGGTCCGGACCCGACGAAGGCCGCTGCCTCTGGCGGTTGAACGCCGAACCCGGCGCGCCACCCAACCCCGAGCAGATCAACCGCCGACCCGACATACCCCGGCGACTGGCAGAACATCTGAACACCGTGCGCGACGAGATCCACGGACCGGCCACCAGGTCCGGCGACCAGTCGCGCCCAGACCTGTCGCGCCCCGACGCCGTCGGCTATGGCGACCGCGGCCGGCGCCTCGAACTCGCCTACCGACAACTCGTCCACCCACCGGCGCCGCCGGAGCACTTCACCACCAAACCCCTGACCCCAGTCGAAGCAGCCCTCGCACGCATACTCGCTGACCATCGGTGACGGCAGAGCAGCTCGCCTGGCCTACTGCCACGGCGACCGGACCATCAGCGCCACCGGACCATCAGTGCCACCGAAACGTCAGTGCCGGAGCGGCGCGGGACTCCACAGTCCGCTGCGGGTGGCCGTCCCGGTCTCGATCTCGGCGAGCGTGTCGACGTCGCCGTCGCCGTACGGCTCGTATCGTTCGAGGGCGCCCCAGTCGCGTCCGATGTCGGCCATCAGATAAGTGGGCAGCGCCGTCGCCTGCTGGGAGACCTCGATCCAGCCCAGGGGGCCGCCGCCGAAGCTGTTCTGCCACGCCGACACCGCGGCCGCCAGGTCCGATCCCGGCTTGATACGCCACTGGGGGATTTCCGCGACCCCGACGTCGTGGGTGAACGGGCGCTGGCACGGGAACGCCAGACCCGAGGTCCAGTCGATGTGGACGGGGTCGGTGTCGCCGACGACGTCCTGCAGGGTGTCCATCTGCGGGATCCGCGGCGGGGTCAGCACGATGAACCGGTCCTCGGCGAGGTTGTCGTCGGTCGCGACGATCCGCACCGCGGTGGTGTCCGACGGCAGCTCGTCGGTGTTGTACCGGAGGTTGCGCCACGACGGGCGTGGGCCGGGATCGATGAGCTCGGTGTCGCCGTCGGCCTCGAGATCGGCGTCGCGGGTGTCGGGGCCGATCGGATCAGCGGTGTACTCGAGCATCACGTTCGGGTTGTCGTACTCGCCGGCCACCGCCATCGTCAGCAGCGGGCGATCCCGCCAGTCCGCGGGCAGCGCGTACCAACCGGAGGTGAGGCGACCGGGGACCTGGTCGAGCTTGGAGTAGCTGCCCATGACCGGGGTCGACGCCGGGTCGAGGAAGAACGGGAGGGCCGCGGTGCTGCCGTTGATCCCGGGTTCGGCGATCTCGCCGCCGCCGGTGCCGCCGGGGTTGGAGTTCACGATGTCCGGGTCCTGCCAGACGTCGCCCGACAGCACGCCGAGTGAGCCCTCGCTGGCCGTCGACTCCAGCGCCGTCGGTACGCCGTTGGGGAAGAATCCCGAGGTCGTCGGAGAGCTGCCGGGTGCGGGTGGCGGTCCGCCCAGCGGATTGGGAAGGGTGGGATCGACCGGGCGGAGCATGTCCCGATTGGGGTCGGATTCCACCCAGACCTTGTCGGCCATGCCGCACGGGTGTCCCGCGACGGCGGCGAAGTTGGAGCGGGGTACCGAGTACGACGAACTCTGGTGGATGCCGGCGAAGATCGCGGTGACGATCTGGAAGACGACGACCGCCATCGCGAGATAGGCCAGTGGTGCGGCCGCCATCGAGGCGATCAGCCGTCGATACCACCGTCGATGCGACGCGTCGTCGTCGGCGGCGGACTCCTCGACGTGCGGATCGGTCCCGGTGAACGGCTCGCGGAAGTGGAACCACAGCGCGGCGAGCAGCAGGGCGAGTGCGGCGTAGAGCAGCACGCTGCCGAGCATGATGCCGCCGATCGTGACCTGCTCGACGCCCCACGGCATACCCCACGCGGAGTAGTAGTAGTACGAGTTCGGCGCGGTGAAGGCGAGACCGCCGATGAACAGCACGAGCGCGCAGAACAGGGTGCGGTTGCGCCGGGAGTGCATCGACTGCTGACTTGCGGCGATGGCCGCGATCGCGGCAAGAGCGGCGGCGATACCCGCGAAGACGCCGAAGTGGTGGGTCCACTTGGTGGGCGTGAACATCAGGAAGACCAGCGACGCGAAGGTGATCGCGACGATGCGGCGGGTCGGGCCGATGGCGGTTCCGGGGATGCGGTTCTTGCGAACGAGCACGGCAGCTGAGACGACGAGTCCCAGGATCATGGCCAGCACGGCGAAACGCCGGGCGATGGATCCGTCGGCGGAGAAGGCGAAGAGCGCCGAGTAGCGGCCGATCTCGTTGTACCAGCTCATCGACGGCCCGAGCGCCGACTTCATGCTCGACGCCTCGGCGAACGACCGCAGGGTCAGGTTCGAGAAGACGACGAAGACGACGAAGGTTCCGGCGGCCAGGATCGGCGCGATCAGCGCGACGAACGACCAGCGCAGCGAGCGCTTGCGGTCGCTGTCGGCGGCCATCGGGTCCCCGGAGGACGACGTGTCGGAGTTCGGCTTGATGAAAGACATCTCCGCGACGACACGGGCACGTTTGATGAGCGCCATGATCATCGGGCGCGCGCCGGCGATCAGGGCGGCCACCGCGAGCAGGCCCGTCGGCCCGGCGGCGATGCTGAACGCGCCGATCAGGCACGCGACGGCGGCCGGCAGCATTCGCCCGGTGGCGATGGCGCGTTCGACCGAGCACCACGTGAGCAGCGCCCCCAGGCAGATGATCGGTTCGGGTCGCAGTCCGTTGTTGAAGGGGAACCAGCACGCGAGGAACGCGAACGCCGCGGTCCAGGCGACCATCGGCCGGGTCAGTGCGGCTCGGCCAAGGCGGGGCAGGACCTCGTGACTCACGATGAGCCAGACCAGGATTCCGCACAGCAGCGCCGGCAGTCGCATCCACGGGCTCGCCACCGAGATATGGCTGAGCAGGCCGAAGACCTGGTAGTACCAACCGAAGGGTGCCTCCGGCGCGCCGTACCACCGGAAGTAGTTCGCGGTGTAGTCGCTGTCCTGGGCCACTCTCGACATGGTCAGCAGGTAACCGTCGTCGGACGTGTTGGGCCCGATCATGTGCCACAGGATCAGCGCCCCGATGACGACGTAGTCGCGCGCGTTGAGACGCCACCATCGGGCCGGGAAAATTCGTCGATGACGCCGGCCGTCGGTCGAGTCGAGTGCCGCCAAGGCCGACAGCGACAGCAGCGTCGACGCCACTCCGACGATCACGACCAACCACTTCGAGATCGTCGGGGCGGTGTTGTAGCGCGAATCGATCGTGACGTGGGCGTCGAGTCCGGCGATGTCGGCGGCGGGACCGGTCAGATCGGTGAAGAGGCCGGTCACCTGTGGGCGCTGGTCCGGCCAGTACTTGAAGGCCTCTTTGTCCTCGGTCGTGCCCGCGAGCGGTTCGTCCTCACCGTCCTCGTTCTGAGTGCCGCTCGTCATGCCGACGAATTCGGCGGTCACGGCGTCGGAGTCGGCGTGCACGACGATCTCGCGGCACCCCTGGTCACGCATGTCCTGCAGCGTGGCCGACACCAGTGAGACGTTGCGGATCACCACCTCGACGCCCTGGCGGTCCAGGGGCGCATCGGCAGCACCGGTCTTGCGGATGAACAGGCCGCGCTCACCGGACTTCGGTGCCTGCTTGGGTGTGGTCGAGAGCAGCACCGATCCGCCGGGCGGCAGGTCGTTGACGGCGGTACAGGGGATCGTGACGTCGAGGTCGACGGGTGTGTAGCCGATCAGCGGGGCCGACACCGAACCGATCTGACCGTTCTGGGGCCAGTCGATCTCGGCCGTTCGCTGCGACACCGGCATGAGTGGTGTCGCGAGTGCGAGTACGAATCCGAGCAGTCCGGTGACGATGGCGACGATCCTCGCTCGTCGAACGGTCTGCGCTGGCACAAAGAGAGATGGTAGCCCGTGGGCCGTCTCGCCCCGGTCGGTGGCGGCACGGGCGCGACGGGCCGGTGCTCACGCGTGTGCCGGTGCGTCGGAGATCGCCGACCGGCAGGTCAGGGCCAGTAAGGTGAACGCCATGTCCGACGCCGACGTGCCAGACCGTTTGCCGATCCTGCTGCTCAACGGGCCCAATCTGAACACACTCGGCACCCGGGAGCCCGCCGTATACGGTTCGGACACACTCGCCGACGTGGTCGACCTGGCCGAGCGCACCGCCGCCGAGCTCGGCTTCGGGGTGCGCGCCGCGCAGACCAATCACGAGGGGCAGATGCTCGACTGGATCCACGAATCGGTCGGCAAGATCAGTGGCATCGTCATCAATCCCGGTGGATGGACGCATACTTCGGTCGCCCTGGCCGACGCACTAGTCGTCCCCGACGTCCCCGTGCTCGAGGTCCACATCAGCAATGTGTACCGGCGCGAGGCGTTTCGTCATCACTCCTATGTGTCCCCGATAGCGGCCGGGGTGATCGCCGGTTACGGGATTCGCGGTTACGAGTTCGCGATCCGTCGACTCGCCGAACTCGTCGACTGACCCTGGCAGCATCCGTTGACCGTGCACCGTTTCCCGTTGACTGTGCGCCGTTTTCCGTCGAGTGTGCGCATCCATATCGCAGGCGGGCTCAGGGTGGGCAATCCGAGTCACGGTGATTCGGGGGAGGATTCGAGAGCGCGGTCGAGGATCGTGCGGAAGCCCCTGGCGAGTGCTTGGTGCGAATGAAGCGTGCCACTCTCGAAGCCGATCAGCAGATACATTGCCGCGGTGGCGAATTCCTCGGCCTCGTCGCGGTTGTGAAGGACCTCGTCGTATGTGGCCGCGATGATGTCGCGCCGCTCCCGGTCCACGGTGCGCTGAATGGCGAGCACCTCGGGATCGTGCGCGGCCCACACGCGGATCGCGGCCTCGGTCGCGTGCGGTAGCCGCAGGCCGATGTCGGTGAGGGCGTCGAGTCGCTCCCGTGGATCAGCGATGTCGCGAGCACCGGCGATCAGTCGCTGGCTCTGTTCGTCGCGCCAGTGACGGATGAGGGCGGATCGATACTCGGCCCAGTTGCCGAACGCGTGGTAGAAGCTTCCGGTGGTGGTGCCGGTCGCTTCGCAGATCGCCGCCAACTTCAACCCGGCATGGCCGTGATCGGTGAGGATGGCCAGTCCTGCGTCGAGGTAACGCCGTTGCGTGTACTCCGACGGCTTCGCCTTCTTGCCGGTGCCCATCGGCCCAGTGTGCTGCACGAATGTCGACTATGGCGCCCGGGTCCGTGCCGCGGTGGCACCGAGACAGACCTGAATGTGACTCCTTGCACATTTCTATAAGTCGACTTACAGTGACGTGGCACTCACCGAGGAGGACATCCGATGCGCAAGGCGACCCGCAACCAGGGACTGGACCCGCAGACGCAGTTCCACGAGATCTACCGAAACCTGTCGACCTTCGACTTCCCGTGGGACATCAATCAGGCGCTGAGTTTCGCTCTCTTCCGCACTTACGCGGTGCCGAGCATCGGCCGGTTGCTCGACGAGACACGAGCGTTCACGGGCGACACGCAGAAGCGCTACGACGACACCTCGCTCCTGTTGGAGGTGCCGCTCCTGGACGGCTTCGACAGCAGTCGCGGGAAGTCGGCGATCCGACGGATCAACCAGATGCACCGGATGTACGACATCAGCAACGACGACATGCGGTACGTCCTGTCGACATTCGTGGTCGTCCCGAAGCGGTGGATCGACGACTACGGCTGGCGGACCCTGACCGACGACGAGGTGACCGCGTCGGTGAACTACTACCGAACCCTCGGCCGGCACATGGGGATCAAGGAGATCCCCGAGGACTACCGCGGCTTCGAGACCCTGATGGATGCCTAGGAGCGCGAGCACTTCGCGTTCGACGACGGTGGTCGCCGCGTCGCCGATGCCACCAAGAGCCTGCTCGCGTCGTTCTATCCCAGGCCGCTCGCGCCGGTGATCGACGTCTTCAGTCGATCGCTGATGGATGACGCGTTGCTCGAGTCGTTCCGCTACCGGCGACCCGGACGTGTCGCGCGGTTGCTGTCGATCGGTGGACTCAAGGCGCGTGGCCGACTGGTGGCTGCGCTGCCGCCTCGTCGCACACCGCAGCACGTGTCGGAGATGCCGCGAATTCGCAGCTACCCGAACGGCTTCGACGTCGAGAAGCTCGGTACGTTTGCGGGTGGCTGCCCGGTTCGGCACCTCCCGGCCGAGCCTGCACAGCAAGCCGCTTCGACCGGGGGCTAGGGGCCGATCTGCGTCTGCCGCATCTGCGGAGAAGGTCGATACGTTGCTCCGACCGTTGCGTCGTGACGCTATTAGTGCAACCATTGGGTTGCACTAATAGTCCGCAGCGAGGGAGCACCCATGAGCGAGAACACGGATACACGAGACGTGACCGGGTCGGCGGCAGCCGAATTCGATCGGATCGAGCGCGAGATCTCCATCGACGCACCCGCGGAGCGGGTCTGGTCTCTGGTCAGCGAACCGGGGTGGTTCATCAACGACAAGGCGATCACCGAGCACCGGATCGAACGTGACGGGGACTTGTCGACCATTCACGACCCGGTCCACGGCGCCTTCACGTTCCGCACCGTCGAACTCGACGAGCCGCGGTATGCCGCATTCCGATGGCTTGCCGATGCCGCCGATCCGCAATCGGATTCGACGCTCGTCGAGTTCTGGATCACGCCATCGGACTCCGGCGTTCTGCTGAAGGTCGTGGAGTCCGGCTTCGCATCGCTACCGGGAACGGATGCCGAGCGGCGCGCGAGGTTCGACGACAACAACGAGGGATGGACCATCGAACTCGAGCTGGCGCGAACACATCTCGGCGGCGTGCATGCCTGAGGTCGCTCCGGTCGAGGTCTTCGCCGCGCTGTCCGATGAGACCCGGTGGCAGATCCTCACCAGACTTGGCTCGGAACCCGCGTCCGCATCGCATCTGGCGGCCGAGCTCCCGATCAGCCGGCAGGCGATCGCGAAACACCTCCGCGTCCTCACCGAGGCGGGGCTGGTGACGTCGTCACGGGTCGGTCGCGAGATCCGCTACGAAGCCGTGGGGGCGCAGCTCTCCCGGGTCGCGCATCGGCTCGACGCCATCGGCCGCGGCTGGGACCGCCGTCTGGCCGACATCAAACTCCGCGCCGAAGAGGGTTGACGAACCGCTCCGTGATCCGAAAGAGCCGCAGGACTCCCCCTCTGCTCCTTGAGGTGCGGGGACCGCGACCCCCCTCTGCTCCCTGAGGTGCGAGCGAAGCGAGCCACGAAGGGTCTCGCAACGTGCCTCACCACGCCCTTCGTGGCTCGTCGCTATCGCGCCTCGCACCTCAGGGAACAGGGGTTATGCGGTTCTTTCGGACTAGGGAGCGGGGGGCTTGCACCCTCAGGGAGCAGCGGAGTCCAGCACCTCGTCGATCGCCCGGGCGGTGTCGGCGGCGTGCGGCGCTCGAATCATGGAGATGTGGTCGCCGGAGACGTTGTGGAAGGTCACCTCGCCCGACGACATCCGCCGCCAGAGGTCTACATCATCGGGATTGGTGCGCGCCCGGATGACGCCGACGGGGCCGGCGTAATCGCGTGGCCGGTAGCGGCGGATCATCTTGGTGCCCAACCGGAAGAACACGACCCACTGCACGGGTGTCGGGAGTTGCACCATCCCCGCGGTCGGGACGAGGACTGCGAGCACCATCTCTTTCACCACCCGCTGGGGGAGGGGTTCTCTGGCGGGGGTGGGATCGTCGCCGGTGCGGTCGGGTAGAGCAGTGTCCTGGGCGCCGCGTCGTGCACGCAGGCGTTCGACGATCCCGACCTTCTCGCCGCGGACCCGCTGGGCCAGTGCCGGATCGAACAGCGAGTCGAGAACGACGACCGGATCGCATCGCTCGCCCGCCTGGGTCAACCGCGCCGCGACCTCCATCGCGACAAACCCGCCCAGCGAGTAGCCGCCCACCTGATACGGACCGTGGGGTTGTACCGATCGGATGTCGGCGATCGCCCGTCGCGCCGCGGCGCGAACGGAATGATCGGCACGACCGCGCTTTTCGACGCCACGTGACTGGATCGCGTAGACCGGCCGGTCGGTCTGCAGTGCGCGGACCACCGGGGTCAGACTGGTTGCAAGGCTGCCGGCTCCGGCGACCAGGAAGATCGGTCGGCCGGTGCCCTTCCGCAACGGGATGAGGGTGGCGCCCGACGCGTTCGCCGACCGTTCTTTCGCGGCGGACTCGATGCGCTGCGCGAACTGCGCGATCGTCGGCGCCTCGGCGAGCATCGCGGTGTTCACGTTCAGTTGGAGGTGATGCTGGACCTCGGCCAGCATCTTCGCCGCGGCCAGTGAGTCGCCCCCGAGCTCGACGAAATCCTCGTTACGGCCGATGGATTCGAGGCCCAGGATCTGACACCAGAAGCGGTGCAGTGCCATCTCGGTCATTCCGCGGGGCGGTTCGTGTTCGGGGCGCGCGGGCGGGGGCGGCAGTGCGGCCCGGTCCACCTTGCCACGTTCGTTGCGGGGGAGTTCGGCGAGTACGACGATGTCGCGCGGAATCATCCACGGAGTCAGCGATTTCCCGAGTTCCTGTCGGATCTCGGCCGGCGAGGGTGACCATTTGTCCGGGTCCACGGCCACGTGGGCGGTGAGTCGCGCCTCGTCGCGGTTGGCGGTGACGACCGCGTCGGTCGTCCAGGCCAGGGCGCGGAGAGCGGCTTCGACCTCGAGCGGCTCGACGAGGTAACCGCGGATCTTGATGGCGTCGTCGCTGCGGCCGAGGAGCGCCAGTTCCCCGGATTCGTCGAGTCGCCCCAGATCGCCGGTGCGATAGCGGGTCCGGCCGTCGGGCAGCTGGATGAAGCGCGCCGTCGTCATCTCCGGATTCCGGTGATAGCCGGACGCGACGTGGGCGGATTCGACGATGACCTCGCCCGTGGTTCCGACCGGGAGGTCGTGACCGTCCGTGTCGACGATGCGGATGGACTTGTCCGACGCCGGCATCCCCACCGGGATGGCACCCGGCTCGACCTCCCGCTCGGGCGGGAACAGGTTGAAGGCCAGGTTGCCGACCTCCGACGCCCCTGCCCAGCAACAGAACACCCCGCCCGGGAGAATCGTGTCGCGAGCCAGCTCGACGTCACCACGGTGGGTCGGCTCGCCACATGTGGACAGCAGCCGTAGGGAGTCGACGGCGTCGTCGGCCGACAATTCGCCCAGCCACGACCGCAGCAGTGACGGCGTGCAATGTGCGGTGGTCGCCTCTTGCGAGGCAAGCCAGTCCCGCAGCCCGGTCGTGGTGCGGCGGCGGACATCCCACAGCAGCATGGTCGATCCGTTGAGCAGGCTCATCGCGAGCGCATCAAGGCCTCCGCCGAAACTCAAGGGCAGCAGGACGACGGCGCGGTCCTCGGGTCGCATGCCGAGGAACCGACGGCCGTCCCGAGCGTGGTTGACCGGCATCTTCTGTGACAGCACAACCCCTTTGGGGGCCCCGGTCGATCCCGAGGTGAACAGCAGGACCGCCGCATCGTCCGGGCGGGGCGTGGGGGCGGTGTCCGCCTGGCCGGCGACCGCGGCCTCGACGGCGGTGTCCAGGAGCTGTGCATCGGAGCGTTCCAGCACGACGTCGCGTCGGTCGGGAGGCAGGAACGGGTCGAGTAGGACGAGCGGGCGTCCAGAACTCAGCACGGCGAGCATCGCGATGACCGAGTCGATGTCGGATTCGATTTCCACCGCGACGGGCCGGCTCGGGTCGGTGGTGGCGACGACCGTGCGCGCCAGCTCGTCGACTCTGGTCGCAGCGTCGACGAACGTGATGGACCGCTCGGGGGTCCGGATCGCGATCGCGTCGCCACGAACGGCGGCGACGGCTCGCCAGCGGGCTGCTGCGGTGTTCGCGGCGTCGGCGCCCGGCACGGTGTCGACGGCTGCGAGGTCGGTGACGACCGCACCATCGGTGGGAGTCGCACGTGCCTCGAGAGGGTTCTGGCTGCTCATGTCCTCAAACTTCCGCGGAGGCGGGAAACGTCGACGGTCATGGACGGGCCTCGGAACTCGAGCCCGGACACCGGTGCCACGCCGCGCGGGACTCGGCCCCTCCTCCGGCCCCGTCAGCTTGCCAGGTAAACCTACCTTCAGTTGCTCGAAGCAGCACGGTCGGAGCCTGCTCACAATGCTCTCGCTGTGACCGAGACCTCCGAATGTAACCTGTTCACTGATCGTCGGGCGGTGTGTTCAGCGTCGGCTCACACGACGATCGGGCCGTTCGATTCGTACGAGGAGAGATCGACGATGCAGTACGACGAAGTGATTCTCGGGCGTCGAAGCATCCGCGGGTTCACGCCGGATCCTGTTCCCCGGGAGCTGATCGAGGAAATCCTCACACTCGCCATGCGGGCGCCGTCGTCGATGAACACGCAGCCCTGGAACTTCCACGTGATCACCGGTGAGCCGCTGGATCGCATCCGCGCAGGAAACACCGAGCGCAATCTTGCCGGGGTGCCCCATTCGCGAGAGTTCCGGACAGGTGCGGAGAAGTTCACCGGCACGCATCGCGACCGTCAGGTCCAGGTTGCCAAGCAACTGTTCGGCGCCATGGGCATCGCCCGCGACGACACGGCGATGCGCCAGGACTGGGTGCTGCGGGGTTTCCGCCAGTTCGATGCCCCGGTGTGCGTGATCGTGACCTACGACCGCATCCTCGACGGCAGCGACGACACGCCATTCGACTGCGGTGCGGTCTCGACGGCACTGGTCAACGCCGCCTGGTCCCGCGGTCTGGGCGCCGTGATCAACAGCCAGGGCATCATGCAGTCACCCGTGGTCAGGGAGCACGCCGGGATTCCGGACGATCAGGTGATCATGAAGAGCATCGCGCTGGGCTGGCCGGATGACACCTTCCCGGCCAACACCGTGATCTCCGAGCGCAAGTCGGTCGCGGAGGCCGCCACGTTCGTGGGCTTCGACCACTAGCGGCGCGCCGATCATCCAGGGGTCAGCGGGGTAGCCGCGTCATCCCGTAGACCCGGTCGACGCGCAGGCGCAGCATTCGCCGCTGTTCGCGCACCATCGCGGCCCGATACTCATCCCAGTCCGGATGGTCCTCACCGCGAAATGCCCGATACCAGTCGACGAGGAGGTCGACGGTCGGGTCGTCCGGAGCCGCCGCCACCGGACTCAACGTGCCGGTGCCCTCTGCCACGGCGTAGGCCGAGAAGAAGCCGTCGCCGAGGACGTGAAGACTGACCCGGGGATCGCGCTCGACGTTGCGCGACTTCGCCCGTGGTGCCGTCACCGAGATCAGAGCCGATGCGGTCTCCGGATCCCAGACATGAATGACGTTGGATGATTGCGGTCGTCCGTCGCGCCGGAGCGTGATGAGGATCGACTCCTGGTGATCGGCGACTATCTGCAGGAGGTCGGGGTCGAGGGCTTCGCGGGGAGCGTTCATGCGAATCTGCAACGTCGGCCGAACCGAAATCCTTACCCCGACGCACCTCTGTCGTCCCCGATGCGACGGATCATGCCGACCGCGACCGGCTTCAGCGCGAAAGTGCCTCACGCGCAGCAGCGGCGACACCACCGCGGTCGATCGGGCCGTGGCCGGGGAGCAGGACATCGGCGTCGAGGTCGGTGAATCGTTCGACGCTGCGTCGTGCGGTGGGCTCGTCGTGCTGGAAGAGCGATGGGATGCACTGCGGACCGGTGATCGATGAGATCTCGTGCCCGCTCACCAGCGCATCACCGGACACCAGGGCGCGGCCGTCGGCGACGAGGTAGGCGCTGTGACCGTCGGTATGGCCGGGGCTGGCGACCGGCACGGGCGCACCCGGCAGATCGAGCGGTTGCCGTTCATCGGTTGCGGTGCCGGCAGCGAACGCCGATGCCTGTGCGAGGCCCGCGCGACTGAGCACGCCGAGCGGTGTGGTCTTGGCCAGCCAGGCCCACAGGCGGGGATTCGTGACCTGCGGGGCTAGATCGAGCGCGTTGGCCTGCTGGAGGTGGTGGCGCAGCGCGTGATCCACCTCGACGGGGTCCATGTAGACGTCGAACCCGTACCGTGCCTGCAGTGTCACGAGACCGCCGAGGTGGTCCACGTGGGCGTGGGTGAGCAGCGCGCCGCGCACGTCCTCGGGTCGGCGGCCGATCTGCTCGATCGATTCGACGACCTGATCGGCTTGTCCCGGGTAGCCGCCGTCGATGAGCGTCAGTTCGCCGTCCTCCTCCAGGAGGATCCAGTTCACGACATCGGTGGCCACGAAATGCGTTGTCGACGAATCACCGTCGACCCGGGTGATCGTCATCGGACGCGAGTTGCGGAACGGGAGTCGCATCACGGTCACTTCCGGACGACGAGGACGAACGGGCCGCGCTCGGTGACCTCGAAGCGCGGGTCGTCGAAGACCGTGGGGTCGAAGGTGACCGTGTAGCGCTTGACGTTCGGGTCGTTGGGGTAGACGTCCTCGGCGAGGCGGAGCGTGTAACCGTCTGCGCTGTACCGGAACAGGAAGACGTTCGGGGGTGTCCACGGCGAGCGGTCGAGCGCATCGACGAGCTGGTCGGCGTTCTCGCTCTCCGCCCACCGCGCGATGGCGGCGGCGCGCTTGTCGAATTCGGCGAGCGGATTCGCGTAGTGCGACGTGAGTCCCTGGAAGCCCCAGTACGGGTAGATCGACAGGAACCCGAAGTCGGCGGTGAGGACGACATTGTCAGTGCGTGGCTTGCCGGTCTGCTCACCGATCAGCGTGTCCAACCCCGCGAAATACGACTCCGCGCCGGCCGGGCGGGCATCGGCGCGTTCGCCGTACCCGTCGGTGTCGGTGTAGGCGGTGGTGATCTCGGTGCCGAGATGCCCGGGGATGCCCTGCGCCATCGCGATCGCCGAGAGCACGGCCAGTGCACCGACGACGACTCGCACATCGCCGAAGCGGCGTACCGCCCAGTGCGCGAGATCGACGACGCCGAAGACACCGGCTGCGCTGAGCGTGGCGACCAGGATGGGTTCGAGGCGGAAGGACAGCAGTGTGGTGCCCAACGCGGTCATGAGCATCGACAGCAGGCAGAACAGATAAACGGTGACGACGGTGACGCCCATCGCCAAGGCCACGGTGCGGGTGCGGGTGCGCAGCAGAATCCAGAGGAGGCCGATCATCGTGATGGCGCCGAGGAGGTTCAGTCCGAACATCGGTAGCGGCAGCACCGAGCCGCGTTCGGGCAGATAGTGTTCGGCGGTCCCACCACTGGCCGGGCTGTTGGTCAGCCGCGCCCAGAGGTAGGGCGCCCAGACGAGCAGGGCGATCACACCGGAGATGACCCCGACGGCGACCAGGCGGCCGGCCACCGCGACCACGACGCCACGTCGTCGGCTCTTGATGGTCGCCGACGGGGTGGCCTTGTTCGACGCGCCCAGCCAGCCCTGCACGGCGAAGTAACCGGCCAGCAGGATGGCGGTCAGTGCGAACAAGCCGGTGTACAGGGTGTAGGTCGCGGCCGAGATGCCCAAGAACACACCGGAAGCCACCACGGCAGGCCAACTCGTCGTGCCGAAGAGCGGTCCCACCGGGCCGTCGGCGGCTCTCGTCCGGCCGCGCAGGGCGTAGGTCAGTGTGATCAGCATCGGAACGCCGATCAGCACGAGGATCGCCGCGTACGGTTCCGGCGAGGCATACAGCAGGGTGACGGTTGTGACCGCGAGGCCAAGGGCGACACCGCGATCCGCGCCGAACATCCGGATGAACAGGATGACGCCGACCGCCGCCGCCACTGCCATCGAGACGATCGCCCACGTCTTGTAGGCCTCCCAGCCTGGCTGCCCGAGTAGGTTGGCGAAGCGCCCTCCCCACCAGAACCAGCCGGCCGGGTAATACGGCGGCAGATCGGTGTAGGTCATGTCCGCGAGGTGCGGGCTCGACGTCATCCGGGTGAGGTACTCGGTGCGGAACTCCTGGTCGACCGACAACCCGAACAGATAGAGACGTGTTGCGCCCAGCGGCATTCCGATGGTGACGGTGACGAACCCCGACATCGCGGCCGCGGACAGCACCGGCACCAGCAGGCGAGCCCTGCCGTAGCGATAGAGCAGTGCGGCCACGACGAGGATCGCGATCGCCAGCACCTGCCCGGCAGTCGTCAGCGACCGGGTGACATTCGACGAGTTGAACGCAGGCCAGTCGACGGTCCCGATGGCCGTCAGTCCCGCCATCGACACGACGCCACCGACCACCACGGCCGTCAGCAGAGGGACGACGGTTCGCCTTCCCACTCCCTGTGGCGCGGTGGGGTTTCCCTCTGCTCCTTGAGGTGCGGTGGGGTTCCCCTCTGCTCCTCGAGGTGCGATGGCGCCTTCTGCTCCCTGTGGCGCGGTGGGGTTCCCCTCTGTTCCCTGAGGTGCGGTGGCGCCCTCTGCTCCTTGAGGTGTGGTGGGGTTCCCGTCTGTTCCCTGAGGTGCGGTGGCGCCCTCTGCTCCCTGAGGTGCGAGCGGAGCGAGCCTCGAAGGGTCAGGTCGGTTCATCACGTCGCAATCAGACTCGGCTGCAGATCAGATCGGCAGCTTGCGGAAGATCGGGCGCGGGATGTGGCGGAGCACCATCATGATGTAGCGGAACGGTCCCGGCACCCAGACGATCTCCTTGCCCTTGGTGGCCGCGGCCACCGCGAGGCGACCCACGTCCTCCTTGTCGACCGTGAGGGGTGCCTCCTTGACATGCGCCGACAGCCGGGTGCGCACCTGGCCGGGACGGATCACGAGGACGCGAGCGCCGAAGGGGCGCAGCGCCTCTCCGAGTCCCAGGTAGAATCCGTCGAGGCCGGCCTTGGTGGAACCGTAGACGAAGTTGCTGCGACGGACGCGCTCACCGGCGACCGAACTCATGGCGATGATCTGGCCGTGACCCTGGGCCTTCATCTTCTCGCCGAGCAGTACGCCGACGGAAACCGCCGCGGTGTAGTTGATCTCGGCTTCGGCGACGGCGAGGCCGTGGTCCTGCCAGGCCTGTTCGTCGTCACCCTGGATGCCGAAGGCGACGATCGCGACGTCCACGTCACCGTCGGCGAACGCCTTGTCGATGACCGCCCGGTGGGTGTCGGTGGCACGGGCGTCGAAGTCGATCTGTGTGACCTCGGTGGCGCCGGCGTTCTTGGCCTTCTCCACCGCCGCGGCGGCGGTGGGGTCGCCCGGCAGGGTGGCGAGGATGACCCGCGCCGGGCCTTTGCTGAGGTATTCGGCGGTGATGGCGAGTCCGATCTCGGAGCTGCCGCCCAGGACCAGGATGGACTGCGGGGCGCCCACGGCGTTCAACATGTGTACTCGCTTTCGGTGACGTGCAGGTCGGTGGGGTGCGTCGGAAAGGCTGGGAGTCAGGCGAGTTCGAGTCGCCGGCCCATGTCCGACATGAACACCCGGTTGGGGTCGATACGACGACGCGTCGCGATCCAGTCGTCGATCTTCGGGTACATGGCGTGGAAGCTCTCGGCCGAGGTGCGTGAGTCCTTGGCGGTGTAGAGGCGTCCGCCCATCGCCATCACGCGGCGATCGAGGTCGTTGAGGAACTCGGCGAGACCGGCCTTGACCGGGAAGTCGAGGCAGACGTTCCAACCCTTGAACGGGAAGCTCAGCGGCGCTCGGTTGCCTTCACCGAAGAGCTTGATGACGTTGAGGAAGCTGACGTGGCCCGACGCCTGGATGTCCTCGATGAGTGCGGTGAACTCGGTCTCGTTCCCGGTGGGCACGATGAACTGGTACTGGCAGAAGCCGCCGCCGCGTCCATACGCGTTGTTCCAGTCACCGAACACGTCGAGCATGTGGTAGAACTGCGCGAGATTTTTGACCTTGCCCTCGCTGGGCGGGCCGATTCGGTAGTAGGCCTCGCCGACCGCGGAGAAGCTGAGCTTGTTCGCGAGCCCACGCGGGAAGATGTCCGGGAACCGCACCAGCGGCTTGTTGTTGAACGACAGCGGGTTGTCGCGGTATTTCTCGGGCAGTTCGTCGACCCGGGCGAGGTTGCCCCGGGAGAAGGTGCCGCGGCCGAGCTTCGGCGGTCCGCTGATCGTGTCGAACCAGCCCGAGGCGTACTCGTACCCGTCCTCGAAGCCGTCCTGGAGGTGCAGGTCGAGGGTCTCCTGCAGCGAACCGGTGCGGGCCGTGTCGGCGATGAAGTAGGCGCTCTCGGTGCGCTTCATCTGGATCGTCGCGCGCAGCACGATGCCGGTCAGGCCGATGCCGCCGATCGTCGCCCAGAAGAGCTCCCCGGATGGATCGTCTGCCGATCCGTCGGGGGTGAGCGTCAGGACCCGGCCGTCGGCGACGAGGAGCTGCATCTCGACGACGTGATTGCCGAAGCTGCCCTGGCTGTGGTGGTTCTTGCCGTGGATGTCGTGCGCGATCGCGCCGCCCACCGTCACCTGCCGGGTACCCGGGAGTACCGGGACCCACAGGCCGTGGGGGAGCGCTGCCTGCATGAGGGTGTCCAGGGAGACGCCGGCGTCGACGTCGACCGTGGCCGACTCGTCGTCGATCGCATAGATCCTGGTCAGCGGAGTCATGTCGATCGTGAGACCGCCGCTGTTCTGGCCCGACTCGTTGTAGGAGCGGCCGAGCCCGCGGGCGATCACGCCGCGCTTGAGGTAGTCCGGCTTGTCCGCGTTGTCGTCGGCCACACGGGCCACGGCCTCCGCGATGACCTCGGGATACGGCGTGGACAGGACGTGACCCTCGATCGGGGTGGTGCGGGACCAGCCCACGAGCTTGCGGGTCGTGATCGGCAGCAACTCTTCAGTAGACATCGCTAGAAAGGGTACCTGGGCGGGGTCGCTGTACCGACCGTCATGCCGCGCCGGAGCCTGACCTCCACCCGGTCGGCCACCTCTGTCGATGCCATCGGCAAACGAACCATTGACTGATGGCACCATCCGTGGTGGCATGCATCACAGATGTAGTCCCACGTGTGACGAGGAGCCCGGCATGGAAGCGCTCAGAGATATGACCCGTTCCGATGACGGAATCGACGAGGTGTCCGAGCGTCTGTTGGCGTCCGCAGCGCGGCTGTCGCGCAATGCGCTGACCGAGATCGACTGGGATGCGCCGCTCGAGCCGGACAAGTACGGCTGCAGTCCGGAATGGTCGACGCTGTACGGGACCGCCTACTGGAACGAGATGACCGAGCAGCAGCGGATCAGCCTCACCCGGCATGAGACCGCGTCGATCATGAGCATCGGCATCTGGTTCGAGATGATGCTGCAGGAGATGGTGATCCGGGACCAGTACCTCGGTGACTACCACCGACCCGAGTTCCAGTTCGCCCTGACCGAGATCGCCGACGAGTGCCGACACTCGATGATGTTCGCCAAGACCTCGTACAAGCTGACCGGGACCAGCTACACGCCGCATCCGCGTCTGGGTCGCTTCGGCAAGCTGTTCATGCGGGTCGCGGGCAGTGAGGTCGCCTACGCGGGAATCCTTGCTGCGGAGGAAGTCCTGGACGTGCTGCAGCGTGGCTGCATGCGCGACGAGCGGGTACTCCCGCTCGTCCGGACCGTCAACGAGATCCACGTCCTGGAAGAGTCCCGTCACATGCGGTTCGCTCGCGAGGAGGTCCGCCAGTCCATGCGCCAGGCCAATTGGTTTCGGCGACAGTTCAGTTCGGTGATCACCGCGATGGCGGTGTCCTACATACTCGTCAGCCTCGTCCGTCCGAAGGCCTACGCCGACGCCGGCCTGGACCACCGCCGCGCCGTGGGGGAGATGCGCCGCAACCACCATTTTCAGTCGATGGTCCGGTCGGGCTGCGCACACCTGATGGGTTTCCTCGACGATGTCGGCCTGCTCACCCGGCCCTCGGCGCGCATCTACCGCAAGGTCCACATGCTCTGACGGCTCGGAGCAGGCCTGGCGATCACGAATCGTGCTGCGGCGGCAGAAGTCACCTTCCCATGGCGTAGAACTCGTCGTTGGGTGTGACCGAGGTCAGATGTGCGAGCCGGTTCGACGCGGCGAAAAACGCGGTGATCGCGCCGACGTCCCAGATCTCGTCGTCGGTGAGCCCTGCCGACCGCGCCCGAGCCATGTCGCTGTCCGCGAACAGTTCTGGCGTCCTGGTCAGGGCGAGGGTGAGATCGACGATCGCGCGCTGACGACTGTCCAGAACCGCGCGAGCAGGGTTGGTGGCTACATGATCGGCCAGATGGGGGTCCTTGGAGCGAACCCGGAGAATGGCGCCGTGGGCGACGACGCAATAGATGCACCTGTTCGCTCCGGACGAGGCCACCACGACCAGTTCGCGTTCGGCTTTCGACAGTGGTCCCGGCTGTTCCATCAGCACGTCGTGGTAGTCCAAAAAGGCTCGCAACTCGTTCGGCCGGTATCCCAGTGCGCGAAAGATGTTGGGGACAAAACCTGACTTCGCCGCGATCGGCTCGATCCGTTCGCGGAGATCGGAGGGCAGATCGGCAAGCTCGGCCAATGGGAACCGACTCGTACTCATGGGAAGGGCCTTCCGTCGCAGGGCAGACTCTGATCTGTTCGCTACCGACTGGATTCACCGGTGCGAGAAGCTCAGGATCGCGCCCGGCGACGCGACTCGCCACCCCCGGAAGAAGGGGTTGCTACGAATCATTCCCACGTCTGAGCGGACCGGTCAGCGCGACTGCCCGCGGTACTTCCGGAAGTACTCGTCGTACATGTCGGAGTTCCGCTCGCGTTCGAGTTTGTTGATCAGCTCAGGGTCGAGTCCGTGTTGCACGAGGCGGTAGCGGCGGTACACGCGATTGAGCGCGATCGAGAAGAACAGGTACGACAGAAGGATCGGCATGGTCATCGTGATCCGGACACCTATCGGTCCCGGCACAAAGAGCATCGGCAGCACCAGGAGGACGCACGGTATCGCCCATCGGACGACCATGCGAACCGATGCTCGCGGGCCGACCAGGTCATCGGTCACCCACTCGATCATCGATTGCGGCAGGCGGCCCCCGTAGGCGTACTTGACGTACTGCCACGGACCCGGCCTCACCTGCCGCTGTGTCGCCGCGTGATCCATCAGTGTCGCCATCGGATATCCGCCTTCTGCCCGTCGCCTGGGGTGCCTACTGCCAGACCGTATAGTTAGTGCCCTAAGTATTACGCCACTAATTGTCGGGTTTCAACGTGCCGGTCAAGGCGAGTGGGTGCGAATCCCATCTCCCGCTAGGGTTCGGGCGCGAGCGCACCTGCCGCCAAAGCGGCAGTGTTTATCCTGGTCAGGACGTCGCGTAGCTCCTCGAGTTCGGAGATGTCGGCGCCCAGTCGGGCAATCACCGCGGGCGGCACCGTGAGAGCCTTGTCTCGCAATCGACGCCCATTCTCGGTGAGGTGCACCTCGACGGTCCGCTCGTCACCCCGGCGGCGCGCGCGGTCGATGAGCCCTTGGGTCTCGAGTCGCTTGAGCATCGGCGACAGCGTTGCCGAGTCCATTTGGAGCGTTTCGGCGACGGCCTTCACCGACGGCGGTGTGCGGTCCTCGCCGGGACGGCGATCGCGGTCCCACAGCGCCAGCATCACCAGATACTGGGGGTGGGTGAGTCCAAGGGGTTCGAGGACCGGCCGATACACGGCCAGGACGGCGCGGTTCGCGACCGCAAGAGCAAAGCACACCTGTCGCTCGAGGCTCAGGGAGTCGGTGCCGTCATCGGCATCTGCGTCGGCGCCCACGGGACAAGAGTACCGCCGCTCGACGGTCCGCAAGCTCGGGTGATCACCGGCCGGGTGCCGGTGCCCAGCGCGTCCCGATGTGTCGTTCTGGTTGTCGTCGCCGGGCTGACAGGACCCTGCGATCAGGAATCGTGTTGCGGGGGAGTGATGATCGCGGCGTTGACCAGAGAGAGCAGGTCCTCGATACCGGTGCCGTCGGGCAGTTGGTCGGCGAAGTCGGTCTCCAAGGCCGCCAGGCCGTGCGCCATGGCGAAGGTCGCGACGGCGATGAGGTTGCCGGGTACACCGCCGCCCCATCCGTGATCGGCGGCGTCGGCGACGGTGCGCGTGTGCAGCTCCCACCCGCGAGCGCGTGCTGCGACGAGGTCGGGCGCCTTGTTGTCGACGAGACGCGAGCCCATCATCAGCGTGACGGTTGCACGGTTGTCGCGTGCGAATCGGACGTAGACCTGCCCGAGGGTGGCGACGGCCTCACCCAGCGGTGCGTCGTCGGCCAGTTCATCGAGGGCCCGCGTGTGCTCGGCGTGGAGACTGTCGAACCCACGCAGCGCGACCGCGGTGAACAGCGCCCGGCGATCCGCGAAGTGGTGGGCCACTGACTGGTGGGTGATGCCCACCCGGCGGGCGATGGCACGCAGGCTCGCCTTTTCCGGGCCGGCCTCGTCGAGCTCGGCCACGGCCGCCACGAGCAGAGCCTCTCGGACCTCGGGCGCGGTCCGGCGTCGTATGGGGCAAGCCGGCTTCTGCATGCTCGCGATTATGGCTCACTCCTCGCGGTGCCTGCGTGTGACGGCGTAGCCGAAGGCCGGGGCGAAGAGGTACATGATCACCGAGTAGACAGCGGCGGGGATGGCGACCTCGGTGCTGCCGAGCACGCTCAGTGCGATGGTCAGAGCGACAGTCGTGTTGTGGATGCCGACCTCCATCGAGCTGGCGATGGCCTGGCCGCGATCCAGACGGAGCAGTCGCGCTCCCGCGTATCCGAGCGTGAGGCTCGCGAGGCAGAACAGCGCGGTCACGAGACCGATCTGCCGGACATACTCGGCGAGATTGTCGCGCTCGCCGATCAGCGCCCCGACCGCGACGACGACGAGCACGAGGATGGAGAAGATCCGGACCGGCTTGTCGGCGCGGGCGGCGAAGCGTGGCGCTCGATGCCGTACGAACATCCCGATGGCGACCGGTACGAGGACCACTGCGAGCACCTGCAGGATCTTGCCCAGTTGAAGCCCGAGCTGGCCGTCTGCGGCGAAGTATGCGATCGCGAAGTTGGTGATGAGCGGAATGGTCACGGCTGCGAGCACCGAATTGACCGCGGTGAGGGTGATGTTGAGCGCGACATCGCCGCGGAAGAGGTGACTGAACAGGTTCGCGGTCGTCCCGCCGGGAGAAGCGGCCAGCAGCATCACGCCGACCGCCAGCAACGGGTCGACGTCGAAGGCGACGACGAGGCCGAACGCGATGGCCGGCAGCACCAGGATCTGGAGCCCGAGTGCCACGGTTATCGCCTTCGGCGAACGGGCCACGCGTCCGAAGTCGGCCGGGGTGAGCGACAGGCCCAATCCGAACATGATGATCGCCAGCGCGATCGGCAGGCCGGTGGTGATGAGCGCCGAGTCGTTCATGAAGCCCTTCCGTCGGACGGTTCACCCGGGAACTCCCGGCCGACACAGTGAACATCGGATGCCGCGACCTCACGCCCGAAATGGGGATGTTGTCCGGTAGGCGTGGCGCCCGCCCGGCCGACGGTGGTAGGTGATCGTCCTGGTGGGTTTCACGATTCGCTCGGACGGGCACGCGGGGTGCACTGACCCGACGACAGGAGCCCGGCAGATGAGCCACAAGCCACCCAAGGACGTCCAGGAGGCGGCCCAGCGCGCGGTCCGATGGATCGACGACGGCAAGGCAGGATCGGGGTTCACCGACACCGGCCGCCATCGGGCCCACCAGCTGGCCGAGGGCAAGGACGTCGACGACGATCAGATCCGCAAGATGCGGAATTACTTCTCCCGTCACGAAGTGGACTGTGACACCACCGGATTCACCAACGGCGAGGACGGCTTCCCGACTGCCGGACGTGTGGCCTGGGATGCGTGGGGCGGTGACCCCGGACGCCGGTGGGCGAATTCGCGGAAGATCGAGGGTGACTGAACCGGGACTGCGGGAGAACTCGATGAAGATCACAGTATTGGGGGTGCCGAGTAGTGCCGGCGCCTATTGCGTGGGCGTGGAACGAGCACCCGCCGCATTGCGAGATGCGGGCCTCATCGAGCAGCTGGGTGCCGCAGGCGCGCACGTCGTCGACGCGGGAGATTTGACCACGCGGCTGTGGTTTCCGGACCGCCAGAATCCGTTCGCGCAGAACCTGGCTGCAGAGGTGGATGCACTCATCGAGCTCTCCGCGGCTGCGGCCGGCCTGCTCGCGGCGGAGCAGCGTCTGCTCGTGCTCGGCGGTAGCTGTACGGTCGCCGTCGGATTGTGTGCCGCGATGGCGCGTGGCGGACAGCGCCCACGCATCGTCTACGTGGACCGCCATCTGGATCTCAACACCCCACGCTCGACGACGGAGGGTTCACTGAGCTGGATGGGTATGGCGCACGCGTTGGCCCTCGACGGGGCCACACCGGAGTTGGCCGGCCTGACGAATCGCACTCCGCTGCTGCAACCTTCGGATCTGGTCTACCTCGGGGTGGATACGACTCGGGAGACAACCGAGTGGGAACGCGAACAGGCTGCTGAACTCGAACTCGCGATCATCGATCAGGCGACGCTCTGTGACAACCCCCGAAATGCCGCGCGCGACGCGCGCAGCATTCTCACCCCCGGTCCCTTCGTTGTGCACCTCGACGTCGACGTGCTCGACTTCCTGGACGCCCCGATCGCGGAGAACGTGAACGGGCGCAACAGCGGACCGACGATCACGATCCTGGAACAGGCCCTCGCCACGCTCCTGCAAGACCCCGATTGTCGGGGGATGTCGATCGGGCAGTTGGACCCCGCGCACGCGTCCGCGGATCGAACCGCGGTGCCCAGGCTCGTGTCGGCGCTCACGTCGGCACTGGCCTCCGCCTAGGCGGCCCGGGTGCGATTGGTCGACAGCCGGGTCCGCCACGGTCTGCCCACCACCCTCCTCGGACCCTCGATCCTCCACCTCTCACCAAACCTTGCCAACGAGTGATGTCACATATAGAGTCCCTGCCACTGGCAGGCTGACGGCCGGGACGACCAGGAAAGACCTGGTCGCCGCGCCTCGACGCCTCATGTCGATGGGGGTCCGATGGAGAAGTCCGGTGCGCGCAGTAGCTCGTGGTGGATCGTTCTGGTGGTCATCGCGGTCATGGCGGTGTCCGCCTTCTACGTGGGCAAACTGCGGTTGAGTGAGATCCCCGACCGGGCGATTGGGCATTCACCACCGGCGCCACAGGCGGGCGTTGTGCGCGACAAGTCGATCGAGTACGTCGTGACCGGGCCGGAGGGTGCGTCTGCGCGGGTGTCCTACATCGAGCCCGGGGGCCGGGTCGTCGACGACAAGGTGTCGGTTCCGTGGCGTGTGGTTCTCCGAACGCGGGAACTCACGACGTCGGTCGGTGTCCTGACCCAGTCCTCGGGCCGCGGTGCGGTGTCATGTGCGGTGCGGGTGAACGGATTTGAGCGGGTGCGGCAGAACGGCTCGGGCGCCGACGGCAGCACGGTCGCCAATTGTCTGGTCCCGGTGGCCTAGGTGAAAACGGGACGACGGGGGAGCGGTCGATGACCAACACACGTGAACGGTTCGCTCGACTTCGGCGGGGGCTCGCCGCGGAGATCCGGCGGCCTGTGCGCCGCGAGGTACTACGCGACACCAACTCCTCGCGGCCACGGTTCGCCCGATTCCTCTATGCCTGCTCGATTCCGGTCATCGTCATCTGGCTGCTCATCGCCGCGGGCCTCAACATCGTTGTACCGCAACTTGAATCGACGGTCACCGAACATGCGCAGTCCTTCCTGCCCGACGAGGCGTCGTCGGTGCAGGCGCTGGTCAAGATGGGTGAATACTTCGGCGGTGGGGGCAGCAACAATTTCGTCTACGTTCTGATGGAGGGCGACGAACCCCTGGGCTCCGAAGCCCGGACGTACTACAACGAGTTGCTGGCGGAGCTGACTGCGGACACCGAACACGTCAACTCCGCGATGGACCTGTGGTCGAACCCCGATCTTGCCCCGGCGGCACAGAGTTCCGACGGCCATGTTGCCTACGTCCTGGTGAACCTCGCCGGGAACATGGGCACTGCCCTGGCCATGGAGTCGACCCAGTCCGCACGCGACACGATCGCCGCGACGACGCCGCCACCCGGCATCGACGTGCACGTCACCGGACCGTCGGCCGTCGTCAACGACGAGATGGTCGCCATCAACGACTCCATCATTCTGTTGGTCTCGGTGTGCGCGTTGCTGGTTGGTGCCGTATTGCTGCTCGTCTACCGATCCGTGGTCACCGCGATGGTCCCGCTGCTCGGCGTGGGCCTGGCGTTGGCGGTGGCCCGCGCAACGATCTCCTTCCTGGCCGAGAACGAGATCATCAAGGTCTCGATCTTCGCCGCTGCGCTGTCGGCGGTGATCGTCCTCGGCGCCGGCACCAACTACGGGATCTTCCTGGTGGGCCGATACCAGGAGGCCCGCCGAAAGGGCCGCGACCGGGAGGACGCCTATTACGACGCGCTGGCCGGTGTCCAGCACATCGTCATCGCGTCGGCGCTGACGGTCGCGGGTGCGATGGCCTGCCTGGCCGCGACGCGTCTGGCGATGTTCAGCACCTCGGGATTGCCCTGCACCATAGCCATTCTCATCACCCTTGCCGCGGCTCTCACGCTCGGACCGGCGGTCCTCGCGGTGACGACGCGACTGGGCTTCGTCGAGCCTCGTGAGTCGGCGTCGCCGCGACGCTGGCGCCGGATCGGGACCACCGTCGCACGTTGGCCGGGGCCGGTCCTCGCGGCGGCCCTCGCGGTTCTCGCGGTCATGATCATCCCGCTCTCGATCTACGCGCCGAGCTACAACGAACGCCGCGCCCAACCGGCGGACTCACCCGCGAACGTGGGATTCGCTGCCGCCGATCGACATCTGCCGCCGAACATCATGGCGCCGAGCGTGCTCATCGTCGAATCGACCATGACATGCGCAATTCGGCCGATCTGATCGCCCTCGCGCAGATGACGGACGCGGTCGCCTCGATCGACGGTGTGAACGCGGTCCAGGGGATCACCCGCCCGCTCGGACAAACACTCGACCAGGGCACTTTGACCTCTCAGGCGGGATACGTCGGCAGCCGTTTCGGCCAGATGACTTCGCTTCTGCGGGATCGCATCACCGATCTCGACGCGATCGGAGCAACGGTCGATCGCCTCGACGTCGCGATCGACGGAGTCGATACCGCGCTTCGGCAGGGAGCGGCAGGAGCCGGCTCATTGTCCGAGGCGACCACGAATCTCCAGCGGACGAGCGATTCGACGCTGGCCAAGGTCGACGAACTGTCGGCCGGGATCGCGCCGATGCGTGGACTCGTCACGTCGATTCCGCGATGCCAGGAAGTCGGCGCGTGCCGCACCGCGCTGACCGGGCTCTCGGTGCTCGACGACGTTCCCGCACTGCGGGAATCCGTCCGCGATCTCGCCGGCGGCACCCGGTCCCTGAGCGGGGCCCTGCCCACCGCAGCCGCACAGATCCCGACGCTGCGTGCAACGGTCACGCAGATCCGTGAGCTGATCGGGCCGTTGCGCACGACCCTGGGTGCCCTGCTCCCGCAGGTCGGTGAGATCACCGACTTCCTCGACGAGGTCAGCGGTGCGTACTCCGCAGGCAGTCCCGCGGGCGGTGGCTTCTTCCTGCCCAGCCAGGCGTTGGAGAGTCCGCTCTTCCAGAGCGGCATCCCGTACTACTTCTCCGACGACGGCAAGGCGACGCGGATGATCGTCACGCCGCAGCGTGAGGGCTTCAGCCGAGACGCGATGGACGTCAGCGCGGAGGTGATCCCCACCTCGCTCGCGGCGATCAAGAACACGTCGCTGGCCGGATCGACCGTCAGTATCGGCGGACCCGGCGGCACGCTCCTCAACATCGAGTCGTTCGCGCACGAGGACTTCATCGCCATCGTCGTCGCCGCTTTCGCCTTCGTGTTCTGCGTCGTCCTGTTCCTGCTGCGCAGTCTCGTTGCCGCGCTCGCGGTGATCGGGACCGTCGGCCTCTCGTATCTGTCCGCGATGGGGGTGTCGGTGTTCCTGTGGCAGGGCCTCATCGGTAATCCGCTGCACTGGTCGGTCGCCCCCATCGCGTTCACCTTCCTGGTCGCCGTCGGCGCCGACTACAACATGTTGCTGGTCAGTCGTTTTCGTGAGGAGTACGGGGCCGGCGGCGGTACCGGACTGATCCGCGCCATGGTCGGCACGGGAAGTGTGGTCACCCAGGCCGGCCTCACGTTCGGCATCACGATGCTGGCCATGCTCGCCAGCTACGCCCACAACGTCGCGCAGATCGGCACGACCGTCGCCATCGGCCTCCTCATCGACACCCTGATCGTCCGGACCCTTGTCATGCCGGCGATCGCGCGACTGTCGGGCCGGTGGTTCTGGTGGCCGACACCGTTCGTGTCGCTACCGGCGCGCCAGCCGCAACGATCGACCGCGGCCGCTGCGGAGACGGTTCCTGTCGGCGAGGGGCGCGTGTGACTCCTACCGCGGCAACTCGAGCGCGTCCTCGCCCAGGACTGAAGCCGCGGCATTGCGTCCCGGGATGCCGCTGACCCCGCCACCGCGACGAGCGCCCGCGCCGCACAACAACAGTCGCGGATGAGGGGTCTCCACACCCCACCGGCCGACTTCGGAGGCGGTCTCGGCCCACGGCCACTGCAGCGGTCGGTGGAAGATGTGCCCGCCGGGCAGTCCGACGGCGTCCTCGAGGTCCTGCGGCGTCTTCGCCTCGATGCACGGTCGGCCGTTCAGATCGTGGGCGATGACCGACTGGATCGGTTCCTGCAGTACTGCATTGAGGGATGCGAAGGTCGCCCCGACGGCATGTTCGACGGCACCGGGTTCGTCGAACACCTCCGGTGGCATGTGCAATCCGAACAGTGTCAGTGTGTGTTTGCCCGCGAGTTCGGGCCCTAGGATCGACGGGTCGGAGAGGGTGTGGCAGTAGATCTCACAGGGTGGGAGAGCGGGCACCTCACCGCGATTCGCCTGACGCCATGCGTCATGCAGCTGGGAGGCGGTCTGGTTGATGTGGAAGGTCCCGGCGAACGCTGCCGTGGGCGAGACCGACCCGTCGCGCAGCCGTGGCAGCCGATCGAGCAGGAGATTGATCTTGAACTGCGATCCGCGGACCTCGGGTTCACAGGGGATCGGCGCCCCGTCGAGGAAGGTGTTGAACACCTGCGGCGCGCACGCCGCGTAGAGCATCGAGCCGCGAAAGGTACCGTTCGTCGTCTCGACGGTTCCGTCCGCCGGGTCGACGCCGGTGATCTCGACGCCCGTCATGATGTCGGCGCCCGCGGAGGTCGCCGCCTGATACAGCGCACCCGATACCGCACCCATCCCGCCGACCGGAACGTCCCAGTCCCCGGTTCCGCCACCGATCACGTGATACAGGAAGCAGATGTTCTGGCGCAGGGACGGATCGTCCAGGTCGGCGAAGGTGCCGATGAGTCCGTCGGTGGCAGCGATCCCGCGGACGAGGTCGTCGTCGAAGTACTGGCGCAGAAGCGCGCCCAGCGGCAGCGTGGTGAGTGCTTCCCACAGTTCGGCGGTCGAGGTGTCGGTCCCGACGACGAGGTCGTGCATCTCGGCTGCGGTGCGTAGGGGTTGGGTCATGGTCGGGAACACGTGCTCGGCGACTACGCCGAGGCGGCGGTAGAACGACTGCCACGCGGTGAAGACGGCCTCGGAGCCGGTCACCCGCCGGAACGACGCGGCCGTCGCTTCGTCGTCGACGTTGTCGACGAGAATGCCGCGCGCCGGGTCCGATGGCAGTGGCGTGTAGGAGGAGTAGCGCCGACGGATGAGGGAGATGTCGAGGTCGAGATCGGCGATGATCTCACGCGGCATCAGCGAGACCAGGTACGAATACCGCGACACTCGCGCAGAGAGGCCGGCGAACGGCGTAGCGGACACGGTGGCGCCGCCGACATGGTCGGCCCTCTCCAGGACCAGCACACGCCGTCCGGCGCGGGCGAGGTAGGCGGCGGCGGTCAGGCCGTTGTGGCCCGCGCCCACCACGATGTCGTCGTACGACGCGTCGTCTGCGGTGCCCATCGGTCCAGCGTTCCAGATCGACATACCGCGCGGGCTGTGGTTGTCGACATATCCTGATCGGGTGGACATCCCCTCTGTCGAGCTCAGCAACGGAACCTCGATCCCCCTGGTGGGGCTCGGCACCTACAACATGCTGGGCCGGCCGTGTGTCGGCGCCGTCGGCTCGGCGATCAAGTCCGGATACCGGCTCCTCGACACCGCGCCCCGGTACAGCAATGAGCTGAGCGTCGGGATGGGCCTACACGGCACCGGAGTCGCGCGCGAGGACATCGTGGTGCAGACCAAGTTGGGTGGCGGCGACCAGGGGTTCGACGAGGCGATCAATGCGGCCAAGGAGAGCGCCCGGAGGCTGGGCGTCGCGCACATCGACGTCTACCTCATCCACTGGCCCTGCCCGAGTCTCGGACGCACGGTCGACTCCTGGAAGGCGCTGCTCACGCTCGCCGATGAGGGCTACGTCCGCACGCCCGGGGTCTCGAACTTCAAGCAGCATCACCTGCAGATGCTGTTCGACGAGACCGGGCGGTGGCCCGTCCTCAACCAGATCCAGTGCTCACCCGTCCTGCCGCGTACCGAGCTCCGGGAGTTCATGGCTGACAAAGGCATCCACGCGCAGGCCTGGCATCCCACCGGTCGCAAGGAAGGTCTGCTCGCCGACCCGGTCATACTCCGGATCGCACGCAAGTACGGAAAGTCGCCCACGCAGGTCGCACTGCGGTGGTCGGTGCAGAACGGGATCGGCGTCGTCCCGAAGTCGTCGCACACCGGCCGGCAGGTCGAGAACGCCGACCTCTTCGACTTCGCCCTCGATGCTGCCGATCTGGCCGAGCTGGCCACCCTCGACCGCGGTGAACGCGCCGCCCGCGACTCCGACGTCGACGAAGAGTTCTGACCGGTCTCGGCTAGGGTGTCACCGTGTCTCGACCCGATCCCGGTGACCACGACGAGAACGCCGTCGGCGCTGACAGCAACGTCCACGACGCCGACCACCCGCGTCACGAGGACTTCGCCACCCGGCATGCGCCGATGCCGATGGAGCTGCCCCTCGACGACGAGGAGGCGTCGACCGACGCGGATCTGAAGACCCAGCTGATCCGCTTCGTCGTGACCGGCGCGGGGTCCGCGGTCCTCGACTATGCCCTCACGATGTTCCTGCAGTACGTCGTCGGCGTTCCCGGCGGAGTGGCGAAGGCCGGCGGTTTCATCCTCGGGACGACGACGGCTTACCTGATCAATCGGCGCTGGACGTTCCGTGCCGAGCCGAGTACGGCGCGTTTCATCGCCGTCGTCTGTCTCTATGCGGTGACTTTCGCGGTGAATGTCGGCCTCTACAGCTGGTTGTCGCATCTGTGGGAGGAGACCGCGGTGTACTCGGCGATCGCCTTCGTCATCGCGCAGGGCGTCGCCACGGTCATCAATTTCGTGGTCCAGCGGGTGGTCATCTTCAAGATCCGCTGATCTTTCGCGTGGTCAGCCGTTGACCTTGGCGATCACGTTGTCTGCGTACCAGTTCAGGTGATCGATCTTGGTCTGCAGCGGCTCGGTGTCCTCGCCCATGACGTACGGCAACCGGAAGCCGACGATCACGTCGGTGATCCCCTTGTCCTCCAATCGCTTACAACCGTCGACCGAGTACGCGTCCATCGAGATCACGTGGATCTCGAACGGGTCGTTGGTCTTGCCCTCCTCCTTGCGGATCTCGGCGATACGGTCGAGAAGGGTGTCGAGTTCCTCGGGCGGTCCGCCGCCGTGCATCCAGCCGTCACCGCGGATGACCGCACGACGCAGCGCGGCATCGGCGTGCCCGCCCACCAGGAGGGGGATGGGTTCGGTGGGAGCAGGCGTCATCTTGATCTTCGGGATGTCGTAGAACTCGCCGTGGAACTCGAAGTACTCGCCGGTGGTGAGTCCGCGGATGATGTCCATGCACTCGTCCATCCGCTTACCTCGACGGCGGAAGTCCACGCCCATGAAGTCGTAGTCCTCGGGCCAAGGGCTGGTGCCGACGCCCATCGCGAAGCGGTTGTTCGTCAGGTACGCCACCGAGCTGGCCTGCTTGGCCACCAGCGCAGGCGGCCGGACCGGGAGCTTCACCACGAACGGGGTGAAGCGGATGGTCGAGGTGACGGCGCCGAGCGCCGCCGCCTGGATGAACGTCTCGATGAACGCCTTGCCGTCGAGGAACTCGCGATTGCCGTCCGGGGTGTAGGGGTACTTCGCGTCCGACTCCTCGGGGTAGGCGAGCGAATCGGGAATGGTGAAGCCGGCGTACCCGGCTGACTCGGCGGCCTGCGCGAGCGGCGCGTAGTACGACGGATCGGTCATGGCCTCGGCGAAAGTGAACCGCATCATGCTCCTCGGGACGACAGTAAAACTGCCCTCACAGTAGAACACGTTCTAGTTAGGCGGCACCCGGTTCGGAATCGTCGCAGGTCGGCGTGGTGATCGGCGAAGTTCGGCGAGTGGGTTGTCTGCGGTGGCGCCGGGCCCCGGGTGCACGCGGAGTTCACCGCGGCCGATCCGCTCGCCGCACGCCGAGCATGTCGGTTCGACGGTCATCGTCTGGCCGCACGTATGTGTCGACACCACTGGCGCGCCGTCCTCCGCGGTCCATCGGTCACCCCACTGGCGCAAGGCGGCCAACACCGTCCAGAGGTCCCGACCCTTCTCGGTGAGGCGGTAGTCGTAGCGCACCGGATTGTCCTGATACGGCTCCTTCGTCAGGACGTCGTGTTCGACAAGTGTGTCCAGTCGCTGGGTCAACACGTTCCGTGCGATGCCGAGTCGCGTCGAGAACTCGTCGAACCGCGTCACGCCGAACATCGCGTCGCGCACGATGAGCAGCGTCCACCATTCCCCGACGATCTCGAGCGTCTGGGCGATCGAGCAGTTCATATCGGCGAACGAGGCGCGGCGCATGCATTCGAGGATAGTGGGTTGCGTGATGCAACTCAACCTGCTTGCATGAGTTGCGTGAAGCAACTCAGCAGGCAGGCGCCTGTCGACGATGGATTGATGGACAGTTTCGGTGCGACTCCGCTGTCCGGGGGCCGATGGTCGGCGACGATCGAGCCCACCTGGTGGGGATGGTCGGGACCGCACGGCGGGGCCATCGCGGCCCTGGCCGTCCGGGTGGCTGCCGCAGCAGTACCGAGCGCATCGGTGCGCTCCGCGGATCTGCGATTCGTCGGCAAGCCCGACGGCGGGGATCTGATCCTGACGCCGTCGGTCCGGGAGGTCGGTCGACACACGAGGGTCGTCGATGTCGCGGTCACCCAGGCGGGCAGCGAGATCGCGACAGCCTCGGTCATGGCCGGCCGGGTGGGGGAGCCCGGACCCACGGATGTCGTGGATCGGGTGGCAGGCTTTCCCGGCCCGGAAGGTCTGGACCCTTTCGTCATCCCGCCGGAGATCGTGCCGATGGGTGCGCATCTCGACCTGCGGCCCGTCGACGGTCCGCTGCCGCTCACCGGCGCGAGCGAGCCCTGGATGCGGGCCTGGATCAGCACCCGCACCCCGATGGTCGTCGACGCCGCGTACCTCGCCCTGCTCGCCGATTGTCTGCCGCCCGCGGTCTTCCCGACTCTGACTGCGCCGCTGGCACTTCCGACGGTCACGCTCTCTTTGCACGTGACGGCGCCGCTGGACAATGCCACTCCGGCGCCGGTCCTCGTCCACACGCGTAACACCTCGACATCCGGCGGTTGGTCGGTCGACGACACCACGCTGCGCGACCGTGACGGTCGGCTCCTCGCCTCCGCACGTCAGAGCCGACGCGTCCTCGGATGGCCGGTCCGATGACTGTCGCTCGCAGCGAACGCGATCCGGCAACGCCGACACCGGCAGTCGCGCGTCCGGGCATCGTCCTGCTCATCCTGTCCGGGGCGGCGTTCATGGCCAGCCTCGACGTGTTCATCGTCAACGTGGCCTTCGACGACATCGGTGCGGACTTCGCCGGCGCAACCCTGTCGCAGATGTCGTGGATCCTGAACGCCTACGCCATTCTGTATGCGGCACTGCTGGTTCCGGCAGGTCGAATCGTCGACCGATTTGGCCGCAAAGGCGGCTTTCTGCTCGGGCTCGCGATCTTCACCGCGGCGAGTGCCGCATGTGCTGCGGCGCAGGGCGTCTGGTGGTTGGTGGCCTTCCGAGCGCTCCAGGCGCTGGGGGCGGCGATCTTGACACCGGCAAGTCTGGGATTGGTCGTGGCGACCTTGCCGCCGGAGCGTCGTGCCCGGTCGGTGCGCATCTGGGCGGCCACCGGCGCTCTCGCCGCGGCCTTCGGGCCGGCCGTGGGTGGTCTCCTCGTGGAGGCGTCGTGGCGGTGGGTGTTCCTGGTCAACGTGCCCGTCGGGGTGGCGGCGCTGGTGGCGGGGGCGATCGTCTTGTCTCGCCCTCGAAACGACTCTGCGAGGGGATTTCCCGACGCTCTCGGGGCGATCCTGCTGGTCGTCTCGGTGGGAGCACTCACACTGGGACTGGTCCAGGGGAGTGAGTGGGGCTGGTCGGACGCCCGGATCACCGGTGCATGGATCGTCGCGGTGGTCGCGCTCGCCGGTTTCGTCCTCAGTTCGGCACGCCATCCCGAACCGGTGATCTCGCCGGCGCTGCTGCGGATCCGTGCCTTCTCCGTGGCCAATCTGACAATGCTGTTGTTCTCCATCCCGTTCGCCGGCGCGCTTCTCGCGAACATCCTCTGGTTGCAGCAGGTCTGGGGATTCTCGCCGATTGCGACGGGACTCGCGGTGTCGACCGGACCGCTGATGGTCCCGATCTTCGCGGCGGTGTCCCATCGCCTCAGTGCGCGGGTCCCGGTGGGACGTCTCGTGGCTGTCGGTTGTGCCCTGTTCGCGATCGGGTCAGCACTGATCGCATTGTCGGTCGATGCCACTCCGGACTTCGTCACCGAGTTCCTGCCGGGTTGGCTGATCGGCGGTGTCGGAGTGGGGTTCGCGCTGCCGTCGATACTTGCCTCGGCGACGGCCGACCTACCCGCCGACCAAGCGGCCACCGGGAGCGCGGTGGTCAACATGAGTCGTCAGATCGGCATGTCCCTCGGCGTCAGCCTGCTGGTCGCGATCATCGGTACCTCGGCCGTGTATGCCGATGTGCACGACTCGTTCCTGACGGCGTGGTGGGTGCTCGCCGGAATCGCTGCGCTGGGAGCGATCTCGGCGTTGGGGATGACCCCGCGCGACGGTAAGAACCGCATAGCCCCCTGACCCCTAATTCGAAAAAACCGCATAACCCCTGGTCCCTAATCCGAGAGAACCGCATAACCCCTGCTCCCTGAGGTGCGAGGAGCGCAAGCGACGAGCCTCGAAGGGCCTGGTGAGACACGTTGCGAGACCCTTCGAGGCTCGCTTCGCTCGCACCTCAGGGAGCATGGATTTCGGACACTCACGAGTGTTCTTTCGTGGTCCACGACAGCCGCCAGGCCGCAGATACTGAGGTGCGAGGAGCGCAAGCGACGAGCCTCGAAGGGCCTGGTGGGACAGGCGGGTTCACGTTGCGAGGCCCTTCGTGGCTCGCTTCGCTCGCACCTCAGGGAGCAGAAGGGGGTGCGCCCGGCACGCACCTCAGGAAGTGGAGCGGGAGGGTCCTGCTGCAACGGGCCCCAGTGATTAAAGATCAGGGACGCGTGAACCGCTCCCGACGGCCGAGGCCGCGGAGGCGTACCCACTCGGCGAAGCCCTTCGGATCACGTTGCTGCACAAGGAAGAACCAGCCGAACCGGGCGTACTCCTGGGGGAGCAACCGCCGCAACCCGGGCTGGCTCATCAGATAGCCGCGGTTGCGGTAGGTGAAGAAGCGCTTGGTGGCGTTGTCCGGGTACTGCGTGTGCATGCGCCCGCCGAGAATCGGTCGGAACTCCGCCGAACCGTCCGGGTGCAGGTAGCCGGCGCGCAGGCACGTTCCGAAGCGCACACCCGAACGCACCAGGCGACGGTGCACCTCGACCTCGTCGCCGCGGAAGAACAGTCGCAGATCCGGAACGCCCACCTGCTCGAGGCAATGTGCGGAGAACAGCGCACCGTTGAACAATGATGCGATGCCCGGCAGCAGGTCGTCGTCTTGCGTCTCACCGTCGGCAAAGAGTTCCGACCGCTTCCGGCGCCACACGAGTCCACGTCGCAGCGGGAAGGCGAGGGTGTCCGGGTCGTCGAGGTTGGCGACCACCGGCGACACCTCGTCGAGCTGATGTCGCGCGGCGCAGTCGAGCAGCGTGGAGAGCACCGTCGGCCCGTCGGGGCGCCCGTCGTCGTCGGCGCACCAGACCCAGTCGGCACCGAGGGCGAGTGCGTGCAGCATGCCGAGGGCGAATCCGCCCGCGCCGCCGAGGTTGCGCTGGGAACCGAAATAGGTTGTCGGAACAGGCTGCGCGGCAACGAGTTCGGCAACCGCTGGCTCGTCGGCATTGTCTACGACGATGAGGTGGTCGACGGGGCGGTCCTGCCCGGCGACGACGGCCAGCGACTCGGCGAGAAGCTCGACACGACGGTGGGTGACCACCACCGCGATGATCTTCGGGGCGCCGATGCCGTCGCTCACTCGGCCGGCCCCGCGGTGTCCGCATCGCGCCGATCGGACTTCTCGAGATCGGCGATCACCCGCCGGACGTGCGCCGCGGCGTCGGGGCCCTCGTACGCGCCGACGACCTCCTCGATGCCGCCCTCCATCCGGATCTGACCGTGGTCGATCCACAGGGCGCGGTCGCACAGTTGGGCCAGGAACTCGTTGGAATGGCTGGCGAACACCAGGATTCCGGACCGTTCGACGAGCGCCTGGAGCCGCCCACGCGCTTTGCGCATGAAGTCGGCGTCGACGGCGCCGATGCCCTCGTCGAGGATGAGGATCTCAGGGTCGATCGACGTCACCACGCCGAGTGCGATACGCACCCGCATACCGGTGGAGTAGGTCCGCAGCGGCATCTGCAGGTAGTCGCCGAGCTCGGTGAACTCAGCGATGTCGTCGATCTTCTTGAGCATCTCCTTGCGGGTCATGCCCAGGAACATGCCGCGGATGATGATGTTCTCGTAGCCGGAGATCTCCGGGTCCATGCCGACGCCGAGGTCGAAGACGGGAGCGACGCGGCCGTGCACACGACAGGCGCCGCGAGTGGGTTCGTAGATGCCCGACAGCAGGCGCAGCAACGTGGATTTGCCTGCGCCGTTGTGTCCGACCAGACCCACCCGGTCGCCGTGTTTCAGGTGCAGGTTGATGTTTTTGAGCGCCTCGACGACCACCACATTCGACTCGGTGGAGCCGATCACGCCGCCGGCCGCGCCGATCACCGACTTCTTCAGGGAACGCGTCTTGGCGTCGAAGATCGGGAAGTCCACGCACGCGTCCCACGTGTCCACGCGGACCCGGTCGTCGAGATCGTTGTTTCTGGCCATCGATTCCGTCCCTACACCCAGTACGCCACGCGGGCCCGGTAGTTGCGCAACACCAGCATGGCCAGCACCCAGCCCACGGCGGTGCAGCCCAGGACGACAGCCCAGTGGTAGAACTCCACCGGTTCGCCCAGCAGCGGTCCGCGCGCGATCTCCAGATAGTGGAACATCGGGTTCAGCTCGACGAGCTTCAGCCTCGACGACGCCTCGCCGGTCGCGTTGCCGAGGCTCTGCGTCGTCCAGATGATCGGCGTCATGAAGAACACCAGCTGCACCGCGGTGGTGAGGAGCTGGCCGATGTCGCGGAACCGCGTCGACAAGATGCCGAACACGATCGTCACCCAGATCGAGTTGAGCACGTACAGCGCGAGGGCCGGGACGATCAGCAGCACGGTCCAGTTGAGCGGCGGCGGGAAAATCAGGAACAGGATGACGATGATGACGACGTTGTGCGCGAAGATGATCAACGCGCGCCACACCACGCGGTAGACGTGCACGCTGACCGGGGCCGGGAGCTGCTTGATCAGGCCCTCGTTCTTCGAGAAGACCTCCGAGCCCTCGAGGATCGAGCTCTGGATGAAGTTCCAGAAGATGAACCCCAGCGCGACGTACGGCAGGAACACCGTGATGTCCATGCCGAAGAGCTCGCCGTAGAGCAGGCCCATGGCGCACGCGGTGACACCGGTCGCGATGACGATCCACAAGGGACCCAGGACCGAACGGCGGTAGCGCTGCTTGATGTCCTGCCAGCCCAGATGGAACCACAGTTCGCGGCTTGCGAAACCGTCGCGGAGGTCCTTGACCGCGCGCGCGAAGCTGCGCGAATCGGAACCTGTTGGACGCGCGGGTATCGCGTCGTCGTCTACTACCGCTGACACGAGGAGTCAGCGTACCCGTCTGCTGTCAGAGGTATTGCCCGGTGCTGTGGCCGGGGCCGCCGGGGGCGGGCATCCCGGGCGGGAGAGCGCCCTGGCGCATCTGCTCGAGCTGGGCGCGGGCGGCCATCTGCTGGGCGAACAGTGCAGTCTGGATGCCGTGGAAGAGGCCCTCGAGCCAGCCCACGAGCTGGGCCTGCGCGATCCGGAGTTCGGCGTCGGAGGGGGTCCCCTCGTCGGAGAACGGCAGTGCCAGCCGTTCGAGCTCCTCCCGTAGCTCCGGCGCGAGACCCTCTTCGAGTTCACGTACCGAGGACTGGTGGATCTCGCGCAGCCGGTTGCGCGACGCGTCGTCGAGCGGAGCCGCACGAACCTCTTCGAGCAGCTGCTTGATCATGGTGCCGATGCGCATGACCTTGGCGGGCTGCTCGACCATGTCGGCGACACTGGTCGATTCCGACGAGTCGTCACCCGCCTGCCCGTCCATCCCCGCGCCGACGACGATCACGTCGTCGGAGTCGCCGGCCGAGCCGAACGGTCCTGGGGTCGGGCCGGGTCCTGGAGTGCCTTCGATAGCCATGGGCTCCATTGTGCCCGGACACCGCGAAACGGCAGATGGCCGACGTCTATCCTCGTGCCCATGCCCTTCGACGTCGCCTATGTGCGTGGATTGATTCCATCACTCGGCGACGGCTGGATTCACCTCGATCCGCAGGCCGGAATGCAGATCCCCGACTCGGTCGCGACCGCGGTGACCACCAGTTTCCGAAATCTCTCGGCCGCTCCCGGCGGGGTCTATCCGTCGGCTCGTGCCAGCGCCGAGGTGGTCGACGGTGCCCGCCGCGCGATCGCCGACCTCGTCGGCGGTGACGCCGCCGGGGTGGTCCTCGGGCCGTCGCGGTACGCGCTGCTGTCCGGCCTCGCGGAGGCGCTCGCGCCGCACGCCTGGCTGCGCGGCGACGTCGTCGTCACACGCCAGGACGACGAACCGAACATCGTCCCGTGGCTCCGCGCGGCGGATCGTTACGGCGGCCGCGTCCGCTGGGCCGAGGTCGACGTCGAGACCGGCGGGCTCCCGGCGTGGCAGTTCGGCGATCTCGTCACACCGGAGACGGAGGTCGTCGCGGTGACCCTCGCGTCGTCGACGACGGGGGCGATCACCGACATCAGCGAGATCGCGCCCCTGGTCCGCGAAGCAGGGGCGCTGCTGGTCGTCGACGCCACCAACGCGGCGCCCTATCTCAGCCTCGACATCCATGACCTGGGTGCCGACGTGCTCGTCGTCTCCGCCGAGCGCTGGGGTGGTCCGCGGATGGCCGCCATGGCATTTCGTGAACCCCACCTGATCGACCGGTTGCGCCTGATGGCGATGGACCCGGCCGCGCGCGGTCCCGCCCGGCTCGAACCCGAACCCCATCAGGGCGCGATGCTCGCCGGGCTGGTCGCGTCGGTGGAGCATCTCGCCGGGCTCGACGAGGCCGGGATCGGCAAGCGCCGCCGGCGCCTCGTCACGTCGATGGACGGTGTCTACGAGTATCTCCAGCGCCTGACCTACTACCTGGTCACGACGCTGTCCCAGCTCAACCATGTGAATCTCGTGGGTACCGAGGAGGACCGGGTTCCGCTGGCGAGCTTCACCGTCGAGTCGGTGGGTGCGGACAAGGTGGTCCGGCGCCTGGCCGACAACGGTGTCTGCGCCCTCGCCGACCTTCCCAACCGTGCACTGGCCCGCATGGGCGCACCCGACTTCGGCGGTGCCGTGACGGTGGGACTGGCCCCCTATTCGACGCCGTACGAGGTCGATCACCTGGTCCGCACGCTGGGATCGCTCGCGTGAAGGTTCGGTACGACCGTGGCGATATTCACTATGGTGTTGTTTGAGTTAACGACAATGTATGTTGTCGTGCTGTGTCGGTAAATACGATTGAAGGTCCAGACAAGGGCCCGCCACGGTCACTCACTGCTGCGGAGGCCGAGAGCTGGATGAACCTCGTCGACGGCGGCTGGGCGCTCTTCGCCCGGGTCACCGACGAGTTCACGAAACGCGGACTCTCGGTATCCGACCTGCGCATCCTCGAAGCGGTCTGCGGCAAACCCCAGTTGGGCGTCAGTGAGGTCGCCGACGCCGTGCACATGCGCGTCAGCACCGTGTCCCGGATGATCGCCCGACTCAGCGACGACGGTGACATCCACCGGTTCGAATCGAAGGCCGACGGCCGGCATCGGTTGGTGCGTCTGACCGATCAGGGTCGGCGCACTCTCGCCGACCATGTGAGCGTCCGTGACCAGGTGATCCGCCGCTTCGTGGTCGATGCGATGACGCCGGACGAATTCGTGGCTCTCGGTGTCGCGTTCCGCAAGATCGCCGAGGCCGTCGATGCCGCGGACCCAGCAGCAACCGACTGAGCTCCCTGCGCTGGTCGAGCAGCTGACGACTTGCTGTCGTTGGGCGGGTGGCGTCTTACTGCTGTTTGAGCGGGTGACGAGCGCAGCCGCCGGGCCGAGCAAGCGACGAAGGAGCGCGTCGAGGTCGAGGAGCCGTGTCGAAGCCACCTGCCGCACACCCGATCACTCCCCGACGCTCAGCAGCACCTTCCCGATCACGTCACCGCTGTTGAGGTGGTCGTGGGCGGCCCCGGCATCGGCCAGCGGGAACACGCGGTCGACGACGGGCACGACTGTCCCGGCCTCGATGAGCGGCCAGGTGCGGGTCAGCGTCGCCGCCACGACCTCGGCCTTGCCGCCGGGACCGTGCACGGGCCGTGCGCGCAGTGTCGTGCCCATCATCGACAGACGCTTGGCCAGCAGATGCCCCAGATTGATCTCCGTCGTCGTGCCGCCCTGCATGCCGATGATCACCAGGCGCCCATCGGTGCGGAGCGCTTTCAGATTCGACTTCAAGTACTTGGCGCCGATGATGTCGAGGATGACGTCGGCTCCCCCGGCGTCCCTGAGAACCTCGGCGAAGTCCTGGCTCGAGTAATCGATCAGGATGTCGGCGCCGAACTCGCGGCAGCGCTCGAGTTTGTCCTGGGTGCGGGCGGTCACCGCAACCCGCGCGCCCATCGCGTGGGCGATCTGGGTGGCGTGCGTGCCGATGCCGCTGGAACCGCCGTGGATGAGAAGTAGCTCACCAGTGGTCAGGTGAGCGGTGTCGAAGATGTTCGACGACACGGTGCAGGCCACTTCCGGCAGGGCCGCCGCGGACACCAGGTCGACGCCGGCGGGCACCGCGAGGACCTGCTCGACCGGGACCGCCACCTTCTCGGCGTATCCACCGCCGGCGAGCAGCGCGCACACCTCGTCGCCCTCCGACCATCCGGTGACCCCGTCGCCGAGCGCCGAGATCCGCCCCGAGACCTCCAGCCCGAGGGTGTCCGACGCCCCCGGCGGCGGGGGATAGTTGCCCGCGCGCTGCAGGATGTCGGCGCGGTTGACGCCGGCCGCGACCACGTCGATCACGACCTCGCCGGTCGCGGGAGTCGGGTCGGGCACATCGGAGAGGGACAGGTTCTCGGATTCGACGACGATGGCTTTCACCTCTTCGATGGTGTCACAGCGCACCGGGGTGCCAGGAGAGGTCCGGTCCGGCGCTCGGTGTGTAATCTTGCTCGTCAGGGAAGCGTGGCAGAGCGGCCGAATGCACTCGCCTTGAAAGCGAGCGTGGGTAAAACCACCGGGGGTTCAAATCCCTCCGCTTCCGCCAGAGGCCCTCACCCCCGGGTGAGGGATTTTTCGTGAGATCGGGTGGCTCCGTGAGCGTCGACCGGCCCGCTGTGGAGCTCGAGACCGTGAAAGGCAGGGCACATGGGCACCGGTGGTTTCACCGTTGCATCGTTCAACGTCAACGGGATCCGGGCCGCGCGTCGTCGTGGGTTCGACGCCTGGCTCGCCGGACGGCAGCCCGACGTGGTCGGACTTCAGGAGTTGCGGTGTGGCATCGACGACGTCGGCGACTTCGACGGCTATCACGCCTCGATCGACGTCGGCTCCATCGCGGGGCGGAACGGCGTCGCGGTGCTCACCCGAAGCGAACCGGTCGCGGTGCGCACGTGGGTGACCCATCCGCCCAAGGCCCGCGGACTGCCCGCCTTCGCTCACGAGGGCCGCTACATCGAGGTCGACCTGGCCGACCGCCCACTGACCGTCGCCACTCTGTATCTGCCGAAGGGTGGGCTCCCGGCCGAGTTGCAGCGCGCCGGTTCGATGCGCGAGGCGCCCGACGGCGGCGCCAAACACGCACGGAAGCAACGCTTTCTGTCCGGGTTCACCCGTGAGCTCGCGCGCAATCGGTTGGCCGCTCGCCGTGCGGGCCGCGAGTTCCTCCTCCTCGGTGATCTCAACGTCGCCCACCTCGAGCACGACGTCACCAACTGGCGCGCGGCCCGCAAGATGGAGGGCTTTCTACCCGAGGAACGCGCCTGGTTCGGCGATATCACCGGTCCGCGCCGGTTGGTAGACGTCGTCCGGGCACTGCATGGCGACCGCCCCGGACCGCTCACGTGGTGGAGCTGGGCGGGGGAGTCCTTCGTCAAGGACGTCGGGTGGCGGATCGATCACCAACTCGCCTCGCCCGCACTTGCCAAGCGAGCGCGCGCCGTGACGGTTGACAAGGAGTCGGCTCCGGATGTCCGGCTGTCCGATCACGCTCCGCTTGTCGTCGAGTACGCCGAGCTCTGAGTCCGGGCGATCCCACGCGTCCCGCGCCTGGCGGTTGCCGCCAAGTGGCTTCGACTCGGCTCCTCGCTTGCGCTCGGTGCCGGCTCAACCAGCAGTGGGGCGGTCTTGCCGGCGGGGGTGCCGGCTCAACCAGCAGTGGGGCGGCCTTGCCGGCGGGGGTGCCGGTTCGACCAGGAGTGGGGCGGCCTTGCCGGCGGGGGTGCCGGCTCGACCAGCGGTGGGGCGGGGGTGCCGGTTCGACCAGCAGTGGCCACCGGTTCACGCGACCGTCAGCACCGCTCGCAGATACTCCCACTCCATCCGTCCGTCGGCGATGTAGCGGTCGGAGTGGGCGGCGATGGCGGCGTCGAGCTCCCCGACGCGCGCGGGATCGTCGCCGATGTTGCGGTACGCCATGATGGTCGGTCCGTAGTGGGCCTTGAAGAATTCACGGAACGCCGCGCCGTCGTCGAACTCGCTGATCTCCACGGTCTCGGTGACGAACTCGTGGTCGGTGACACCGGAACCGAACAGCGACCGCACGTGGTCGGCGTCACCCCAGAGCGGACCCGGCTGCGCACCGGGCGGCGGTGGCGGGGCGTACGGCTTCATCACCGCGAATAGTTCCCCGATGAAACCTGTTGGCGTCCAATTGATCAGACCGATCCGCCCGCCGGGACGCACGACGCGCACGAGTTCGTCGGCGCACTTCTGGTGATTCGGCGCGAACATGACTCCCACACACGACGTCGCGATGTCGAAGTCGTTGTCGTCGAACGGTAGATCCTCGGCATCGGCGGTACGCCATGTGATCGGCAGGTCGCGGTGCCGAGATTCTCCCACCGACAGCAGTTCGGGCGTGAGGTCGCTGGCGACGACGTGCCCGCCGGCTTCGGCCGCGGGCACGGCCACATTGCCGGCGCCGGCGGCGACGTCGAGGACCTTGTCCCCGGCGGTGATGTGCAGGGCGTCGACGAGGCGACGGCCCAGCGGTGCGATCAGATCGGCGACGGCCGGGTAGTCGCCGGAAGCCCACAGTTTGCGGTGTCGAGCCTTGATCTCGGCATCGAACGGAGCCGGTTGCGTTGTGGTCATGATGTCGGTCCCTCGGGTCGTCGTGGTGGATGTCGTCGTCCGTGTGCGGACACAGACGAGCATCCGACGAAGTCCGGACCGTCCTCCAGACCAACATCTGTACTGGTGGCAGTTCAGTTTCTGTACTGGTCATCAGTCGACGACGGGTGTGTACTGGATCGACGGGGCTTCGACACGGCGCCTCGCTTCGCTCGGGGCCGGATCGATCAGCAGTGGAGGAGGCTGCGATGACGTCGTACGGACAGTTCTGCCCGGTGGCCAAGGCCATGGAGTTGCTCGACGAGCGATGGACGATCCTCATCATCCGCGAACTTCTCCTGGGCAGTAGACATTTCAACGAGCTGCGGCGAGGTGTGCCGAAGATGTCGCCGGCGCTGCTCACCAAGCGGTTGCGCACGCTGGAACGCGCCGGGGTGGTCAACCGAGCAGAGGTCGGCGGTCGTTCGGTGTACACACTGACGACGATGGGTGAGGAGCTCACCACGGTGGTAGAGGCGTTGAGCGCGTGGGGTATCCGATGGATCGGAGAGCTCGGCGACGCCGACCTGGACCCTCACCTGCTGATGTGGGACATGCACCGCACCGTCCCGATCGATCGATGGCCTCGTCGACGCACCATGGTGCAGTTCACTTTCCGCGATGTCATCGGGAAGGCGAGCACGTGGTGGCTCGTCGTCGCCGGAGGGGAAGCGCAGGTGTGCGACTTCGACCCCGGCTACGAACTCGATGTCACCGTCGTGACCGATCTGCGTACTCTCACCGAGATCTGGCGCGGCGACATCGACTGGCGTCTCGCACTCGCGAACGACCGAGTCGAGATCCTCGCCCCCGCGGACGTGGCACGCGACGTACCGTCGTGGATCGGACAGAGCATCTCCTCGGCGGTCCCGCGGCCGGCGTGAGACCCGCAGGTCCCGCTCAGGCGATGTCCCGGCGGAAGGTTGTGTAACGACCGATGACCGCGAACGCGGCGATGTAGGCGAGCATGACGAGCGCGCCGGCCCACTGCGGGAGCAGGTCGGTGCTGCCACCGCCCATCGTCGCGAAGAAACTCGACCCGACAAGCGCGTCGGCGGCGGAGCCGGGCAGGAACTTCGACACCGAGGACGTGACATCGAAGGTCGCGAGTGCGATGCGCGCGATCGGTTCGACGAGCTGGGTGAAAGCCAGCAGGATGACGATCGCGGCGACCTGGTTGGACACCACCGCGCCGAATGCCACACCCATCGCCGTCCACAGCACCATCACCAGCATCGAGAGGCCGATGACCTCGAGGGTGGAGCTGTCACCGAGGAACGCGCCGTCCCCGACCGTGGCGAGGATCGGTGCTGCCGTCGCGACGACCGCCAGCGTGCCGAGCACGCCGTACAGCAGTCCCATGGGGATTCCGGCGATCAGCTTGGCCACCAACAGTATTCCGCGGCGGGGTTCGACGAGAAGACTGGCCGTGATGGTCTTGTGCCGGAATTCCCCGGTCACCGCCAGGCTACCGATGACCAGCGCGAACACGTAGCCGATCGGGCTCGTGAGGGCGTAGATCGAGCGTGCCAGATCGGCGCCGACGAGGGTGGTCGGCTGTTGCATGGCGTTCTCGGTGGTCATCGAGAAGGCCAGTGCCGCACCGATGAAGCCGAGGTAGGCGATCATCGCGATGAGGAGAATCCACCACATCCTGGTGGAGGTGAACTTGCGGTACTCGGCGACCAGGGCGGCCCTCATCGGACGGCTCCCGGTGACGTCGGTGCCGCGTCCGGGTCCGGACCGGGTGGACCGCTCGGTAGGTGACTGGTCGGTGCGTCCGACGACTGGGTGAGATTTAGGAAGACCGCCTCGAGATCGGCGCCGACATCGGCGAGCTGATGGAGTTCGATACCCGCGGTGAAGGCAGCCGTGCCGACCGTGGCTGCGCTCACGCCGGCAATCCGGAAGCCGTCGTGCGTGTCCTCGAGTTGCCACCCGCGTTCCCCCGCGAGGGCGACGAACGACGCCCGCGACGGCGTCCGGACGACGACCGCATGCTCGGCGAGTGCCTCGAAGTCGGCGAGCGTCGAGGCCCGGACCAGTTTGCCGCTGCCGATCACCACGACATCGTCGACGGTGCTCCGCACCTCGGCGAGCACGTGGCTGGAAACCAGGACCGTCCGCCCCTGGTGGGCCAGCGAACGAAGCAGACCGCGCAGCCACACGATGCCCTGCGGGTCGAGGCCGTTGGCCGGTTCGTCGAGCAGGATGATCTGCGGGTCACCGAGCAGTGCGGTGGCCAGGCCGAGGCGCTGCCGCATCCCCATCGAGTAGCCCCCGACCCGCCGGTCCGCGGCCTGGGAGAGTCCGACGAAGTCGAGCACCTCCCGGCACCTAGCCGTCTGGACCCCGACCTGGGGCGCGAGAGCCTTCAGGTGCCCCAGCCCGGTGCGCCCGGGATGGAAGCTCGACGCCTCCAGCGCCGCGCCGACGTGCTGGGCGGGTTGCGGGATCTGCCGGAACGGCCGGTCGCCGATCAGTGCCCGGCCGGCAGTCGGTTCGACGAGGCCCAGGAGCATGCGCAGCGTCGTGGTCTTGCCCGAACCGTTCGGTCCGAGGAATCCGGTGACGCGGCCGGGAGCAACGGTGAACGACAGGTCGTCGACCGCGGTCAGGCCGCCGAACCGTTTGGTGAGACCGTCGATCGTGATCGCGGGTGACTCCATCGGTGCCCTTCCGTAGGTGGGTTGGCACATACGCTATCAAACGCCCAGGTAGTCAATCACTTTCGCAGAAACTGCCCCCGGTGGTGCGTCCATGAGCGAAAAGACCTGCCGTGTAACGTGATCGAAGACGGTCGATCACAACCAGTCGCGTTTGCGGAACGAGACGTAGAGCCCGACGACCACCACGACGATCAGCGTCACGCTGGTGATGAAACCGAGCATTCGCTCGAAGCCGGGGAACGGCACATTCTGTCCGTAGAAGCCGGTGATGGCGGTCGGCACAGCGATGATCGCCGCCCACGCCGTCAGCTTCTTCATGACGGTGTTCAACCGGGCGTCGGCGAGGGTCAGGTTGGTCTCGAAGACAGTGGTGATCATGTCCCGCAACGACTCCGTCCACTCCGAGGCACGCAGTGCGTGGTCGTAGAGGTCCGAGAAGTGAGGGTCGAGTTCGGGTGGTGCGTGGTTGTCGAACCGGCGCCGCTGGATACCGGCGATCACCTCGCGCATCGGCAGGACGACCCGCCGCAGGACGACGAGGTCCTTGCGCAGGTCGTAGGTTCGGCGCTGCAGTTCGCGCCCGGGGATGCGCTCATCGAAGAGCAGTGCCTCGAGATCCTCGATCTCGTCGTCGAGGCGCTGGACGGCGTCGAAATGTCCGTCGACGACGACGTCGAGCAACCCGTGTACGAGCGCGCCGATCCCGTACTGCATCGCCCCGCTGTCCGACCACCGGCGCATGACCTCGTCGATGTCGAGCGCAGGCGTCGGTCGTACCGTGATGAGTGCGTTTTTCTTGATGAACACCGAGATGCGGTGCAGGTCGAACATTCGCGCCCGCCCGTTCGCGGAGGCGCGGAAGGCGGTTGCCGAGGAGCCGGCATCGTCGTCGTCGGGGACCTCGGACGGTGTGTCGTCGTCGTGCAACGAGACCGCGTAGACCATCACGAAGGTGTGCCCGGTGTAGGTGACGGTCTTGACGCGTTCGGCCGCGGCGACCGTGTCCTCGATCGCGAACGGGTCGAGTTCGAGTTCGGCGGCCAGGCGAGAGAGGGTCTCGTGCGTGGGGCATTCCAGATCTGCCCAGATCAGCTTCTCCGGGTCCTCGAGACAGGTGGAGATCTCCCCGAGGTCGAAGCCGTCCACCGGGTCGCCGTTCCGCCAGATCTGACCGCGGATCCGTTCGACGTCGCGAGGTTCCGACACGTCCGAGGGAACTGTCATGGGGTCATCGTGACACCAACGAGGTGTTCCGGCGGCGCTACCGGCGGTCGAGATGTCGGCCACATCGAGCACTCTCCGCCCGCGGGTAGCATCGAAACAGGTGTCTGTGGACGGGCGCGGGCACCGATTCTCCAGGTAAGGCGGCGGCAACATGGTCGACAGCAGTTCCCGCGGACATCGGTTGATGCCCGCGCGTACGAGCGAACAGATCCGCGAGTGGTGCGACCGTTCGGCGGTGCCGGGTGAGCGACGAGAACTGTCCGACACCGCGGCCCTGCTCATCGCGTCCGGGTATCTCACCCCTGGCGGGCGGGCGATCGTGGTGCGCCGGATCTCTACCGGCCGGCCGATGCCGTCGATGTCCGCGGGGTTCGGCGATCTCCGCCGCCTCCAACGTGCGATCGTCCAGATCGAACACCAGCTGTCGAGTCCGGTGGTGCCCGGCGTGGTCGGCGCGGTGATGCGTAACCGGCTCAACGGCCTGCATCGTCGTCGCGAGGACGCCCGTAAGCAGATCGTCTCCGCGAAGGGCGTGTTCGCGTCGGGAACCAGGGCGATCCGGCGCGAACGTCGTGAGAACGTCTATCTCGAGATCGAGGAACGGGACCGTCTGTTCAACGGTCTGCTCTGCACGCCGACGCCCAATGTGAATGCGTCGAGTTACGTCCGGCGGGCCGGGACTGCCGCGTTCGACCGGATCGCCGGCGTGGTCGGACAGGTGGCCGCGAAATCGGGCAACTCGCAGGCGGGGCAGTGGGCGGACCAGTTCCTGTCCGGCGTGCGTGAGGCGCCGGGCGGAGCGTCTCAGACCGCCGCGCCGCGCGCCGCGGCTTTCGTCGACGGCTACGAGACCTTGTTGTTCATCACCGGTCACTACTACGACCGCATCCTCGGCAACCCCGCCTGGCGCTCCGACCACTTCGAGGTCCAGCGCACCCAGGTGAACCTGCACGCCGAGGTCGCCGAGATCGCCGCCGACGTCATCGCGTTGCGGGCCGTCCGCATCGACCTCGACCGGGCCAAGCGCAACGGCGGCTTCGACCGCACGTTCGCCGCGCAGATCGATCAGCGTGAGACGACGCTGCGTCCGGTGTGGACCGAACTCATCGACCGCGTCCAGGCGCTCGGCGAGGTCGCGCATGTCGTCGAGTCCGCGGCCGTCGAACTCCAGGTGCTCGCCGAGTACAACAAGGCGGCCACACTGGACGATCGCATCGACGCGCTGGTCGCGAGGTCGGGGGACCGGGAGATCTCCGTCGACAACGCCAAGCGGCTCACCGAGCAGGTTCGCAGTGGTGAGGAACAGTTGCGCATCTATCGAGATGTGTTGCAGGGCAACATAGCCCGCATCTCGCCAGCGGTCCCGCGAGAGCTACCCGCCCGCTACGAGCCCTCGTGAGGCGGCGCTGAGATAGTTCTTCTCGACGGAGGTCAGTCGCCGCAGCGTGTGCTTCTCGATGTCCACGACGGCCATCTGTGTGCCGGCCACGCACGCCGGTCGGCTGGTGGGCTCCGCACCGGCGCCGCGGATCTCATACCCGATGGTGAAGTCCACCGAGCGAAACCCCTTGATCCACATCCCGATCCGCAATGGCGAGTCATCGTGGCGCAGCTGGGCCTGATATCGGATGTCGACGTGCACGATCATCGCGCTCGTGATGAGCGGGGCATAGTCCTCGCCCGCGCTCAGCAGCCATGCGATGCGCGCCTCTTCCATCAGCGTGACCATCCGGGCGTGATTGATGTGGCCGAAGGCGTCCATGTCCGACCAGCGCACCCCGACCTCGGCGACGAAGGCGTAGTCGTTCCGGCCGAGTCCTCCGGTCGGTGGGGTCTCGTCGGGTCCGGGGCGCTCGCGGTGAACAGAAGCTGAACTGGGCATCGTCGACTTTCCTCGGTGGTCCCGGCGCCCGTGAGACGCCGTGGTCACGACCTTCCACTCGGCTGGACGGCGGGTAGTCTGTGAGTCTAGATGTCCGCGTCGGTCCGATCCGGTCGGCGCGGACTCGCACGTGGTGGCACGACGAGGTCCCGGGTGCACTCCGGGGGACTTGTCGGTGAGGGAGTTGGCGAGATGTCGAGGCGGTTGATCGCGGGCCTGGTGTGTCTGATGGTGGGTGTCCTGTCGACACCGGCCATCGCCGATGCTGCCCCCAAACAGGTGGCCCGGATCGCCAAATCCGAGAAGCTGAGTGCCCTTCGCACCGACATCTGGGTGTTCTCCCCGGCGATGAACGAGCGGATCAAACTGTCGGTGCTCACTCCGGTCGGCGGTTCGACTCCGCGCTCGACGGTCTACATGCTCGACGGTGCCGGCGCGGAGGGCGAGGTCAGCGACTGGATCACCAAGGGCCGTGCCGGACGCTTCTTCGCCGATAAGAATGTGAACGTCGTGCTCCCCACCGGTGGCAAGGGCACCTTCTACACCGACTGGCAGAAGAAGGACGCCGCGCTCGGCAAACCCATGTGGGAGACCTTCCTCACCAAGGAACTCCCCCCGCTGATCGACGCCCGGTTCGACGGCAACGGACGCAATGCCGTCATCGGGCTGTCGATGGGTGGGCAGGCCGCCTTCTCGCTGGCCATCCGGCACCCTGAGATGTACACCGGTGTCGCCTCGCTCAGCGGCTGCCCGCCGGTGTCCGGCCCGGTCAACGAGGCCTATGTCCGGACCACCGTCGGCCGTGACGGTGGCGACGCCACCAACATGTGGGGGCCGTTCGGCTCCGCGGGCTGGCGCGCACACGACCCGAGTCTCCATCTGGACCGGCTGCGGGGAAAGAACATCTTCATCTCGGCCGGCTCGGGTGCCATCGGTCCCCTCGACCTGCAGCGCCGGATCGAGCCGGACGAAGGACCGCCCGAGGTCGTGACCGCATCGTCGTCGGCGCTCGAACTGGGTGCCTACCGGTGCTCGCTCGAGTTCGCCATCACGCTGCGCGCCGCGGGCGTCCCCTACACCGACGGGTTCCGCCTCATCGGGACCCACACGTGGGCCTATTGGGAGCGTGACCTCGGTGTTCTTTGGCCGACCATCGGCCGCGGACTCTAGCCGGCGTCCGCACGCGGGTCGAAACTCAGCTCCGGGGTCCGTCCCAGCTCTCGGCGAACTGCAGGAACACGTCGTCCTCGTCGGAGTTGGTGACTGTCACCCGGACGCCATCACCATCGAACGGCCGGACCACCACCCCGGCGTCGACGCAGGCGCGTGCGAAGTCCATCGATGCCGCGCCCAGGTCGAGCCATACGAAGTTGGCCTGCGAATCGGGCACCCGATAGCCGGCGTCGCGTAGTCGAGCGGTGACGCGGGTACGTTCGGCCACAACCGCATCCGTGCGGGCCAGTAGTTGCTCGCCGGCTTCGAGGCTGGCGAGCGCCGCGGCCTGTGCGACGCTGCTGACCGAGAACGGGACGTGGACCTTGCCCAGGGCCGTGATGACCTCCGGGTCGGCGATCGCGTAGCCCACGCGCAGCCCGGCCAGTCCGTACGCCTTGGAGAAGGTGCGCAGGACCACCAGGTTGGGGAACTCGCGGCGGAGCTCGAGGGCGTCGTACGCCTGATTCGACGGCAGGCGCAGGTACTCGAAGTACGCCTCGTCGAGTGCGACGACCACATCCGACGGCACGCGCTGCAGGAAATCGCGGAGGTCTTGCGCTTCGACGACGGTGCCGGTCGGGTTGTTCGGGTTGCACACGAAGACCAGACGCGTCCGATCGGTCACCGCGTCGGCCATCGCGCGCAGGTCGTAGGTCAGGTCTCCGGTGAGGGGCACCTGCACGGGCGTCGCGCCGGCAACACGCGTGGCGAGAGGATAGGTCTCGAACGACCGCCATCCGAAGACCACCTCGTCGCCCGGTCCGCTGGTGACGAGGATGAGGTTCTGGCAGAGGATGACCGACCCGCAACCCACCTGGACCTCGTCTTCGGTGACACCGAGCCCCTTGGCCAGTGCCGCGGTCAGCTCGACCATGCCGTTGTCCGGGTAGCGGTTCACGGCTGTGGCGGCGGCGCCTATTGCCTCGATGACGCTCGGCAGCGGACCCTCGGTGACCTCGTTGCTCGCCAGTTTCACGGCTCCCGGGAACGTCTTGCCCGGCACGTACACGGGAAGGTCGTCCAGATCGGGGCGGATTCGCAGGCTCACCCGACCAATGTAGGCCGCGGCGCCGGAGAGGCAGAAACCGGCTCTGACCAACCGGTTTGCTTGTCGCCGCGAAGGGTGTGTAACCTTTCGACTCGGCAGTTCGAAAGGACTCCGCCGGGAGGCGTGCCAGAGCGGCCGAATGGGACTCACTGCTAATGAGTTGTCTCGCTAAAACGGGACCGGAGGTTCAAATCCTCTCGCCTCCGCCAACCGCAGTCGGCCGACCGCGGTACAACTGAAGACCGGTACACCTGAAAAGCAGGACAACTGAATATCACGCGCCCGTAGCTCAACGGATAGAGCATCTGACTACGGATCAGAAGGTTTGGGGTTCGAATCCCTACGGGCGCACAGAGAAATCCCCTCCACCAGCACAACCGGTGGAGGGGATTTCTGCTTTCCCGCGCCACCCACGGTGCCTGCGCTCGTGTCCCACTCCGGACCACCGGGGCCGCGCAACCCACCCGAGCCGACCGGGTGCGGCAATGGCGCGCAGAATTAAAGATGGTCAACTTGCTCTTGTTTGCATTTAATCGAAGTGGGTACTCCTCGTGCAGCGCGAAAACGCGTCGTGGGCCAACCGCCCGCGACCGTCAACAACACGAGGGGCGCACGATGACCAGCAACCAGAATCAGATTCAGCACGGCGGCCAGGGCGGGTACCCGGCGGGACCCGCCGGTGGCGGCGCTTATCAGGCCCCGCCCGCAGTTCGGCGCAGCACCGAGACCAAGGCCTCGACCAAGACGACGGAGCTGATCGTCTTCGTTCTCGCTGTGCTCGCGGTGGCCATCACCGCGCTCGTGGTCGGCGGTGACGACGGGAACCCGGACCCGTTCGACGCCGCAGTGGCTCTGAAGTACATCGCCTGGCTGACCATCGGCTACATGATCGCCCGTGGGCTGGCAAAGTCCGGCAGCCGCGAAACCTACGACGGTCACTGAGAAATCCTGGACGCCGGATCTCGCGCGGGCTGGTTCAGAAGGTCCGGCGCTCGAATCCCAACGCGCACCACAGAGGCCCGTCACCGATCTATCCCGGTGGCGGGCCTCTTCTGTGTGCGCCGGAACCCTGGGTGGGTGGACGAGGTCCCGGTGCACACGCTCTGGGCACACGACGGTCATCTCGGTGACCGTGTCGTGCTGGACGAGTCGTTGTGATGTCATCCATCCTCGCCGGTGTTCGCGTCGTCGACACGAGTACGGCACTACCCCAATCGGGGGGACGGTGACTACGCGTGGAGTACCACCAACTGCTGGGTTGCCCGTGTCATCGACACGTAGCGGTCGACGGCGCCCTCGGTGCCCGTGCCGAAGGAGTCGGGATCGACGAGGACCACGAGATCGAATTCGAGCCCCTTGGCAAGAGTCGGGGTAAGCGACCGCACCCGATCGGTCTCGGCGAAGTCCGGTTCACCGATCACGCACGCGATCCCGTCTGGATGTGTCGACGTCCACTCGTCGATCACCGTGTGGAGGTCTCCGCGATCACGATAGATGACCGGAATACCCGCTCGCCGAACCGAAGTCGGTACGTTCGCGTCGGGTAGCGCGGCACGGATGACGGGCGCCGCCGCCTCCATGATCTCTTCGGGGGTCCGGTAGTTGATCGTCAGTCCCGCAGAAGTGACGTCTCTCAACCCGACGCGTCGGAGGCGCTCCGCCCAGGATTCGATGAAACCGCGCCGGGCCTGCGCGCGGTCGCCGACGACGGTGAAGCTCTTCGACGGACAGCGGTCGATCAGCATCTGCCACTGCGCGTCGGTCAGTTCCTGTGCCTCGTCGACGACGATGTGCGCGAACGGTCCGGCCAGCGGGCCGGCGGTCTCGGTCGCGGACCCGTCCCCGAGATTGTGGCGCAGGTTCTCGTGCCGGAGCATCGCCATCAGGCCCTCGCCGTCGTCGTGGACCTCGGCGGCGATCAGGTCGTCGACCACCTGGTCGATCTTCTCGCGCTCCGCCTCGAGGTCGGTCCGGTGCCTGCGGCGTCGGACCGACGCGTCCGGATCCCCGATCCGGCGATGGGCGCGGTCGAGAATCGGGAGGTCGGCGTCGGTCCAGGCGTGCGGGGTGGTGCGCTGCAGCACACGGATCTCGGCGGGACTCAGCCAGGGCGCGCACATGCGGAGATAAGCGGGCACCGACCACAGGTCTCCGACGATCTCGGCTGCGTCGAGCATCGGCCATGCCTGCGAGAATGCCCGCACGAGTTCGTCGTTCGCCGCCAACGCGCGACGCAGCGCGTGGACGGGCACGTCGTCGTCGTGTCGAGTGGCGATGATCGACACCAGCTCCTCCCACACCTCGTCGCGGGCATCGTTGTGTGCGGTGCCGCGTTCCGGGGCGTCGAACGCATCCGCCCAGTCGGACGGAGTCAACGTCGTTTCCGTCCAGGGTGTTTCGACCACGAGGGTCGTCGTGGGCGGTTGTTCGTAGAACCTCACGGCCGGTTCGACCGCCTCGACCATCTCGGCCGACGACTTCAATCGCGCCACGTCGACGTCGGTTTCGATTGTCGCCGAATCACCTTCGGCGGTGAGGTCGGCGAGGGTGCACGTCCGAACGCTCTCCTCGCCGAGGCTCGGCAGCACATCGGCGACATAGGAGAGGTAAGGCCGGTGAGGTCCGACGACCAGCAATCCGCCGCGATTGCCCGCAAGGCGCGGATCGGCGTAGACGAGGTAGGCGGCACGATGCAGCGCAACGACGGTCTTGCCCGTCCCGGGACCGCCGTCGACGACGAGAGCGCCGCGCGAGTCGGCTCGGATGATGGCGTCCTGATCGGTGGCGATGGTGCCCAGGACATCTCGCATCCGTGGGGAGCGACTCGCGCCGAGATCGGCGAGAAAGGCCGACTGCTCGTCGAGAGCGGCGTGCGAGCCGAGTACCGCGGGGTCGTCGACGAAGACCTCGTCCCAGTAGTCGGTGATGCGGCCGCGTGCCCAGCGATAGCGGCGTCGGCTCACCAGCCCCATCGGGTCACGGCGGGTGGCGGCGAAGAACGGTGCGGCCAGCGGGGTGCGCCAGTCGACGAGCAGCGTCCCGCCTGCGGGATCGGTCAGCCCGAGCCGGCCGATGTACAGGATTTCTCCGTCGTCGCGGACCAGGCGACCCAGGCACAGGTCGAGACCGAACCGCCGCAGGGTTCGTATGCGCGAGCCGAGTTGGTGGATCTCCATGTCGCGGTCGACGGCCTGGCGGCCCTTGCCGCCGGCCTCGCGTCGGAGTCTTTGGAGCCGTTCGTCGGCGGACGCCAGGGTGCGACGCACATTGGTGGTCATGGAGGCGAAATGTCGCGTGTCGTAGGCGATGAGCGCGGGATCGTTCTTCGCGGACAGTCGGTCGGAGAGGGCGAACACCGCCGCGGTCGTCGAGGTCGCGTCGATGGTCGAGGAGTCGATGGTCGAGGCGTCGGGGACTGGAGTTTCGGGGATCGGGGTTTCGGGGACTGGGGGCACAGAGAGGGCTCCGAATCGGCAGGCGGCGGGGGGATCCAGGCAGGTGAGACAGCGATTCTGCCCCAGATGGGGGGTCTTGCGGCAAGCCCCTGTCCAGGGCTTATGGTGAAGAGGGATCGAGAGACGCCGGGCGCGCAGGTGAAGCGGACCCCGATTCCACTTGACCCGGTCGAGCCATCAGCTGTTGCAGCCCGCGGTGCTGTATGTGAAAGTACTTTCAGTTCACTACGGTGAACTTCTATCGGTGGGGCCTGTCAGGGGGCTGCCGCCCCCGAGCGCACGGGGGTGGGGCGGCAGCGCGGCCACGGGTCGCCGTCAATTGCTTTTCGCGGGTCATCCCGCCCAGAACTCATTCGACCGACTGGTCTCTTTCGTCGCGGCATCGTCGTGGCCTGCGGCTTTTCGATGGTCGGCGTAGGCGCTCGACGTCGCGCCGTATGGTCGAAGGCGGAATGACGCGCGGCGTTGCGCCGATTCGCCGGTTTCGGTCGGTGGTCTCGACGCGTCGTCGACGACTATCAGGATCTCGACCGGAGGCCGACCATGGGACAGCCGTACGGGACGCCGAATCCCGGCGCCCGCGACCCGCGGCGCCCCGACGGGCCCATCGGTCAGACCGGTGGGGCGTCTCGAGATCTGTACGGTCAGCCCGTCGCTCCACAGCTCTATCCACCGCTCGGGTACGCCTCGGACGGCACCCCGCTGTTCCGTCCCGGCCAGCCGACCGACACCGAGCTGAACCTGGCCGAGCGCGCCGAGCGAGCGGAGGCCGAGCGCGTCGCGACCGTCGAGCGTGAGGCCGACCGCGCAGATGGCCAGCGAGGGTCGCGCATCCTCGACGTGCCCACCGCGACGCTGGTCCTGACTCTGGGCGTGGTGGTGCTGCTCGTCGTGGCTTTCGTCGGTTTCCTCGGACTCCGGGAGGGGTCGTCGGACGAGACCGTCGCCGAATCGCCTCTCGTCACCGACACGATGCCGCTCCCACGCACCTTCGAGCCGCCCAGCCTCAGCCCGCCCGACCCGGGACGGCAGCTTCCGGGGCAGCCGGCAGAACGGATCGACCCGCAGAACAAACCCGTGACCTACGAGGCGACCATCGACGGGCAGGCCACCATCCTCTATGTCGACGATGCGGGCCTGCGCTCGGAGTTCGCGCCGACGAATCCGTGGACCGTCCAGTTCACCGGCGGGCTCAATCCACTGCGTCTGCTGGTGATCGCCGGGACGGGTAGTTCGGTGAGCTGCTCGATCACCGTCGACGGGGAGGTCGTGGTCGAGGACACGGTCACGCCGTCGTCGACGCGCCGAACTGCGTCCTGCATCGCCTGACCGTTCACGTCCCCGCCATCGCGAATCGGGGCCGTCGGTGGGGTGACCTGCTCGTCCGATGTGTGATCGGGGCCGTGGCTCGCTACCTTGGTCACGTGAGTTCTCCGCAGACAGCCCCCGACAGCGGTCAGTCCTCCGCCTCCAACGACGAGTTCAAGACGATGCTCACGTGGCGAGGCGAAGACACCGATCGACTCGAACAGGTCCGCCTGGTCGTGTCCGGCGCACGCCTCAAGGCATACGGACGGATCATCGCCGCGGCGACCGCCGACCACGAGGCCTTCTCCGCGTCCTACGAGCTGCAGACCACCGATGCCGGTGTGGTCAAGCGGCTGACCGTGCACCTCGTGCGCACCGACGGTGAGACGCAGTTCGGTATCACCCGCGACGACGAGGGCACGTGGCTGATCCGTCGTCCCGACGGGGAGACCACCCGGTCGGATTTCGGCGGCGCCGAAGACGTGGACCTCGCACTGTCTCCCATGTTCAACGCTCTGCCGATCCGGCGCCGCGCCCTGTCGTCGTCGACGCCCGGAACGGTCAAGGTCCCGGTTGCGTATATGTACCTGCCCAGTGGCGAGGTCAAGCCGGCGACGATGTCGTACACCGCGGGCAAAGACGGGTTCCGGGTGGTTTCACCCCTGGCGACGACCACGATCACCGTCGACGAGAACAACTTCGTCGTCGACTACCCGGGCCTCGCACGCCGGGTCTGACACGGCGCGGGTTCAGCCCACCCACACCCGGCCCTGATGGGCCTGCCTGCGGAGTTCCTGCTGCCAGCCGTCGTCGCCGATGCTGACCCCGGCGATCACGTCCGCGGTACCGGAATGCAGCTGCTCGTAGGCCGCCCGGGCCCGATGCCCGTCGTCGATGAGCACCTCGACGGTGCCGTGGTCGCGCAGTTCGTCGCGCACGGCGACGAGGCGGTCGATGGTCTCGCTGAGGACGTTGAGCACGGCGATGCCGTTGGCCTCGATCATCGCTCGCTGCAGGGCGGGTGCGGTGCCGGCGACGCGGGTGCCGTCGCGGAAGCTGCCGGCTGCCAGACGGAGGGCGAGGTCGCTCTCGCCCGCCCCGACGGCGGCCGTTGCCGCGGCGGTCAGGTGCGGTAGATGCGAGATCGCCGCGACTGCCCGGTCGTGTGCGTCGGGAGCGACCGGTACCACGCGAGAACCGACGGCCACTGCCAGCGACGCGACCGAGAGCCAGTCGTCGGCCGGCACATGGTCGGTTGTGATGACGGCCCACATGGCCCCGTCGAACAGGGTGGCGTCGGTCGCTGCCCAGCCCGACGAACTGGTCCCTGCCATCGGATGTCCGCCCACATACCGCCCGCCGGGATGCAGATGAGTGAGGACGCGCGCGACCTCCTGCTTGACGCTGATGACGTCGGTGACCAGGACGCCGGGAGCATGCTCGGCGATGGCCGTCACCAGCGGTTCGATGGTGGTGACCGGTGTCGCGAGCACGACGAGCGCGTCCGACGACGCCGCGCGGTCAAGTGTCGCAACGAGATCCGAGGACGCGTCATAACCGTCGCCGGTCGCCGCATCGACGGTCACGGCGGACCGGTTGTAGCCGAACGCCTCGTGCCCGGCGGCGTGCAGGGCCCGCAACAGTGACCCGCCGATGAGGCCGAGGCCCAACACGCAGACCGGTCGGGAGAGGGCACGAGCGGGGGACGACGGCGCGGCAGTCACCCTGACACGTTCCCATACCGGTCATGCCCGGTGAACCGGGACTTGGGAGTACCGGTGATAGGGGCTACGGTTTGCTGCATGGCTGCTGCCGGATTTGGGAAGTCGGGGTCGGACACGCAGGACGTGGACGACGACATCGACGGTTTTGCCGTGGCAGTCGTCCGCGACGAGGGTGGCTGGAAGGTCACCGCGATGAAACCGTCGGCGCTCTCCGATCTCGAGGACGCCGAGACCCAACTGCGTGAGCTGCGTTCCGCCGGCGCGGTGTTCGGGCTTCTGGACGTCGACGACGAGTTCTTCATCATCGTGCGGCCGTCCCCGACGGGAGCTCGACTGCTGATCTCCGATGCGACTGCCTCCGTCGACTACGACATCGCGGTCGACGCGCTGGACGCTCTGAACGTCGAGGTGCCCGACATCGATCCGGACGAACTCGACCAGATCGATCCGTGGGAAGAAGGGGATCTCGGGCTGCTCGCCGACCTGGGACTGCCCGATGCGGTCATGAGCGTCATCGTCGGCGACACCGATCTCTATGCCGACGAACAACTCGGCATGATCGCCGCACGGCTCGGATTCGCCGACGAGCTGGGCAAGGTCCTCGATTCACTCGGCCACTGAGCCGGTAAGAACCCGCGCGATGAGTGCGCCCCCCTGGGAAGCCATGGTTCGCGCCGCGCTCGACGCGGCGACGCTGTCGGGAGCCGATGACGTACCCATCGGTGCGGTTGTGTTCGACCCCGAAGGCGTCGAGCTGGCCCGTGCAGCGAACCGGCGTGAGGCAGATGCCGATCCGACGGCGCACGCCGAGGTGCTCGCGCTACGCGCGGCGGCACAGGCTTTCGGCGACGGGTGGCGGCTTCCGGGCTGCACGATCGCGGTGACGGTCGAACCCTGCACCATGTGTGCCGGCGCGATCACGCTGTCGCGGGTCGACGCCGTCGTGTTCGGCGCCTGGGAGCCCAAGACGGGTGCGGTCGGCTCGTTGTGGGACGTCGTGCGCGACCCACGGTTGTCGCATCGCCCCCAGGTGAAGGGCGGCGTCCTCGAAGCCGAGTGCCGCGCGCTCATGATCGACTTCTTCGCCGCCCGACGACGCCCCTGAACCGACCGTCTAGGGGTCGCGCGACATCAAGATCGGTGAGATCTCAGGGTGAGGACCGGTGGTCGTGGACGCGCAGTCCTGGCAGATTGGACGGCAGTATCCCGACCCGCGAGGAGTAGTCATGACCGATCCGTCCGACAAGGTGACCGCGGCCTTCGACACCGCGAAGGCGAAGATCAACGAGCTCGCCGAGAGCGGCAAGGTGCAGGAGGCACTGGGCACCGCCCGGGACAAGATCGACGAGATCGTCGAGAGCAAGCAGGTCCAGGACGCCCTGGGCACCGCGAAGGACAAGCTCAACGACCTCGCCGAGAACGAGAAGGTCCAGGAGGCCTTCACGACCGCCAAGGACAAGATCAACGAGGTCTCGCAGAAGTTCAACAACCGCTGACAGGTCGCTGACCTGCGGTCATGCAGCTCAGTGCACACCTGTGGCACGGTGGGATGCGGGAGTCCGCTCCTACAGGCGGCGCCAGTGTCGAGCAGCCGGCGCGACGGTCGTCGCCGAGTTCTTCCACATCGGACGGCACCCGGCCGCGCCGAACCTCAACCGAGGAGGCTTCATGGGAACCACGGACGACGCCAAGAACAAGGCCGAAGAGCTCAAGGGCCGCGGCAAGGAAGCCGCCGGCAGCCTCACCGACGATCAGGACCTCAAGAACGAGGGCAAGGGCGATCAGGCGCAGGCCCAGGGCAAGCAGAAGATCACCGAGGCCGCAGACGCAGTCAAGGGCAAGATCGACGACGTCAAGGACAAGCTGACCGGCCACTAGTCCACCACGGCGCTCGGCTGTGCTCCCTGAGGTGCGAGGATCGCAAGCGTTGTGCCCTTTGCTCCCTGAGGTGCGAGGAGCGCAAGCGTTGTGCCCTCTGCTCCCTGAGGTGCGAGGAGCGCAAGCGTTGTGCCCTCTGCTCCCTGAGGTGCGAGGAGCACTAGCGACGAGCCTCGAAGGGCCTGGTGAGACACGTTGCGAGACCCTTCGTGGCTCGCTTCGCTCGCACCTCAGGGAGCATGGATTTCGGACACTCACGAGTGTTCTTTCGTGGTCCACGACGGCCGCTAGGCCGGAGCTACTGAGGTGCGAGGAGCGCAAGCGACGAGCCTCGAAGGGCAGTCCGCCTGCCTTGACACACACTCCTGAGCAGCCGATTTAAGTCTGACCGCGGGTCTGCGGTACAGTCTTCGGCGGTGGCGTGTCCGAGCGGCCGAAGGTGCAGCACTCGAAATGCTGTGTGCGGTAACCCCGTACCGAGGGTTCAAATCCCTCCGCCACCGCCAGAAATGGGCCCCCCATCCTCACGGGTGGGGGGCCATTTCGCTGTCCGTGTTCTGCGCCGTCGGATCAGCCCAGGCTGAACGGTTTCCCGTACACGGCAATCGACTGCGACACGTTGTCGGTCGAGACGCTCACCTTGGCGTACGAACGGGCCTGCGCATAACCGGCGCAGCCGTTCACCATCATGGTCTCGTTGGTGTAGGCAAGAGTGCCCTTGCCGCCGGTGAAGTTGATCGACGACGAGTGGCCGGCCGCGCCGAAGGCGTCCTTGTACTCGCGGTCGTTGATCACGTAGTTGACCGCCTGGCCGGGTCCGATGGTCACGCCGGCGCCGGTCTCGGCCGTCGTGGTGGCGCTCTGGAGGTCGTAGTTGGGTGCGGATCCGCCGGCGCGGCTGTTCGAGTTGCCGCCCAGCGTCAGCTGGCAGCCGACGATGTACCCCGAGCCGACACCGATCTTCGCGGCCTTGTCAGATGTGGTGACCACGTACTTGCCCGACACCCATGCGTTGCGGTGCAGGGGCGTTGCCCCCATCGACGGGGTGATCCGCGCGGATTCGTTGCTGCGCGTGATGGTCACCGTCGTGCCGTCTTTCATCTTCTTGGTGACGGACTGTCCGGGGAGCTGGACGGTGGTGTCGGCCTGTGCGGGCGCGGCGGTCAACGCGGGTAACAATGCTGCGCAGGCGATTACGGTCGCGGATGCGATCATCCGGGTGGGCGCGGTGCGGCGCTGGGGGGTGGTCATGGTGGCTCCGATTCGGCGAGTTATGGTCAGGGTCAGCGGTTTCGAGGTCAGCCGATGGAGAACGGCTTGCCGTAGAGGTTCACCTTCTGGTGCACCTCGCCGGTGGTCTCGATCGTCGTGAATGCTCGTGCCTGGGCGTAGCCGCCGCAGTTCTGCACGTCGATCTGCGCGTCGTCGTAACCGAGATGGTAGGTGCCGGCCTTCTCGATGTTCTTGCTGGTCAACACCACGAACGTGACGTCGCCGGCAGCGAGCGGAACGGTCAGGGTGCCCGAGAGGGACGGTGCGGTCGGGGTGAGTGATCCCGACAGGCCGCCCTGGAGTCCCTTGATGTTCACCTGGCAACCGATGATGTAGCCGGTGGACAAGGTGGCGGCAGCCCCGTTGGTCGCGGTCCCGTTGCTCCCGGGCAGGGTCGTCTCGCCGGCCGCGCCGACGCTCGGCCCGGCCTTGGCGGGCTTGAGATTCGGTGCGTACAGGGTGATCTGACCGCTGACCCAGGTGGTCCTGGACACGCCGTTGGCGGCCATCGACGACGACACCCGCGCGGTTTCCTCGGACCGGACGATCTGGATGCCTTCACCTTTCGCGGTACCGCCCGGAAGCCGCATGAAGGCGTCTGCGCCCGCCGACGCGGCGCCGGCCAGCAGCGCGGCGGTCACCGAACCGCCGATGAGTGCGGACAGTCCGACGGCCCGCAAGGTTTGTTGTGTCATCTCGTGCTCTCCTCGTGTCATCTGCCCGTGCGTGAACGGGTTGTCGCAATGTCTCGGGAACTCATCGCAGGGGGATGGGCACCGTCAGCTGCGGCAGGGTGGCGATCGTTGGTGAACGTACCCTAAGTACGAGATGAGTGAAAAACTATGTAGGCGGGTTGACACCGACCCGATCGGTAAAGGTAGCCTAACCTCTGCAAGGCGGGGGTTTCCTACCGGCGCGTGCTGGTGGGGTCGCCCGCGAGTTGTCCGAGTTCTGCTGCAGTGCAATTGAACTCGCTATGCATACGGGGATGTGTGAGTCAGACGTCGGGTTCGTGTTCGCTGCTGGGCGCAGCTCACGACACCCACGGCGCGTTGCCTGCGGTGCACACCGGCGATGCTGTCATCGATTTCGAGCGGTTCTACGAGTCCGTGGAGTGGATGGCGGGACAACTGGCCTCCTGCGGAGTTTCCCCGGGAAGTCGGGTGGGTCTCGCGATCCGCACCGGTTGGGAGTTCGTCCTCGCCTGGCATTCGTTGTTCGAATCCGACGCAGTCACGGTACCGATCGACCTCGGTCGACGCGGCGAGCCGACCGATCCGGGCGTCGTCGACTTCGTCTTCGCCCATGTCGACCAGTGCGCCGAGATCGAGGAGTTACTCGAAGCTGTTGTGGCTCAGAGTCAATCCCGGGCGATGTACCGGGTGGCCGACGACTTCGTCGTGGTAGCGCTCGGGGCGTCCGATCCGATGCGGAACGAGGGCGGCCTCATCGCCGACGCCCAGACCGGAGCACTCGACACGGCCGGTCAACTGGTCGCCGAGGCGGCATGGATTGCCGAGGTCGACGGAGTGCGGCGCGGCGCACGTGTCCTGCTGGAGGGTGATCTCGGTAGCCGCGACACCATGCTCCGGATTCTCGCTTGCGCGTCGGCCGGGGCGTGCGTTGCTGTCGACGCGCCCTTCGGTGTCCCCGAGTGGGGCATCCCGGGCGCCTGATGACCGGAGGCCTCCCGTCGCCTCAGCGCAGCGCGACCGCAACTCGCTCGGCGAGGTCGGTGTCGCGTCGGCGATCGAGAAGCTCGAGAACCTCGTCGATCGTCGAATCCGACGGCAGCCAGAGCGATTCCGCGAGTGCCCGGGTGAGGCGAGTTCTGGATAGCCGCGCGGGCCGACGCCCCAGCAGTGTCAAGATTGCCGCGGTCGGTGATGCGGTGGAGTACTCGGCTCGTCGAACGGCGAAGGTGTGTGGGCCGAAGTCGAGGAACACCGGCGCGCCCGGTGCGAGCTCCAGGGTGTCGATGAACCGTTTGATCGAACCCGACCGTGCCTGGACGGATGCCCACGTGAAAGTCTGCGGGCCGTGGGAGGTCTCGAGCGTTACGGGTGCGCCGGGACCGACGCCGAGGACGCCGGCGAGGGCGCTGGGGATGTTGAATCCTGTTCCGCGACATTGTGCCGGGGTGATCGTCGTCGCCCAGTGCACGACGTCGCCCTCGAGATACAGGCCGCGGGTCCGGCCCGGCGTCCGACGCGGACGATGTGGACGTACGCGACGAGTGACAGTGCCGTCGCGTATCTGGAACTCACCTGCGCCGGCATATGCACGGATCGTGGCCTCGCTGACGTCGTGACGGTCGCGGATCGTCGCGATGATGTCCCCGATGGGGGCTGCCCCGTCGCCGTCCGCGAGAATCGAAGCAATCTGCAGATGCACCGGCTCATATGTCCGAAGTCCCCACCCGGCGAGGCCATAACGGGTGCGATCGGTCTTGACGATGCGCGCATCCGACGCGAGAGAGTTGCGAATACTGTTGTGGGCGCGCGGAATCGCCGAAGTCGCGTCGACGATCTGGTCGAATGTCGAAGGTGTGCCCCGTATGGTCAGCGCGGCCACGACGATGTCACCCGTCGTCGACCGGGCAGCGATCGCATGGCCGTCGAGTACCTCGTATCCCACCCGCCGCAACCACCGGGCGGTCGAATCGTCGGACAGGCCCAGATGATTCGCGACCGCGCTGATCGGCGCCACTCCACTTGGCCGGGCCGCGTCCGAGACCGCCGACCGCGTGGATTCCGCGACAGAGCGCAGCGTGCCCCGGATGATCCAGTCCTCGGTGGTGCGCAAACCCGACGCCGCGGCCACCACCCGCCAGCAGGGTGCCTCGGCGTCGCCGACCGGCACTCCCGCGAGAGCCGAGTCGGCCATGAGCTGAGCGGCATCGGCAACGGGGGTGGCCCGCAGACTGATCGTCGCCGACAGTTCGGACAGGTCGGGGCTCGCCTCGATCACCGAGGTCAGGCGGTTGCGGATCGAGCGGTCGATCTGGGTGACCCGTTCGCGCGACAGTTCGAGGAGGCCGGCGACTTCGGCCTGTGTGCGAGGGCGAGGAGCGTAGATGCGTTCGGTCAGCACCCGCCGTTCCTGGTCGGACAGTGTGGCGTCGAACCCGGCGAGTGCTCGCACGTCACGCGACGATCGTCCCGACGACGGTCCGTTCGGGTGCGCGCTCATCGGTGGTGCTTCCTCAACGGGTTGGGTGGCGTCGGTGGAACGATGGCCCGGCTCGAGTTCGGCTCGCTCGCGAGGGCCGCGCGGAGCACATCACAGGCTACCGGGGAAGCGCGGACGGGCCGTTCGGTCGGCCGGTGGCAGCCACAGCCGATTGTCCCCCGAGCACAAAGGTCCGGAGGAAGTCTGGCCCCCGCGACCGTTTCCGTTCAGTCCTCGTTTCCATAGTGTTCTGGATCACATCAACGACGAGATTGTGGAGGCAAGACCGGTGACCAGCACGTACTTCGCATGGGATCTGATCCATCGTGCCGACGCCCCGTGTGTTCGCGATGACAGCGTCGCCCTGGACTACGCCGGCTTCGCGCGGCGGGTCGAGGGCGCCGCCGAACAGCTCACCCGCCGTGGCGTTCGACGAGGTGACGTCGTGGCGACCTTCCTGCCGAACCGGATCGAACTGCTGGTGACGCTGATGGCGGCGTGGCGGATCGGCGCGGTGGCCACACCGGTCAATCCGGCCTTCACCGCCGAGGAGGTGGAATATCAGCTGACCGACTCGGGCGCGCGCGTCGTGATCGTCACCAGCGCAGAAGAAGTCGGTTCTGGACGTGACCACCTTGTCGTGGATGAGCTGGCGACGACGCCGAGTTCGGGCCGGCGGGGTTCGTATTCACCGGCCGCCGCCGATGACGCACTGCTCATCTACACCTCCGGCTCCACCGGCAGGCCCAAGGGCGTCCGATTGACGCACGGCAACCTGCACTACATGGCGTCGACGATGGTGACGCACTTCGGTCTCACCGACGCCGACCATGCTCTCCTGGTATTGCCGCTGTTCCACGTGAACGCCATCTGCGTGAGCTTCCTGGCGCCGATGCTCGCAGGTGGGCAGTTGAGCATCACCGGGAAGTTCTCGCCGTCGCGGTTCTTCGACGACGTCGCCCGACTCGCCCCGACGTACTTCTCGGCCGTGCCGACGATCTACGCGCTTCTCGTGTCCCAGGACGGCCTCACCCCGGAGGCCACCGCGTCCCTCCGGTTCGCAGTCTGTGGGGCTGCTCCGATCTCGAGGGAACTGCTCGACCGGGTGGAAGGCGCCTTCGGCGTACCTGTGGTCGAGGGTTACGGTCTGACAGAGGGCACCTGTGCGTCGGCCTGCAATCCGGTTGACGGGGTGCGCAAGCTCGGGACCGTCGGGCCGGCACTACCGGGTCAGCGGATCTCCATCGTCGACGAACACGGAGCCCAGGTGCCCGCCGGTGAGATCGGCGAAGTGGTCATCAGCGGACCGAATGTCATGCGCGGCTATCTGAATCGTCCGGAGGCGACGGCGTCGACCATCGTCGACGGGCGGCTGCACACCGGTGATGTGGGACGCCTCGACGAGGACGGCTACCTCACCCTGGTGGATCGCATCAAGGACATGATCATCCGCGGCGGGGAGAACATCTACCCCAAGGAGATCGAGAACGCCCTCGCGACCCATCCCGATGTGCTGGAGTGCGCGGTCGTGGGCGCACCGGACGAACTGTACGGCGAGTTGCCGGTCGCGTTCGTCGTCGCGTACCCGCACCGCGAGGTGGACGCGGAGACGCTGGGTGCTCATCTCGCTGATCGGCTGGCAAAGATCAAGCAGCCGAGCATCATCCACGTCGTCGACGAACTCCCGCGCAATCCTGTCGGGAAGATCGACAAACCCGCACTGCGGTCCGGTCTCCGCAGTCCGCAGCCCATCTGACAGGCGCATCGACTCGATCTCGGCACCACCACCGTGGCTGCCGAGACGGTGACACGCGCGTAGAGACCGGCGATGCCAACCCGCCACACGACAAATCGACACATGAAAAGGAGTGCACACCAATGGGACTCACCCAACCAGACTTTCCCCAGGTGGATCCGGAGACCTTTCTCCAGAGGCCGTTCTTCGATCGGATCCGCGTGCTGGGAGCGCACTGGGCCGACCACGGGTTCGGCACGCCGAAGATGGTGCACCTGATCTATCTGATCAAGGTCTTCGTCTTCTACGGCGGGGTCGGGATCGCGCTCGCGACGCTGACGTCCGGACTCAACCCGCTGCACGTGACCGAGTGGTGGAACCAACCGATCGTCTATCAGAAGCTGGTCTTGTGGACCGTCTTGGTGGAGGTGCTGGGCATCGGGGGGTCGTGGGGGCCGCTGGCCGGTCACTTCAAACCGATGACCGGTGGGCTCCTGTACTGGCTCCGACCCCAGACGATCCGGCTCCCACCGTGGCCCGGCAAGGTGCCCTTCACCGCAGGGGACTCCCGCACCCCGTTCGACATCGCGGTCTACGCACTCATCCTCGCGAATCTAGTGGTGGCGATTGCGCTTCCGGGGATCGCGTCGAGCTCACTGGACTCGGTTGTGGCCGACAACCAGGGACTGGTCAACCCCGCTCTGATGTACCCACTCATCGCACTGTTCGTGGTGATCGGACTGCGCGACAAGGTGATCTTCATCGCCGCTCGTTCCGAGCAGTACCTCCCGGCGATGATCTTCTTCGGCTTCCTGCCGTTCATCGACATGATCTTGGCACTCAAACTGCTCATCGTGTCGGTGTGGGTCGGCGCCGGTATCTCCAAGCTGGGACATCACTTCTCGATGGTCATCCCACCGATGCTGTCGAACACCCCGTGGCTGCCGAGCAAGCGGATCAAGCGGGCGCACTACCGCAACTTCCCCGAGGACATGCGGCCGTCGAAGCTGGCCGGGGGTGTCGGCCATGTACTGGGCACCATCGTCGAGGTCATCACGCCCCTGGTCCTGTTGTTCTCGACCAGCAAGTCACTCACCGTGGCCGCGGTGGTGCTCATGGTGGGCTTCCACTTCTTCATCCTGTCGACGTTCCCGCTGGCTGTTCCACTCGAGTGGAACCTGCTCTTCGCGTATGCCTCGGTGTTCCTGTTTCTCGGGTTCCCGGCCTGGGACGGTTACGCGCTGTCCGACACGTCGATGCCGTGGGCGATGGTGCTGATCGCCGCTGCACTCTGCTTCTTCCCCGTGCTCGGCAATCTCCGCCCGGACCTGGTCTCGTTCCTGCCGTCGATGCGCCAGTACGCAGGCAACTGGGCATCGGCCACCTGGGCCTTCGCCCCAGGTGCCGAGGAGAAGCTCGATCAGCACATCGTGCGCCCCGCGAAGAACACTCGCACCCAGCTGCTCGCGTCGTACCCGGCGGAGGTCGCCGACGTGGTGATGCATCAGCTGCTCGCCTGGCGGTCGATGCACAGCCAGGGCCGCGCCCTGTACTCGCTGTTGATGCGCCACCTCGGTGCCGACATCGACACCTATACCTTGCGAGAAGCGGAGTTCTCGTGTAACTCCCTGGTGGCCTTCAACTTCGGCGACGGACATCTTCACGACGAGAGGCTCATCGCGGCATTGCAGCGGCGCTGCAACTTCGCGCCGGGCGAGTTCACGGTCGCCTGGATCGAGTCACAGCCGATCCACAAGGGCACGCAGCGGTTCAAGGTGATCGACGCCGCGCTCGGTGTGGTCGAGACCGGCACCTACCGGGTGATCGACGCGGTGAACGAGCAGCCCTGGTTGCCCAACGGTCCCATCCCGTTCCAGGTCGACTGGACCCTCGACGTTGACGCTCGCCGCGCCGTCACCGATCCTGAGGTGGTGCATGAACCGCAGATGCGCTCCGAGGACCGCAGCGCGACGCAGGTCCGGCTGACCGATCAGGCGCCGCAGTGACCACAGCTGTCGTGGTCGGCGGCGGGCCCAACGGGCTCGCCGCCGCTCTGCACCTGGCGCGCAACGGTGTCGACGTGCAGGTCCTGGAGGCGGCCGACACCGTCGGCGGCGGGGCCCGGTCCGGAGAGCTGACGGTCCCCGGCGTCATCCACGACCATTGCTCGGCCTTCCATCCACTGGGCGTCGGCTCGCCGTTCTGGGCCGAGGTGGGTCTCGAACGGTACGGGCTGGTGTGGAAGTGGCCCGAGGCCGACTGCGCACATCCGCTCGACTCCGGCGACGCCGGACTGCTGTTCCGGTCGATCGGCGCCACCGCGGCGGGCCTGGGCGCCGACGGATCGCGCTGGCAGGCGATGTTCGGCGACCTGGCCGAGCATTTCGACGATCTCGGCGATGATCTGCTCCGCCCCGTCATGCACGTACCCGGTCATCCGATCCGGCTCGCCTCGTTCGGTCCGCGAGCGATCCTGCCGGCCACCGCGCTCGCGCGCTGGTTCCGTACCGAGCGTGCCCGTGCGCTGTACGGCGGGATCGCGGCACACCTGTTCTCCCGGTTGGACCGTCCGCTCACCGCGTCACTCGGGCTCATGATCGCGGCGAGCGGACACCGCTACGGCTGGCCCGTGGCCGAGGGCGGCTCAGGGGCGATCACCGCGGCGATCGTCGGCGCACTGCGGGATTCGGGCGGCAAGATCGAGACCGGTGTCCGGGTGAGCTCGCGTGCCGACCTGCCGCGGGCGGACATCACGCTGCTGGACCTGTCCCCGGCGCAGGTTCTCTCGATCTTCGGCGACGAGATGCCGGCTCGAATCCGCCGCTCGTACCGGCGTTATCGGGTCGGGTCGTCGGCGTACAAGGTCGACTTCGCGATCGACGGTGACATCCCGTGGTCGAACCCGGAGTGCCTGCGGGCCGGGACAGTGCACCTCGGCGGAAGTCTCGAGGAGATCGCGTACACCGAGCGGCAACGCGCGGCAGGGGTGTTGGTCCAGCGGCCGTTCGTCCTACTCGGTCAGCAGTACGTTGCCGATCCCGGTCGCAGTGCGGATGGCATCAACCCGATCTATGCCTACGCGCACGTTCCTCGAGGGTTCGACGGGGATGCCACCGAACAGATCGTTGCGCAGATCGAGAGGTTCGCGCCGGGATTCCGCGACCGGATCGTGGCGACGACCAGCACGGGTACCGAGCAACTCCATGCGTCGAATGCCAATTTCGCGGGTGGCGACATCATCGGCGGCGCGAATGACGGACTGCAGATGGTGCTGCGCCCCCGCGTAGCGCTCGATCCGTATGCGATCGGCATACCGGGCGTGTACATCTGCTCCCAGGCGAGCCCGCCCGGTGCCGGAATCCACGGGTTGTGCGGCTACCACGCCGCAGAGTCGGCACTGCGGTACGCACGGTCGCTGCGATGACCGCTTCGCGACCTCCGCGGGCCCTGTCGATTCCAGCGGGTGATGCCGCGCGGGACCGGTTGGCGGGCGTGCCGGCCGCGGCCGGATCCGAACTGCTGGAGCAGGCGTCGGTGATCGCGAAGACATTGCAGGAGAACGTGTCCGACATCGTCTCCGAGCTGAGTGCCATGATGGCCCGGGAGATCGATCAGCTCGACACGGATCCCAAGCTCGTGGAGCTGCTCGAGGCGAGCGTGCACGGCAACGTCTCCACGATCATCCACGTACTGGCGAACGACATCCCGATCGAGCACCTGCAACCGACCACAGCTGCAGTGGAATACGCGCTGCGGCTGGCACAACGGGATGTGCCGTCGAACTCGCTCGTCCGGGCGTACCACATGGGCCAGAACAGCGTGATGCGCCGGTGTTATCGACTGGTCGAGGATCTCGACCTCGACGCCGAGGACTCGATGGCGCTGACACGGCACATCTCCGACGTCCTGTTCGGCTACATCGACTGGATCTCGCTGTACGTGTTCGAGGCGTACGAGGATGAACGCAGCCGATGGCTCGGCGTCGAGGGCAACGTGCAATCCTCGGCCATCCACTCGTTCCTCGCCGATGCCGAACCGGATGAGCGTGCCTTCGAATCGGAGACCGGCTACCGGCTGGACCGGCGCCATCTCGCGCTGATCCTCTGGTCGTCCGACGACGAACCGCGGGAACTGGCCGTGCTCACCCACGCGGCGTGTGATCTCGCCACCCGTCTGGGCGGAGGCGCCGCGCCGGTTGTCACCGCCATCGACCGCTCGACGGTGTGGGCTTGGATTCCGCTGGCCGGTCGGGATGACACCGACGAGTCGTCCGTGATCGGGGTGCGCACAACCGTTCCGGCGGGTATCCGCGTCGCGATGGGTCTGCCCGCCTCCGGGGCCCGGGGGTTCCGGCGAACGCATGAGCAGGCGCGTGCCGCGTACTCGGTGGCGACCATGCCGGCTGGCTCGGCGGCCCGGGTCATCGGATTCGGCGATCGGGGCGTCGCCGTGGTGTCCCTGCTGGCACAGGATCTCGACTCGACGCGTGCCTGGGTCCACGAGGTCCTCGGTGGGCTTGCCGAGGACACCGCGAATGCGAACATGCTGCGGGAGACGCTCTCGGTGTACTTCGCGACGAAAGAAAGCCATCTGCACACTGCCGAACGCCTCAACCTGCATCGCAACACGGTGAAATATCGCGTCGGCAAGGCCCTGGCAGAGGTCCCCGCCGGTCGCGACCGCCTGGATCTCGCGCTCGCACTCACGGTTTGCGAGTTCCTCGGACCGGTGATGTTCGCGCGCTGAGCATCGGTGCCCGGACGCTTCGTGTCAGGTCGGGCCGTCCGAGGGCTCGATGTCCTGTCGGAGGTGCCCGGTGATCTCGTCGATCTTCGCTCCTGTCGTGGGCGCGAAATTCGAGTCGTCGAACCGTGGTCTGCCGTCGATGCGGAGATCGTAACGTCGGAGTTTGTCCCGCACCGGATCTTTCATCTCCGCGAAGACGAGTGTGATGTCGTGGGTACGGAGATAGTCGTCGAGTTCGACGAGTTCGTCGACCGCGGTGGCATCGATGTCGACGATGGGTTCGGCTGCGATGATCACGGTCTGCGGCTCCCGGCCCGCCGCCCTCGCATCGCGGACCTTGCCGCGCACGTAGTCGTCGAACATGCCACCGTTGGCGAAGAACAGGGGTGCGTCGAACCGGATGATGAGAACGCCGTCGATACGTTCGGCCTCGGGATGGCGTGTCACGTCGTGGTAGCCGCGTAGGCCCGGCACCCGGCCGAGCTCCGTGCGGTACGGGCGCCAGGCCAGGTTCACGAATGCGATGAACGAGAGGCCGATCGCCACCAGAATGCCCTGCAGGACACCGATGAGCGCGACGCCGAGGAACGCGGCGATGGACAGCGCCGCCTCGACCCAGTTGGCGCGGAACAGTGCCACGACGCCGGAGACGTCGATCAGCGAGATGGCTGCGGAGATGACGACCGCGGCCAGCGCCGCCGAGGGCAGGTAGGCGGTGACTCCCGGTGCCACGAAGATGAACACGACGATCAGGAGCGCCCCGACGACAGCGGCGAGTTGCGATTTGGCCCCGGCCTGTTCGGCCACCGGGGTCCGAGACGATGACGCGGAGATCGCGAATCCGCTGAGGAAACCGGTGGCGATGTTCGCGGTGCCGATGGCCGCCATCTCCTGGCTGCCGTTGACCTGCTCGCCGGCCCGAGCCGCGAACGTCCGCGACAGCACGCTGGTGTCGGCGAAGGCGATCAGCGCGATTCCGACGGCCGGGCCGATGAGACTGATGACGTCATCGAGCGTCACGCCCTCCAGTGACGGTGACGGGAATCCACGGGGCATGGCCCCGACGACGGGCAGTTCGGAGGACCATCCGGAGGCGGCCACCGCGACGATGGAGGCCACCACGGCGACGAGAACTCCTGGAATGGCCTTGCGCCAGAACTTGAGTGCGAAGATCAGGACCAGGCAGGAGATGCCGATGACCGACGGCAGCAGCTCGGCATCGCCGGACGCGACGCCCTTGACGATGTTGACTGCCTCCTGGAGGACCGAGTCGCCTTCGACGCTGAAGCCCAACAGTTTTGGCAACTGACTGAGGACGACGACCAGGGCGATCCCGTTGAGGTAACCGATGCGGATCGGTTTGGACAACAGGTCGGTGACGAAGCCGAGACGGAGCAACCCGCCGATCAGCAGGACCAGTCCGACCTCGATGGCGAGCACTCCGGCGAGCGCGATCCGCTCCGCGTCGAACGCCGCGAGCGGGATGATCGACGCCGCGATGATCGGGGCGAGGGACGAGTCGGGGCCGAGGACGAGAATGCGCGAAGGTCCGACGACGGCGTAGACCAGCAGCGGTATCACCGTCGCGTAGAGACCGGTGACCGGTGGTAGTCCGGCGACTTCGGCGTATCCCATACCGGCGGGAATAAGCAGCGCCGTCAGCACGATGCCGGCGACGATGTCGCCCTTCAACCACGATTTCTCATAGCCTCGAAGCACTCCCACGCCAGGCAGGAACCGTGAGACCGTGTCCGGTTGCATCAGGCGATTATGAGCCTTTCCGGCGCTCCCGGCTTGCTGTTTACCGGTCGATATCGTGCCGGGTCGGTCGGGTCAGAGCGTAACCGTCCGCAGTGGGGCGCGAAGGTCCGGTGTTCGAGGCGTTATCACCGGTGACAGCGCCAGCGCGACGGTGCCGGTGACCGTGAGGTGTGCGGGAACCTCGGCGTGCAGGGTGCGGCGATGCCGGGACAGGTCGACGACGGTGATGTCGACCATGGTGGCGCCCGCCAGATGTATCCCGGGGAACGCGAGATCGAGCAGCGCGGAGTGGAGCGGGAGAGCGGCGTCGACGTGGACGACGACGCGTCCGTGCGCGACGATCACAGAGGTGATCCGCGTGACCAGCGTCGGGAACCATACTGACGTCGGGCAGAGTGATTGGCAGATCGGCTCGCCGTCGGCGTCGAGGTAGAACGCGATCTTTCGATGCAGCGATTCGGTGCGCAGGGAGAGGTCGCCGGCGACGACATCGGTGCCGGCAGTGCGCAGCGGAGTTCCCCACGTTGCGGTCTCGAACGTTCTGGTCACGGTGACGCCTTTCAAGGAGGGCAGGATGTCGAACAAGGTCACCGGACCAGATCTACTCCGCAACGTGTTGCTACGGAACAGATTCTGGCGCTAAGAGTTCGTCAATTCGGTTGTCGCCCGCCGATCATCCCGAGCGCGATATCGCGGGCGGTGTCGAGCGCATCGGGTTCGACTCCCATCCCTGCGGCCACGAGCGCGCCTTCGTGCAGGATGAACAACTGTTGCGCCAGTGCGTTCGCATCGGGGGCACCGGCATCCGTTGCGATCGAGCGGAGAAGGTCTCGTAGTTCGTGCTTCTGCCCGACGATGATCGGATAGGCGGGATGAGCGGGATCGCTGATCTCGGCGTGCGCGTTGATCATCGCGCACCCTTTGTGTCCGCGGTCGGCCGACCAGTCCCGCGTCGCGTCGAAGACCGTCGCGAGTTGCGCGCTCGGCGTGGGATCAGCAGCGTCGAGGCGGGACCGGAGAAATTCCTGCCATTCAGCGTTGCGGGCGCGCAGATACTCGACGATCAATTGCTCCTTGGAGCCGAAGCGGTCGTAGAGCGTGCGCTTCGTGACGCCCGCGGCGGCCGCGATGGAGTCGACGCCTACCGCATGGATCCCGCGTTCGTAGAACAGTGTGGAGGCCGCGGCGAGGATGAGTCGGGCCTTGGGCGTCCAGTCCACGGTCTCGGGTGCGGTCTCGGCAGTCACATGACAAAGACTACACCGATCGGTAAGGTCGGCCCCATGCGAACTTCACTGATCGGTATACCCGCGCGATGGGTCACCTTCGCGATGTCGGCGGTGTTCGTCGTCTGCTGGTCGTCGGGCTTCATCGGCGCGAAGCTCGGAGCAGCCGAAGCTCCTGTCCTCACGGTCCTCATGTGGCGCTTCCTGGTGGTGGCGACCGCGCTCGGGGGTGTCGTGTACTTCCTATGGCGACGGCGAGGCCTGGCGCCGATGTCTCTGCGATGGTTCGGATCTCAGCTCGTGATCGGTGGTCTCTCGCAAGCGGGCTACACGGTCACGGTGTACTGGGCGATCGCACTCGGTGTCAGCACCGGGACCACGGCACTGATCGACGGCGTCCAACCGCTCGTCGTCGCGGCCCTGGCGGGTCCGTTGCTCGGGGCGGTCACCCACCGGCGCCAGTGGTGGGGGCTGCTCGTCGGTGCATCCGGCGTCGTTCTGGTCACCTGGTCGGATGCGGCGTCGTCTGCAGGTGCGCCCTGGTGGGCGTACCTCGTCCCATTGCTCGGAATGGCAGCACTCGTCGCGGCCACCTTCCTGGAACGACGCGTCGACGATTCGCCCTCACCCACGGTCGTCCTGGCGATCCACTGTGGCGTATCCGCGGTGATCTTCAGTGTCGCAGGCATTCTCGCGGGAGCGGCGGTGCCGCCGGCCGATGGGACCTTTTGGCTGGCGATCGCCTGGTTGACGATCCTGTCCACCCTCGGTGGTTATGGGTTGTACTGGGTGCTCCTACGCCGTTCGGGTGTCACGTCGGTGAACACACTGATGTTTCTCATGCCGCCCGTCACCGCGCTGTGGGGGACGGCGATGTACGGCGAACACTTCAGCTGGGCAACGGCTGTCGGGCTCGCGATGGCGTGCGGCGCCACCTGGGCGGTGAATCGTGCGACACCGCCGTCCGAGGCTCCTGATCGCCGAGAGGCGGACGCGTCCGCCGCGACTGCTGCTCCCTGATTCGAAGAAAGCGACCACGCCCGCTCCCTGATTCGAAGGAAGCGACCCACGCCTGCCCCTGATTCGAAGGAAGCGACCCACCCCTGCTCCCTGATTCGAAGGAAGCGACCCACGCCTGCCCCTGATTCGAAGGAAGCGACCCACCCCTGCTCCCTGAGGAGCGCCCGGAGCTTGCGGAGGGCGCGTCACGAAGGGTTGCCCGGCAATGGTCGAAGTCGTTGCGGCACTGTGATCCGCCTGCCGGACCATGGTGCCGCATCTCACTCCGCGGGTTCGTCCGTGCGGTCTCCGTCGGCGCGCCAGGTCACCGTGACCGGGACCTGGTCGTCCCACGGTTGCCGGGTGACGAGGTCGGCAACGCGCACGTATCCTCGTTCGAACTCACCGACCGCCGGGTCGACGAGGCGGTACGCCTGGGTCTGACGGTGAATCGGCTGCGCGTCGAGCAGCACGATCCGAACCTCTCCCGGTTCGAAATGGCAACGCCGTTGCAAGGATTCGATGAGTTGTTCGTTGGAGAGATGCCCGTCACCGAAGTTCCACCCCATCGCAGTGCTGCAGATGCGTTCGCCGTCGGTGAGTACGTACTGCTCTTCGGGCGTCGGTTGCATCGCCCGGTGCGCCAACGTGAACAGTGCCCGGCCGTGGCTGTTGAAGGAGCGGAACGCATATCCCATGTAGAGCGGGATCTGCGCCGCTTCGGGACTGCCGTAGAAGCGTTCGAGTTGTGCGGCAGGCATGGACGCGATGGCGACGATGCCCTTCTCGATCTTGGCCGACGCCGACGGCTTGATGCACCACAGGCCGGTGTCCCAGTTGCCGGCGTAGTACCGCATGCCCGGGAGGAACGAGACCTTGCGCGGCATCAGATTTCCGACGATGACGGTTCCCGCCGAGACCGCGAGGAGCAGTACCGGCCAGGGTGACTGGAGATCGTTGAGTCCGATGTCGGGGTGACCGACGAAGATCGCGACGATGCCGAACATCATGAAGACGTTCCATTCCAGCGGAACGCCCATCGGGATCGACGACAGGATGCCGAAGTGGAAGATCAGCATGATCGTCGCCGCGACTGCAGTCGCCCATCCGCCGTGCGAGAAGAACAGAACGATCGGGACTAGCCCCTCGACCGCGGTCGAGAAGTGGGCGATCCACCGTGAACGACGCCCCGGTCTCAGATCGTCGGGAAAGTTCTCGAAGAACTTCCGTTTGACCTTGGGGGACCGCCAGATCGGGTTGTTCGACATCATCGTCGCGATGACGAACGGGAAGTGTTTGTTCAGCTTCGACGTCGCCGCCCCGAGCCAGATGCACAGGAAGACCAGCTTGCTGGCGATGATCATGTCGACACCGCTGAACAGGAACGCCACCGCGAACGCCCCGTACACCTCGCCGCGTGCCGCGAGGAACACTGTCTTGTCGCGCAGCCCGACCGCTGCGAGCAACCCCACGACGGCCCAGATCTGCCAGCTGGGGAGGACGCCGACCGTCGTGTCCAGTTCGGGGATCGGGCCCGAACCCGGGCTGAACAACGTGATGACGAGTACGGCGAGCAACGCGGCGTAGAGGGCCACATCAACCGGACTGCGAGAGTCGCCCGCGGTCAACGGGATTCGCGGCCACGGCGGTTGCCGGATGGTCTTCGGCCGCAACCAGTAGAGAATGGAACCCAACGGCGGGAAGAACCGGTTGTTCAACGGACCGAACCCACATCCGAGGCCCACCACCTCGAACAACATCGTGTAGAGCACGATCTTCTGAAACACGATCGGCTCGTTGTACCAGGCCGAGACGTCGAAGAAGCCGTCGATACCGGGGGTGCTGATCACGACGACCCAGCCGACGAGGACGTAGGCCAGGATCTTGCCCACATAGAACAGGTGCAGCGCCACCGGCGTCCCGAACCCGACTTCGGCCCAATGTCGGGCCATCGGTCTGATCTTCTCCGCGCGCGTACCCCGACTCCACGTCGGGAAGTCGATGTCCGGAGTTGTCTGCTTCAGGAATCCCATCGACGGAGAACCTAGCAAACCAAGTGCTTGCTTGGTGCCGCTTCGGGATCGCGCTCATCGACCGGCGTGCCCGCGAGGAATGGGTCGTCGGTCGGCAAGTGAAGAGAGACCGCGCTGACTCGGCCTGCCACGCGGCCGGCACCACGTCGGCGTCGACCCTCCGCGCGGTCTGTTGACCTGCACAGCTATGGACCACCGTCGCCGTGAACCGTGGTGTACTGGATGAATGATGTACGTCCTGATCGCCGTCTTCGTGGTGGTCATGGCGGCGGCCCTCGTCGTGCTGTTGGGCATGGCGATCGGCGCGTTCTCGGCGATGTTCACGGGCATGCGTGACGACCTCCGCGCGCGGAGGTCCGACGCACGGTCGCAATCGGACAACCCGATGGCGTCGCGCGCACCTGCGGCATCCTCGGCAGACCCCCTGGGCGACCTCGCCGACACGCTTCGACTGGCCCAGGCCCGACGCTGGGAGTCGTGTCAGACGATTCGGGAGCGACTGAACGGCGATTCCCCGACGACGCAGAGCGATGCCGGCGGGTTCATCGTCCTCGCGCTGGACATCTGGCGCGGCCTGCCGGTCGAGGCAGGAGACGCCGGACCCGACGATGCGGCAGGCCGGGTTCGCCGTCACGAACCTGACGCGGGCGAACTCGACCACTTCTCATCCGACCCGGTCGGCCAGATCGCGTGGACGACCGCGGCGGTCGCCGATCGCATCAGTGACCTCCCCGCGTGGCGACTCGACTTCTTCGATCGTCACTCCGTGCGCGTTGACCTGGGTGGTGAGGTCACCGCCATCGCGAACGCGGCCGTCGGCCTCCGCGACCAGTTCGTCCTACTCGGCGACGCGCCGTCGGGGCACCTGGCCGCTGACCCGGACGTGATCTCCACCTTTGCCGAGAAGTCGGTCCTGCTGTCGGGCCGGCTCGATGAACTCGTGCGGCGCCTGGAGGCCTTCGCCGGTTACGAGCAGATCGTCGCGCAGATACAGCACCGCCAGGAGAAGCAGGCGTGGCTCGACCGTGTCGGCGGGATCGACGATTTCGAGCACGTCGTCGCCACCGAGTGGGATCGGGCGGAGGCCGACCGGGTGCGGCACATGGCCGACGAATCGGACGTGCTGGCCTCGATCTACCTCGATGAGATTGCGCCGCTGGCGAAGTCGTTGAAACGGCGGTGATCTAGAGGAGTGTTCACCGCGGGGCGGTGAACACCCGGAACCGCACCTCGGCGCGAACGTCGAAGCCGAGTTGTTCGTACAGTCGGATGGCGACGGTGTTCCCGGCATCCGCGTGCAGGATCGGGACGTCACCACGATCCCGAATGCCCTGTGCAAGAGCGAGTACGAGGCGCGACGCGAGTCCACGTCCACGATGATCGGGGTCGGTGCAGACGGCGCTGATCTCGGTGTGGCCGGGGATTCTGAGTCGTTCACCGCCCATCGCGATGAGCCGACCGGCGCGTCGGATGCCGATGTAGGTGCCCATCTCGATGGTTCGGGGACGGAACGGACCGGGCCTGGTGCGTCGGACCAGATCTGTCATCTCCGGCACATCCGCTGTCGTCAGCGTCACGGCTTCGTCGTCTGGTCGCGTGACCACGCCGGTATCGATCATCTGGACGCCGGGCCGGTCCATCGTGGTCTCCCAGCCGGAGGGCGGACGGTCGGCGATGACGGGCAGGAACAGGGAACCGCCCGGACCGACGAGTTCGGCAGCGTCGGACCAGTCCTGCGCGGTCGGGTCATCCGGGAGAGCGGCCATCGGGCAGACGTCGGGGTCGTACCGTAGGGCCGCGCCGTGGCGTTCCGCGAAGTGCGCGTGCGGCCCGGTGAGGGCTGCGAGAGCCGGGTGGTCGAGTAGCGCGTGACCTGCGCTGTGTTCGGATGCTGATTCTTCGGTGATGCGGTCGGTCACACGGCGACGATACGCCTGGACCGTGGGGCGGTGATCGGGGACGCGTACGTTCGAGAGCCTGTGGACGGACCCGGATGGTGGCCGCCCGGCGCTGTTACTGTCCGCCGTGTGAATTCGCCCCAACCGCCGGGATTTCCTCACCACCCGAATCCCGACCCGCGGCAACACCCGACTGCCGGCCATCCGGGCCAGGCCCCCTATGTCGGTGGCCCGTTCAACACCGGCACGCAAGGTCCTCGGCCGAATCTCGGATCTCCCTGGCCCACACAGCATCCTGGCCCGTTTCCAGGTCCCGGCGGGCCTATGAACCGCACTCCGCCACCGAAGAAGCAGCGGAGTGGCTGCATGGTCGCGCTGTTGATCGGTGGAGGGATCGTCCTCGGTGTAATCATTCTCGCCGCGGGGCTCATGACGGCGTTCCGCGACGGGCAGAGCGGCACCGACAGGGAGCGAATGTTCGCGGTGGGGGACTGCGTGGTGTGGAATGCGGCGGGCACGGTGGTGGACCGCGTGTCGTGCTCCTCCCCGCGTGCTGTGAACAGGGTCTACGAGGTGGTCGAGCTGACGGAGTTGGCTCGATGCGTCGAGGTAGACGGGGTCGAGCGCACGGTGACGCTGACGTCGCCGCACCGCGCAGCCCTGTGCGTCGGACCGAAGGACCTCGATCCAACGACGTCCATCAACAATGTGCAACGGGGCGAGTGCATCTCGTCAGAGATGCCACCCCAGCGGCCGCACCGTGTGGCGTGCACTGAACAAGGGGCGAGGAAGGTCGACGCGCGTGTCGACGATCCGCTGCCACAGAACCACCCCGACGCGAAACAGGATTGCATCAACGCCGGAGCCGCTGACTCGACGCTGATGTTCTACTACGGGGCCGAGGGCGTGGTGGACGGGAAGCGCGAAGCGCATTACCGGTTGCTTTGTCTTTCGGATGCGCGCGGTTGATCATCGTGTCGTACCCCATTCGGGTGAGGTGCCATACAGGGTCAGGGGGCTCTTTGATGCGTGGTCGTTTCGTGAGTGTGCTGTTGGTGGCGGGTGCGCTTGTTTCCGGGTGTTCGGCGGTCAATCAGGCGACGTTCGGTCCGGCCGAGGAGGTGTCGGCTGAGCGGATTGCGGAGTTGAATGGGCAGCTTCGTGAGTTGCCGAGTCTGGAGGCGACGCTTGAGGAGTACCGGGCGGTGCGGGCCTCGCTGGTCGAGCAGATCGAGGCGATCGCGCCGGGGGTTCGGTTCGAGTCGACGATGGAACCTGGGGATCACTATCCCGACGACCGTGAATCTTGTTCCGGGGAGTGGTTGGACACCGATGGGATGAGCGTGTACCTCGATGCGCAGGTATCGGATGTGCCTCTCAGCGAGGAGGCGTGGCCGAAAGCCGCGGCGGTGGTCCGTACGGCAGCAAGAGAACTCGGAATTGAGTACGAGTCGTCGTTCAAGAACACTCCGGGTAATCGCGAGATTCGCTTCACGAACTCCGAGAACGGTTCGATAAAGCTCATGTCTTTCAAAGCGGGGGTGCTCTCCATTCGGACGCCGTGCCGGCTCCCCGACGGTCCAGCGGTGCCGACGCCACCCAGCGTGGCGACGGGTGCGACACCGTCGTTTGGTGGCTGAGCCGGTGGAGTGAGCTGTCGCCGACGTTCAGGTCGGGAGTCGGACAATCCGCAGGTCGGCGGTTTGACCGTCCCCCGCGTCGACAGTCGAGACCCCAGAGGGCCCTCGATCGAATCGAGGCTCAGAGATCCAGGAGTCGCGGGGAAGCGGTCGACTCGGTGATCCGCTGTCCGGACCCGGTATCGGTTCGTTCGTAGTGCGCGGCAGCCGCGCGAGTTGCTTGCTCGATGTCCGCTAGCTTGTGGGACAAATTCTTGGTGAAGCGTTCGGAACGGTCCATGAACTCGTCGAAACCGTGAGAGGCATGCGTCGCCCAGCCGCTGCGGCAACCAGCCAACGCAGTGTCGCTGCTTTGCAGTTGCGTGTTGGCCGTGTCGCCGGTGGCCGAGATCGTCCGAGCCGTCGACCACAGAGCCTCCGGGTCGACCTCCACCCTGTGAGCAGCCATCCGACACCCCCGTCGCCAGCAGGTACATTCTCTGAGTGCGGTGAACTCTACCCGAGTCTGCTGCGTGTGAACGAGGTCGGCGGGTGGCGGTTGGTCCCCGCTGTGCAGGGTCAGGGGGCTCTTTGATGCGTGGACGTTTCGTGAGTGTGCTGTTGGTGGCGGGTGCGCTTGTGTCCGGGTGTTCGGCGGTCAATCAGGCGACGTTCGGTCCGGCCGAGGAGGTGTCGGCTGAGCGTATTGCGGAGTTGAATGGGCAGCTTCGTGAGTTGCCGAGTCTGGAAGCGACGCTTGAGGAGTACCGGGCGGTGCGGGCCTCGCTGGTCGAGCAGATCGAGGCGATCGCGCCGGGGGTTCGGTTCGAGTCGACGATGGAACCTGGGGATCACTACCCGGACCACCGTCGGCCGTGTTCCGGAGAGTGGTTGGACACCGATGGGATGACCGTCCAACTGGATGCGCGAGTCTCGGATGTGCCTATCAGCGAGCAGGCGTGGCCCCAGGCGGCTACTTTGGTACGTACCGCCGCCAGGGATCGTGGGATCACCCACGAGTCGTCGTTCAAGAACGAGCCGGGCAATAGGGAAATTCGCTTCACGAATTCAGAGAACGGTTCGATGAAGCTCATGTCCTTCAAAGCCGGAGTGCTCTCCATCCGGACACCGTGCCGGCGCCCCGAAGGCCCGGCGATGCCTACTCCACCCAGTTTGCAGACGGGCATGTCTCCAGCAGGTGAGGGCTGAAAACGATGGATCTGGCCACCATTGATGCGTGGAACACCGGCGCGCTGGACACGATGGCCGACTCGCTCAGTAAGCGGGTGACGACTGTTTCAGAGGTGGACGAAGCACTCCGAACAGCGAGCCGGCTCCCGGGCTGGTACAGCGAGGGAGCAGACTCCGCTCGCCAGCTCTACACTCTCACCGCAGACGACCTCCGCGACGAGGCCGCCGTCTTGGGCGCGGCGAGACAACTTGCGGTCGAGACGTCTGCGGCGGTCAATCACCTGAAAGTTCGGTTGGCCGGCCTTCGCGCGCAAGCCGCGGGTGCGTCGATGACCATCCACAATGACGGGTCCGTCACCGCAGTGCCGACGCCCGATCGGGAGGACGACGAGGCCCGTGAGGGATTGCGCAAGTCCCTGGAGACAGCCGCGAAAGCCCTGATCACCCAGGCTGCCGACGTCGACGGTGACGCCGCCCGGGTGTTCGATGCGATCCGTGACGGCAAGATCACGTCGGATGGAGCCGCCACCGTCGACGATGCGATGAAGGCCGGCGCCGACCAGGGCGGATTGACCGCCCTCGAACCGCCCAAGGACAAGACCCCGTACGAGGTGAAGGCCTACTGGGACGCGCTGTCTCCCGAGCAGCAAGCGGAACTGCTGCGCGATCGTCCCGAGCTACTGGGCAACGTCGACGGCATCCCCTCCGCTGTCCGGCACGAGGCGAATGTGGCCCAACTCAACCCGGTGTTGAAGCAACTCGAGGATCGTCGCGATCAGCTGAAGGAGCAGATCAAGTTGTGGGGTCTGTTCAGCAATGAGGATGCGGAACTCGAGCAGGTCGAGAAAAAGATCGATGACGTTAAGAAGTTGCAAGAGCTGATCGGAACAGACGAGTGGAGCCCGGACAATCCGCTCGGTCGAATGTTGCTTGTCATGGACATGTTCTCGGCCGAACAGGGCAAGGCGGCGGTTGCACTGGGGAATCCCGACGACGCAGACCGCGTCTCGGTGACAACTCCGGGCTTGGACACCAACATTCGTAACAGTTTCGGCTCGATGCTCGGCGAGTCCGCTGCGCTTCGAGATGAGACCCTGGACGAGCTACGAAATGCCGGCCGCGGCAACGAGAAGGTCTCGACGATCTCCTGGCTCGATTTTGAGCCACCAGACAAAGACAGCAGCCGACCTTTCGGCGTCCCGTGGCTGGAAGTCGCGCAACAAGACAGGGCGAGTGACGGGGCGACCGATCTCGCCAACTTCTACCGGGCGATCGACGCCACGTCGACCAAAGACGACCCGCATATCGTGGCGTTGGGGCATTCCTACGGGTCTCTAACCCAGGGACTGGCACTGCAGGATTCCGGTGGCCATCCGGTTGACGAGGCGGTCTTCTATGGATCACCCGGATTCGAGGCCAACGACGAACCCGAACTCGGTCTGAAAGACGGCAACGGATACGTGATGATGGGCACGAGTGATTTCATCGAGAGTTTCGGAGGTGTTGGCCCGAACGGCCCGGCCCCGACAGACACGAAGCTCGAACAACTCGACGTGCGTAGCAGGACCACCGCCGACGGCGTCGAACGCGAAGGTGCGTACATCCACTCCGACTATCCCCGGAACGGACAGAACGGTGAATTGCGGGTCTCCGGTTACCTGATGGCTCGAATCCTGGCCGGCTTGTCCCCGGAATGAGCGAAACCTAAGAAAGACTCACAGGCCACTGTTGCAGATCTCCGGTCGACGCCAGTTGATGTCGGTGCGGGCGAACGTAGTGATGTTGTTGCGGCCGAGCCAGATCGGTGTGCTGTCCGGCTGCGTGGCGTAGAGGCCGTGACGTGCTGCGACGACGCGGTCGTACTGGCTCGGCCAGTTGATGTCGGCGCCGATCTCGTCGAGCGTCGAACGTCCTCGGTCGAGGGCGCGCTGCACGTGAAGCGGAGCCGGCAAACGGTCGGACTTGTTGATGTTGCAACTCCGACAGGCGGTCACGAGATTGGCCAATCCGTCGATGCCTACGCGCGACCACGGCAAGACGTGGTCGATGTGCCGGATGCGCGTTGTCGTTGTCCCGCAGTAAAAGCACAACGGACCGAACTCGTCGACCAAAGCGTCACCGGCTCTCTGTAGGGACACTCGGTCGGCACCGAAGAGATGACCGGCGAGATCCGGGCCGTCGTCGAGAATGGTCTTGTTCATGCGACGGACGTCGTCGATCCAGGCGAGTTGGAAAGCAGGCTTCAATAGCGGCGCGAGACGTGCGAGGGTGAGGCAGACCCCGGGGAACAGGGTGAGCCTGTTGCCGTGATTGGCGACCGCCTTCCCCGAGTCGGTACCCATCCACGAGTCGTCATAGAGAAAACGCTCGTTGTCGTCGTCAGATGTGAGATTCTGCAACAGTTTCAGCGGGTACCGGATGAGGGTGCGCTTCACATTGGCGTGGGCGATCAGGTAGGCGCTCGAGTCCCGTGTCGCGAAGAGATCGGCAGCGCGCTCACGATGAGTAATTGTCTGGGACCGCAGATTGGCGACGGCGTCGAAGATGACCCCTCGGCCATCGTTGGATTGCCGCAACCGGGTGCCGTCTAGGGGACGCATCTGACGCCAGTACAGCGCGATGACGCGGCCGGTGAGTTCGTCGAGATCGATGTCCACACTCGCGTCTGGGCTCTCGGGAACCGATTCGACTGCGAGGTCGAGTAGCGTCACCAACACGGCGAGCTTGTAGGTGGCTGTGCGCCTTCCGCTCTCGAGGACTGCTACGAGCTTGTGGCCGAGAACCAGGGGATCAGCGGGAGCGGGCACAAGACGAGTCTACGACCCCGCCAACTCTCGAAGGTGCGCGACGACCTGCTCCCAATTCTCGAAATCCGGCTGACCGAAGTGGATGTGAGTTCCCTCGAATCGATCCACGCCACGTGCGGTCCGGTCGTCGACGATGAAGTCGCCTCGGTTGAGGTTCTTGTGGTGCGAGAGGATCAGCCGCTTGTGGGCGGGTGAGCTCTCGTCGCGTCCGAGGTGCATCTTCACCCACAGCAGCTTCTCGGTCCAGGCGAGGGGGTTGTCCCAGGGCGCGGTGGACAGGATGTAGGTGTCGAAGATTTTCGACAGATCATGGAACGCCTCGACAGCGCCGGGCATCGGGTCCATCAGAGAGAAGATGCCGGAGACATCGTCGAGGTCGCCTTCGAACCTCCGGCGCTCGACCTCGCTGAGTTTGTCGATGCCGGACTGGAAGTCGACGAGCGTGTTGTCCATGTCGATGTAAAGGACCTTTTTGGTGCCACCCACGGGAACATCAGTCATGATGTGCGACTCCTTCTGCGCTGATTCAGTCGTGATAGTGGCTCATTCTTCCGGGCCACAGTCGGCGGCGGCCCGCTGTCGGGAGGGGGCCTCGTTCACCTGATACTCACAGAATAGGACGGGGGTACGACACTCCGACCGCTGCGCACCGGCACGGCACAAGGCTGGGCGAGCGCACGTTGTCATGCACTCGCCCAGCCTCTTTCGGATCTCGACCAAACGGTCGCCGAGTCCGAGAACTTCGGAAGCTCAGTTCAGGACGATCTCCACCGGGACCGCGTTGCCCAGGGTGTGCCCGACCGGGGAGCTGGCTTGGACCTTCGCGTGCAGCTCGTCGAGCTTCTCGCGCGGGGCGTCGGAGTCGATGGTGACTCTCGCAGTGATGGAAGTGAACCCTGCATGTCCCTCCGCCAGTCCGAGGAAGACGTGGAGGTCGAGGTCGCCCTTCAGATCGACTCGCAGGTCCTTGAGTTCGATGCCCGCTGTCGTGGCGTTCGCGGCGTAGCCGACGGCCAGGCAGTTACCCAAGGCGCCGAGGAGTTGCTCGACCGGGTTGGGTGCCGTGTCGCCGCCGCCGAGAGCGGCGGGCTCGTCCGACGCCACGGGCGAGAAGGTGCGCACCTTGGCCTCTGACGCAAATGCGCCATTCCACTGGACGTGTGCGGCCCACGTCGTCTGTGCCTTGGTGGCGTCGCCCTGGATCGCTTCGACCAGTTGGCCGACGGCGGCGATGTCCACGTCGTTGAGGCGGGTGGCGGTCTCGGTCATGGTGCTCCTTCGACGGTCCGGTTGCCGACGAAGCTATCGGGCACCGCGGAATACGACGACGGTCTGCATCACGGTGAGCGGAACACTTGGATGTCGCCGTGATGAGGAGCATGCTGCGCGGTCGGTGGGGTCAGTTCCACGGCCGACTGGGTATACGTTCAGTTGCCGTGGATCTCACGACATCGCTCGACACTGTTCGTCTCGAGACACTCGGTCCACTCCCGCTGCCCATCGGCCCACGGATGACTGGGTTCCTGGCCGGTGTCGAGTTGCCACTGATAGTTGTCACAGACGATCGAGTTCCCGTTCACGTCTATCGCCGTGCGTCCGATGTCCGCGCCGATACAACGGTCTCCTACGGACGGCCCGACGGGCGTCGTCGGCAGGCCCGGGTTCGGCGCGACCCCCGGAGAGCGAGACCAGACCGCGCCGTCGGTGCCTGCCAGTCGCGAGCAATAGGCCGCGACGCCATCCGAAAACTGCGCGGTTGCCCCGCGCGGACCGCACTCCGCGCCCTCGGCGACAACGGGAAGTACGGGGGTGGGCGCTATTGGTGCGACTGTCGTCGACACGGGGGAGGGAGCCGGCGATGGCGCCGGCGCGACGCTGACACTGGAGTAAGCCGCTGACGTGGCAACGCTGCGTGCGCTGGATTCGACTGTCGCAGATCGATCGGTGGCGCACCCAGCCATGGTGAGGAGGGCCAGTCCGGTCACCGCGATGAGGCGAAAATAGTGCGCGGCGTTGGTCAACACGGGTTGGGTTCACCGATCTTGACTGCGGATAGGACCGCGTCGCCTTCGGAGAAAGATGCGCCGGGGCTGGGTGTTTGGCCGACGACGATCCAGTTGCTGTCGACCATCTGTGACCTGCCGCGACCGGTGGCGTCCTCACTTCGCGAGAAGAAGACTCCGGCGGCTTGGATCGCGTTCTGCGCATCTTGCAGGTTCATACACACGACGTTCGGCATGATCGATGCCTCATCGACAGCCGGCGGAGGAAGCGCAGTAGTTCGCTGCGGAGTAGGCGAAGGTTGGGGCGGGGTCGGCACCTCGGTCGTTGTCGACGGCGCTTCCTCGATGGCTGACCGGGTGGTCGTAGGAGGCTCCGTCTCCTGTTCCGCGGTACCGCACGCCGCGCTGGCCGCGAGTGTCGCAACGAGGGCAACAACCAGAGAAAAGTGACGAGCGCGCATGAATCCTCGATTCCGTAAAGCTCACGAACTGCGAAACCGAACCGTAGGACGACGAAGGATGACTGCGCTGGCGGTCAGTGCGATTTGGTTTGTTCAGAGGAATGGGCTCGCCGCCTGGGGCACACGTGTCGACGGCGGAGAAGGCCAACCTGACGCATTTCGGTTACGTGCGACGTGCAGATCGGCGTTGTGGTCACCATACCGCCAGACTTCAACTCGACCGGCAGACCTCGATCGAAGTCTGCCGGTCGAGTTGATGTCTATGGGTTGGGGCAGGCGCGCGATCGCTGCGTTGCTGGTGGCGCGGGTGGGACGAACACGCTAGGTTGTTCAGCATGCTGAACAACTTCGGGTCGTCGACCGTGCTCCGCCGTCGGCCAAGACTTGAGGGGCGAGTGTGACACCTGCGGAACAGGTCTCGATACCGCTGGCGCTGTTCGATTTCGTGCCGGTGATCTTCGGCGCACTCGGTGCATTCATCGTCGCGCGTCGAACCGGCTGGATACCCGCGTATGTCGGCGCCGCCTTGATCCTCGCCGGCGGTCTCTCGAAAGCAACGTGGAAGCTCCTGGCTGCCTCGGGCATGGCAGACATCCCGCGGCTGGCGGATTCGTTGTTTCCACTCATGGGATGCGGCTTCCTGCTGCTGGCGGTAGCCGCCTGGGAAGTCCGCAGCGTGCCGATCGCTGTCCTTCTCGTAGGTCTGGCGGGAGTCGGTGTGGTGGCGCCGGCCATCGCGCCCTGGTACCTGATCGCTGTGATCCTGGGATCGACAGCGCTCTACGGGGCCCTCGCGCGCGACGCGTGGAGGGTCCGTGACGTCAGGACGGTGACGTTGCTCGCCGTGTGTTTGGCAGCGGCCTACACGCTCGGACCGCTGGCGGGTCGAGAGCAAACGCTGTCGCTGCAATGGATCGAGCAGTCGATCAACGCGGTCGGCCAAGCGGCCTTCGCTCTTGCCGCCTGGCGCCTCATGCGCACGAAGCGGTCGACCGGGACAAGGCCGACCGATAACTCACCTCTGGCCTCCGCCGGTTCTTGACGACGCGGGGACTCATCAAGCAGTGGGATTCGCGACAGGGGCCGTCACGCCGATTCCGTCAGCGCTGATATGGGCTGCCTACCAAGAGAGTTCGATCTCGAGCTCGGATTCATCCTCGCCCCGCTCGATCTCGATCTTCAACTGAACCTTGGCCGGGATGTCCACGCGCACGGTCTTGTTGTTCTCCACGAAGGACACTTCGTTGTGACGCGCGATGGCGTCCGCGAGCTCGTGAATTCTCTTCGCCGCCTCTTCGCGGGTCAGTTCGGTCTTGGTCTTGTGCTCGAAGAGTTCGTCGCTCATCAGTCCATCTGAGCCGACCGGGTATGTCTGGTCAAGCGGCATACGTGCCAGGAATGCTGACTCGCGATACGGACACCTTCTCGTCACCCACGCTTCACGATGCATTGGAAGTGCTGCGCGACCCTGATGACCATGACCCAACCCCAAGGAATCGGCACTCCGTCACGACGCACGATCCTGCGGACTGCCGCTGCGGGTGCGCTCCTCGTTCCGGTCGGATCGGCGGTGGCGGCCTGCAGTTCGTCCGATCCCAGTTCGGCGGCGCCGAGCCTGGTCAGGGGCCGGCCGGTTCTCACCCACGGAGTGGCCACCGGGGAAGTGACCAGCGGAGGGGCGCTGGTGTGGGCGCGGTCGGACCGTCCAGCGACCATGATCGTCGAGACCGCCTCGAGCGACTCCTTCGCGGGCGCACGGAAACTCCGCGGACCGCAGATGACGCCAGACGGCGACGGGACCGGTCGGCTGCGTGTGGCGGGTCTGGAACCCGGGCAGACCGTGCACTATCGCGTCACTCTCGAAGGTGAGGACGGCGCGCTCTCCGAACCGGTGACCGGCATCTTCACGACCGCGCCGGTGCGCGAGGCCGACATCAGGTTCCAGTGGTCCGGTGACGTCGTCGGTCAAGGCTGGGGAATCAACCCCGACATGGGCGGGATGACCATCTTCTCGACCATGGCTGACCGTGATCCGCAGTTCTTCATCCACTCCGGCGACGCCATCTACGCCGACAACCCAGTGGAGCCGACCCAGGAGCAGAACGACGGCGCGATCTATCGGAGCGTCACCAGTCCGGCGAAGGAACAGGTGGCGCAGACCGTCGACCAGTTCCGCGGAAACTACGCATACAACCTGACCGACCATCACTTCCGACGCTTCGTCGGATCGGTCCCGCAGCTGGTGCAGTGGGACGATCACGAGGTCGTGAACAACTGGTTCCCGGGCGAGAGTCTCGAGGGGCAAGGGCGTGAGGGTTACACCGAGATGAGTGTCGACGTGCTGGCGCGCAACGGCCGCCAGGCATGGCAGGAATGGCAACCCGTCGAGATCGGAGCATCAGACCGGTTGTACCGCAGCATCTCCTATGGCCCACTGCTGGACGTCTTCGTTCTGGACATGCGCAGCTACAAGGACCCCAATCCCGATGCCTGGTCGAGAGACAACGTCGACGGTCTCCTCGGACCCGAGCAGACGCAGTGGCTCATCGACGGACTACGGGGTTCGAGGGCTACCTGGAAGATCGTCGCCAACGACCTGCCGCTGAGCATCGTCGTGGCGGACAAGAACACGACACCGGACAACGGCCCGAAGGCGATGGAGGCAGTTGCTCAGGGGGATGGCGGTGATCCGCTCGGTCGCGAGATCGCATTCTCCCGCATTCTTTCTCAGTCGAAGGATGTCCGGAACGTCGTGTTCCTGACCGCTGACGTCCACTACACCGCCGCGATCTCCTACGAGCCCGACCGTGCCGGCTTCAAGGACTTCTCGCCGTTCTGGGAGTTCGTCTCCGGGCCGTTGCACGCCGGAGCGTTCCCAGAGAGTCCTCTGGACAGCACGTTCGGCGCGCAATACGAGTTCGTCCATGCGCCTACCGAGTCGAATGTGTCTCCGGCCGAGGGGTTTCAGCACTTCGGTGAGGTGACGATCGACGGTAGGACCAGGGTACTGAGTGTGGATCTCGTCGACGCGTCAGGAAAGACGCTGTACCGGAAGGACCTGGAACCGGCGCAGTGACAGGCGGCGCAGCGGCGGTCGAGGATCGGAGCTAGCTCCGCAACGGCCGCAGGAACTCGCCCGTCACCTCGACCGCAGGGGCCGACGACCCGCCGCCCACGACGAGCGTCGCGAAGGCCAGGTCCCCGACGATCCCGGCGAACCAACCGTGCGGGTTCTTGTTGTCGCCGTACTCCGCGGTGCCGGTCTTGCCGCCGAGGCCCGGAATGTCACGGAGCGCGGTGGCCGTACCGCGAGTGACCGTGTCACGCATCATGCTTCGAAGTGTTCGCACGACGTCGCCGGAGATCTGCTGGGGTTCGATGTCTCCCGTCGTGCGTTGACCTCGAACCAGGCTGGGAACAGTGGTCTCGCCGCGTGCAAGGCTCGCCTCGGCAAGGGCGAGACCGAAGGGGCTCACGGTCACCGTGCCTTGACCGATACCGTTCTCGACGCGCAGCGCGGGGGAGTCGGCACCGGGCACGGTGCCGGTGACGGTTGTCAGTCCGGGGATCGTGTAGTCCGCACCGATGCCGAAGCGGCGTGCCGTCGTGGTCAGGGCGTCGTCGGAGAGTTTGTTCGCGAGAGCGCCCATCGTCGTGTTGCAGGACCGCGCGAACGCAGTGGGCAGCGGCACGGTTCCGAGATCGAAATCGTCCTCGTTCGGGATGGTCCGGCCTTCGATCGTGGCCCGTCCGGGACAGTGGACCTGCGAACCGGCCTGCACCACGTCGGCATCCAAAGCGGCTGCGGTCGTGATGGTCTTGAACGTCGAACCCGGTGGGTACAGACCGGACAGCGACACCGATCCCGACTTGTCCGCGGCGTCGTTCTGCGCGACGGCAACGATTCCCCCGGTCGAGGGTTCGATGGCGACGATCATCGTCGGGCGTCGTTCACCGTCGACGGCGACCTGCGCGCGGGTCTGGATGTCACGATCGAGTGAGGTACGCACGGGTGGTGTCGTCCCGGGTTGGGCCGATTCGACGAGGTGGGTGGGGGTGCCTTCGGCGTCGACGATCTGTACGGACCATCCTGCCGTGGCGTCGATCGTCGCACGCCAGATGTTCTCGAGGCCGGACATCGCAGGTGAATGAAGGGCTTTCGTGGCACTGAGGAGCGCGCCCTGTTCGGCGAGCGTGACGCCGGAGATACCCTCCACGGCGCGCTGGACCCGACGGAAGTCGGACTCGCGGAGTCGGATGACAGTGCGGGTGTCCGCAGCGCTGGATCGGCCGGACGCGTTGTCGTCGAAGTTCGCGCGAATCCCCGCGGCAGTCATGCCCGGTTCGACGGCCCGCAGTGCACGGGCGAGCGCGTCCGCCGAACCGAGTTGTGCGCGCGACAGATTCACCGACGTCACGGACTGCCACGTCATGAGCGGCCGGCCGTTGGCGTCGAGCACGGGGGTTCGATAAGCGCGGTCATCGCTGAACGAGAATGTGTCTCCGGCACGGAGTTGCCGGTGCAGCACGGACGGTTGCCACTGGACCTTCCATCCAGAGTCCGTTTCGGTGAGGACGACTGAGGTCTGATAGTCGACGCTGTGATCGCGGATCTGCCATCGATGGTCCAGTGTGCCGCTGACCTCTTTGTCGTCGACGAGGCCACCCGCGACCGAGAGTTTCGGGGTCTGGCCCATGCCATCGAACAACGCGGTGATGGCCGCGCGTGCGGCGTCTGGATCGTCGGTGAGTGCGGCCGTGGCATCGACATCGCCCTTCTGCAGTGCCGCTGCGAACGACCGTAAGGCGTCCTCCGGTGAGGTCGAGGCCAGGAAGCAACCCGACATCGTTCCCACGACCACCGCACACACACTCAGAAGTGCCCACCATCGACGCATGCCCCGAGCAAACCCATCGAAGCGGTGTGGCGCAAAGTTTCGGCACGCGATCGGGCGATAGCTGTTCGCTATCGTTGCTGGTCTCGTACACCTTCCGCGTCAATAGTCGGGCGTCCGTAGTTCGGTGACCACCGCACGAGCCACGTCCCCGATCGCGCGATCGACCTCCGGTAGCGCCATCTCGGACCTCGCACTCATCGTGAACACCGCGACCGCGACCGGCAGCTCGCCGGGGAACTCGATGACGCCGACCTCGTTGCGGACGGCGACGAGTGTGCCCGTCTTGCCGGCGACGGTGACCCGGCGGAACGGAAATCCCGAGGCGAGGCGCGAGGTGAAGACCTGTTTACTCATCGTCTCTCGGATGAACTCGCACGACGCCGCGGACGCTGCTCGATCGGTCCAGATCGCGTCGAGCAGGGTCGTACAGTCGCGCGGCGTTGCCGAACTCGAATATGCGGCGTCGTAAGCGCTGACCGATCCGTCGAGGTCGGGGTCGGCCAAGGCGGCGAAAGCTTCCGCGACGGTGCTCGTACCGGTCTCCGTCTGCAATCGTTCGTGCAGTTCGGCGACGCCGCCGACGATCCGGGTGTGCGTCAGGCCCAGTTCGGCCAGGTCGTCGTGGATCTGCGGCAGTCCGATGTGGGTGAGGATGACGTCGGCGGCGACATTGTCGGAGACGGTCATCATCGATGTGGCCAGGTCGCGCCAGGTGATGGTCACCGGGTCCACGAACAGCGCCAGCCCAGTTGGGCCCTGAGCCCATCGAGTGGGATCGACGGTCAGTGACGCGGTGAGCTCGATGTCGCCGCGATCTGCCATGCGCCACAGCGAGGTGAACACGGCCAGCTTGTACACCGAGGCGAGGACGACGGGTGTGTCGGCGCCGTGGCAATACTCGACCGGCGTGGGGCCGATCGTCCGCGCGTGGACGAAGCCCGAACAGCCTGCGTCGGCGAAGGTCTCGCGAACCGCGCGGTCGAGTTCGTTGCGGACGGTTTCGGGGAGGGTCGCCGACACGGTCACGAGGTCCTGCCGATCCGGTAGAGGGCGGCGGTGAGGGCCTCCGCCACCTCGCTGAACCCGGGTTCGCGATACACGACCCGTAGGCGCAGCGCGGTGGCGTCTCGTCCAACGGGAAGGCATCGGACAGCATCGACCGTGGTGAGGGCGTCGCCGTCGACGGTCAACGCAAAGGCGTGTCCGGCAGCGACTGCGGCCATCAGTTGGTCGGCGGACGTCACCGGATGCGGGCGTGGGTCGAGTCCGGACTCGCGGAGTCGGTCCATCAACTGGTCGTGCGCGGGCGGGTTGAACGATCTCGGCGTGTGACAGAAGCGCAGCCCGGCCAGGTGGCGCAAGCGGGGGCGGGCGGCGGTCGTCACCGGATGTGTCGCGGGCGCCATGACCGAACGCCGGAGGACGACAACCGGTTCGGTCGTCAAGGGCCCAGTGACACAGGGGGTCTCGACGACGGCGAGATCGAGGGTGCCGGCCGACACCTGTTCGATGAGGTTGACCGTCGAGGCGCTGACGGTGTCCTGCCCTGGTGCGACACCGGCGATGCGCCGAGCCAGCGTCGCCGTGATCGTGGCTCCGACGAGTGATGCGACGCCCCAACGCAATACCTCGGTGTGTTCGTGGAGTCGACGGGCCTCGCCGAGGAATCTCGAGGCGTCGTCGATGAGCAGACGGGCGCGGGGGAGGAGTTCGCGACCGGCGTCGGTGAGCTCGGCGCCGCGGGTGGTGCGTCGGATGAGCTGCAGTCCCAGCTGTTTCTCCAGGCGTCGCAGACCCTGTGACACCGGCGGTTGCGTCATCTCCAAACGCGCCGCGGCCTCACCGAAATGACCTTCCTCGGCGACGGCGACGAAGAACCGCAAGTGCCTGATCAGATCCACGGGTTCCAGGATGGCATGGTCCGACCCCTGCTGACACCGGCGCCCGACGATGCGGCAGTTTGTGCCGCATACCGGACACAACTGCCCCAACCCACCCGCGGCCTCGAATACGCGGCCGTCCACCATCTTCGGCGACTCCACAGCGCCACCGGCGAGCGAGACCGTCAGCGCAGGAACACCGCAGCCGAATCAGCGAGGTCGAGCAGCGGTTGCGGGAAGACACCGAGAGCCACCGTCATGAGAGTGCACAGGGCGATCCCGGACGTTGTCAGCACACTGGGTTTCACGACGTGTGGGGCGCCGGTGGTGGGGACGTCGTCGAAGAACATGGCCACGATGATGCGGATGTAGACGTAGGCGGCGATCGCGCTGCTGACGACGCCGATGACCACGAGGATGCCACCTCCGGCGCCCGCGGCTGCGGCGAAGACGTCGAACTTGGCGATGAAGCCGCTGGTCAGCGGAATGCCGGCGAACGAGAGCAGGTAGACCGCGAACATGGCGCCCACCAGGGGATATCGGCGTCCCAGCCCCGACCACTGGGTGAGGTCGGTCGCCTCGCGACCGGACAGGTGGGGGTTGCGTGCGGTGGGCGTCGGACCGTGGACGGCGGCGCTGCGCGCGGAGGTTCCGGTGTCCGTGTCGGGTTCACGGATCACGGCGACGGTGGCGAAGGCGCCGAGAGTGGTGAACGCGTAGGCGGCTAGGTAGAAGAGCGTGGCGCCGAGACCGGCCTCGTCGAAGGCGATGAGGCCCAGCAGGATGAAGCCGGCGTGCGCGATGGACGAGTACGCAAGCATGCGCTTGACGTCGTTCTGGGTCACCGCCATCACCGAGGCGATGACCATCGAGGCGATCGCCACCGCCCACAACGCGGGTTCCCACTGTTCGCGGAGCGCGTCGAAGCCGACGTAGAACACACGCAACAGGGCACCGAAAGCGGCGACCTTGGTCGCGGCGGCCATGAATGCAGTCACCGGTGTCGGGGCACCTTGGTAGACATCCGGGATCCACGAATGGAAGGGCACCGCACCGACTTTGAAGAGCAGACCGACGGCGAGCAGTGCCAGCCCGAGGAGCGCCAACGTGGTGTCACCGCCACTGTCGTCGGTCGCCGAGATCGATGCGCCGATCGTCGAGAGGTTGAGCGAACCCGTAGCGCCGTAGACGAATGCCGATCCGAACAGGAAGAACGCCGACGAGAACGCGCCCAGCAGAAAGTACTTCAGTGACGCCTCCTGTGAGATGAGACGCCGGCGCCGCGCGAGGCCGCACAGCAGGTACAGCGGTAGTGAGAACACTTCCAGCGCGATGAACATCGTCAACAGGTCCCCGCACGCCGGGAACAGCATCATCCCGCCGACCGCGAGCAGGGCGAGCGGAAAGACCTCGGTGGTCACCGCACCGGCTCGTGTCGCCTCGAACTCGGCGTCGGTGTTGGGTACCGACGCCCCGGAGGGGGTGAACATGTCGGCGTCGACCCCGCCGCCGCCCGGGCTGCCGCTGGTGAGCCCGTCACGGGCCGATGACTCGTCCGCTCCGCCGACCCCGGCGAGCTTGCGCAGAGTCACGGGCGCCACCACGCGTTCGAGTCGACGCTCGGCCATGAACCCGACTGCGATGATCGCGATGATCAGCAGCAGCCCTTGCAGATACAGCGCCGGTCGATCGATCACCACCGCGCCGGACATCGCGAACTCGCCGTTCGCGCCCTCGTGAGTCTGCGCGGTTGCCACCGTGACGAGCGCTGCCAAAGCGACGACCAGCGCGCCGAGCGACAGCGAGAGTTGCAGGGGATAACGGAGTGTGCGCGGCGCGAACGCCTCGACGAGCACCCCGATCACGCCGGCGCCGAACACGATGAGCATCGGCGACAGCGATGCGTATTCCACGCTGGGGGTGTCGATGGCAGCGAGCGTCATCGAATCGCCGATGAGGGTGGTCGGATTCATCAGTTGCCCTCCGCGTCAGTGGTGGTGCCGTGCGGGTGGTCGGCGACAGCCGGTTCGGGGTCGGCCACCGCCGGTTGCGGCGCTTCGACGCCGACGGTGGTGAGCGTTGCCTGCACCGCGGGATCGATCAGGTCGATCATCGGCTTCGGATACACCCCCAGCGCGATGAGCAGCGCGAGCAGCGGAGCGACGACCACCAGCTCGCGTCCCGCGAGGTCCCGCATCGACGACGACCGGGCATCGGCCACCTTCGGTGGCCCGCCCATCATGCGCTGATAGGTCCACAGAATGTAGATCGCCGAGAGGACGAGTGCCGAGCATGCCACCACCGCGGCGACCGGGTATCGGGTGAATGTGCCGATCAAGACCAGGAACTCGCTGATGAAGGGGGCGAGTCCGGGTAGCGAGAGGGTGGCGAGTCCGGCGACCAGGAACGTGCCGGCGAGCACCGGCGCGACCTTTTGCACCCCGCCGTAGTCGGCGATCAGGGTGCTCCCGCGGCGTGACACCAGGAACCCGGCGATGAGGAACAGTGCGGCGGTGGAGATGCCGTGGTTGACCATGTACAGGGTGGATCCGGTCTGGCCTTGGTCGGTCATCACGAAGATGCCGAGGATGATGAACCCGAAGTGCGAGATGGAGGTGTAGGCGATGAGCCGCATCACGTCCGTCTGGCCGATGGCCAGGATTGCGCCGTAGACGACGCTCACCACTGCGAGGCCACAGACGACCGGTGCGAAGTACTGGGACGCGTCCGGGAACAACTGCATGCAGAATCGCAGCATCGCGAAGGTCCCGACCTTGTCGATCACGGCCATCATCAGCACCGCCGAGGCCGGGGTGGCAGCGACGGCGGCGTCGGGTAGCCACGAATGCAGTGGCCACAGCGGGGCTTTCACCGCGAACGCGAACAGGAAGCCGAGGAACAGCAGCTTGGCCAGCCCGGTCGTGTCGTCGATCTGCCCGCTCGCGACCGCGGCAGCGATGTCCGGCAGCGCGAAGCTCCCGCCACCGTCCGCGCCGATGCCGCTCTGGGCGGTCACCACATAGAGCCCGATCACCGCGGCCAGCAGGAGGAGGCCACCGAAGAGGTTGTACAGCAGGAACTTCACCGCGGCAGCCGAGCGGTTCGGCCCGGTACCGAAGCCGCCGATGAGGAAGTACATCGGGATCAGCATCGCCTCGAAGAAGATGTAGAACAGCAGCACGTCGAGGGCGACGAAGCTCATCAGCACCATCGCCTCGGTCGCGAGGAACAACGCCAGATAGATGTGCGGGCCCTTCTGTGCCCGACCACCCGAATGATCCAGCGAGCCTGCCGGTTCCGTATCCCGCCAGCCTGCGACGAGCAGCAGTGGCAGAAGCGCCGCGGTGAGCAGCACCAAGACCAGTCCGATGCCGTCGAGGCCGAGCGCATACCGCGTACCCAGCGCCGGTATCCAGCTGACGTCCTCGACGAACTGGTAGCGCTCGCCGGCCGGATCGAAACCGATCGCGAGACCTACCGACAAGACGAGGACCGCCAGCGACACCGTGAGCGCACACCACTTCGCCGCGGTCGACCGATGCGCCGGGATCGCGAGGATGAGCGCCGCGGCGACAGCAGGCGCGACCCAGAGGATGGTCAACCAGGGGATGCTCACAGGATGTTCACCGCCATCACCAGGGCCACGATCGCCGTGGTGCCCGCGAACATCGACAGGGCATAGGATCGGACATAACCGTTCTGCCAACCGCGTATTCGACGTGATGAACCCGTCACCGCATCACCCACACCGCTGGTGAATGCGTCGACCCCGTCGGACTCGACCGCGACGAGGCCGGCGGTCAACCGCTCACCCGGCCGCATCAGCAGTTCCTCGTTGACCGCGTCGCCGTACAGATCGCGGCGGGCAGCGATGGTCAGCGCGGACACGTCCTCGGGTGCGATCACCGGCACCGGCCGAGTCGCGTACTGCCGATAGGCGACGCCGACGCCGACGGCGACCACGAGGAGGATGATCGCGGTCATCGCCCACACCGGGATGAGATGGTGCGCGGAGTGTTCTCCGACAACGGGTTCGAGCCACGTCTCGAGCGATCCGCCGATGGCGAGGAGTCCACCCGATGCGACGGAACCGAGTGCGATCAGGATCATCGGGCCGGTCATGACCCGCGGCGACTCGTGCGGATGCGGTGCGGGTGCGTCGGAGCCGTCGTGCCAGCGCTTGTCGCCGAAGAAGGTGAGCAACATGACCCGGGTCATGTAGAACGCGGTGATGCCGGCACCGAGAAGCGCAGCACCACCGAGGATCAGACCCTTCGCTCCGCCTGCGCCGAACGCCGCCTCGATGATGTGGTCCTTCGAGTAGAAGCCGGCGAACGGCGGCACCCCGATGATCGCGAGGTAGCCGACGCCGAAGGTGACGAAGGTGATCGGCATGAGGCTGCGCAGGCCACCATAGCGACGCATGTCGGTCTCGTCGTTCATCCCGTGCATCACCGAACCCGCACCGAGGAACAGACCCGCCTTGAAGAAGCCGTGGGTGAGCAGGTGCAGGATGGCGAACGCGTAGCCCGCCGGCCCGAGCCCGGCGGCCAGGACCATGTACCCGATCTGACTCATCGTCGACGCGGCGAGCGCCTTCTTGATGTCGTCCTTCGCGCAACCGATGATCGCGCCGAACAACAGGGTGACCGCGCCGACGACCACGACCCCGACCTGTGCCGTCGGGGCCAGATCGAAGATCGGACCCGAGCGGACGATCAGGTAGACGCCGGCGGTGACCATGGTCGCGGCGTGGATCAGCGCCGACACCGGTGTCGGACCTTCCATCGCGTCGCCGAGCCAGGACTGCAGCGGCACCTGCGCCGACTTGCCGCACGCGGCGAGCAGCAGCATGAAACCCAGTGCGGTGAGGGTGGTCTCGCCCACCTGTGACGCGCCACCGAACACCGCGGTGAAGCTCACCGATCCGAACGTGGCGAACATGATCATCAGTGCGACGGCCAGCCCGATGTCGCCGACCCGGTTGACGACGAACGCCTTCTTGGCCGCGGTGGCCGCCGACGGCTTGTGCTGCCAGAAACCGATCAACAGATACGACGCGAGCCCGACGCCTTCCCAGCCGAGGTAGAGACCCAAGTAGTTGTCGGCCAGGAGGAGCACGAGCATGGCCGCGAGAAACAGGTTGAGGTAGGCGAAGAATCGACGACGATCGGGATCGTGCTGCATGTAACCGATCGAATAGACGTGAATGAGCGAACCGACGCCGGTGATCAGGAGTACGAAGCACATCGACAACTGGTCGAGACGGAGCCCGAAGTCGACCTGTAGCTCGCCCACCGGTACCCAGCTGAACAGGATGTCCGACACGGCGCGGTCATCAGCCGCACGGGACACCATGCCGGTGAACATCATCAGCGCGACCGCGAACGACGCGATCGCGAGGCCTGTGCCGAGCAGGTGGCCCCAGCGGTCGGTTGCGCGACCGCCGAGGAGGAGGATCGCGGCGCCGAGCAGCGGCAGTGCCGGGATCGACCAGAGCAGTGACGCAGTGAGTTCGGCGTTCACCAATCCTCCTCTACCGCTTCAGTAGATCCGCGTCGTCGACCGACGCCGAGCGGCGTGATCGGAAGATGGTCATGATGATCGCCAGTCCGACCACCACTTCCGCCGCGGCGACGACCATCGTGAAGAAGGCGATGACCTGGCCGTCGAAGGACTGGTTCATCCGGGCGAAGGTGACGAAGGCGAGGTTGGCCGCGTTGAGCATGAGCTCGATACACATGAACACGACGATCGCGTTGCGCCGCAGCAGCACTCCGGCGGCGCCGATGGTGAACAGCAGCGCCGCGAGGTAGAGGTAGTTCTCCGGGTTCATCGGTCACCCCCGGCATCGTCGGGTGGGCGGGCGCGGAGGGTCCGCGCGGCCAGGATGGCGTTCACCGACAGCTCCGACGGCGACCCGTCGGGAAGGCGTGCCGGCACGTTCACCGCGTTGTGGCGCGCGTACACGCCGGGTGTCGGGAGCGGGGTCAGGTTCACTCCGCTGCGGAACCGGGCCTGCGACAGTTCCTTCTGCGTGAGCCGCGGCCCGAACCGTTCCCGATGCGCTAGCACCATGGCACCGAGTGTGGCGGCGATGAGCAGTGCGCCCGTGAGCTCGAACGCCCACAGGTAGCGGACGAAGATCAGTTCGGCGATGGCCTCGACGGAGGAGTCGCTCCCGGCGGCCATGACGCCGGACCCAGTGGCGCCGGTGACCACACCGATGGTGGCGCTGCCGATACCGGCGATGAGCAGAATCCCGAAGCCCAGGCCGATCAATGTGGCGTAAAGGCGCTGTCCGCGTAGTGTTTCCCGCAGCGAATCCGAGGAGTCGATCCCGATCAGCATGATGACGAACAGGAACAGCATCATCACCGCGCCGGTGTAGACCACCACCTGCACCACACCGAGGAACAGCGCCCCCTGCGCGACGTAGAAGACGGCGAGCACGATCATCGTGGTGGCCAGGAAGATCGCCGAGTAGACGGCCTTGGTGGCGAGGACGACTCCCAGCGCTCCCGCGACCGCGACGGCACCGAGAACCCAGAACTGGATCGCTTCACCGGTGGAGGTGCGCACCACTTCGTCGGCGAGCCACACGGTGTCCGCGGGGGTCATGGCCGCGTCTCCTCGCTGCTCACTCGTACCGTCGGGTTCGGCAGGGTCACGCGGCCGTCGGCACTGACTTCTCCCCGGTAGTAGTTCTCCTCGGTGGACCCCGGCGCCATCGCGTGCGGCGGCGCCGCGACGCCCGGTTGTAGCGGGGCCAGCAGACGGTCCTTCTCGTAGATGAGGTCGGCGCGGTTGTCGTCGGCGAGTTCGTAGTCGTTGGTCATCGTGAGTGCTCGCGTGGGGCACGCCTCGATGCACAGTCCGCAGCCGATGCACCGCAGATAGTTGATCTGGTAGACGCTTCCGTACCGTTCGCCGGGTGAGTAGCGCTCGTCGGGCGTGTTGTCGGCACCCTCCACGTAGATGGCGTCGGCCGGGCACGCCCAGGCGCACAGTTCGCAACCGATGCACTTCTCGAGGCCGTCGGGGTGCCGATTGAGTTGGTGGCGGCCGTGATAGCGGGCCGCGGTCGGTCGCTTCTCCTCGGGATACTGCTCGGTGATCGTCGGCTGGAACATGCCACCGAAGGTGACGCGCAACCCGCTCACCGGCTTCAGGAAGTCAGGCATCGGTGGTCTCCCTCACGCTTCTGGGCATGGGCGGCACGGGGAATCCACCGGCCATGGGGTCGAACTCGTCGGGTGCTGTCGGATCCCTTGACTCCTCCGCCGCGTCCGGGACGTCGGGGACCCGCATCAACCGCCAGACCGCGTAGGCGATCAGCCCGGTGACCACCAGTCCGGCACCGGCGGACACAAGCGCCCGGGTGAGATCGGCATCGTCGCCGGCGAACGCGGCGCGGATGATCGCGACGACCATCACCCATGTGAGCGAGATGGGGATCAGGACCTTCCAGCCCAGATTCATGAACTGGTCGTATCGCAGGCGCGGCAGACTGGTTCGCAGCCAGATGAACACGAACAGGAATGCCCACACCTTGAGGGTGAACCAGAGGACGGGCCACCAGCCGGAATTCGCCCAGTCGAAGGCGCTGACCGGCCACGGCGCCTGCCATCCACCGAGGAACAGGGTGGTGGCGAGCGCGGAGACGGTGACCATGTTGATGTACTCGGCGAGCATGAACATCGCGAACTTCAACGACGAGTACTCGGTGTGGAATCCGCCCACCAGTTCGCCCTCGGCCTCGGGAAGGTCGAACGGCGCCCGGTTGGTTTCGCCGACCATCGAGATGGCGTAGATGACGAACGAGGGCAGGAGCAGCAGGACATACCAGTGGTGTTCCTGTGCGGCAACGATTCCCGACGTCGACATGGTGGTGGCGTCGAGGAACACCGCGGCGAAGGTGAGTCCCATCGCGATCTCGTACGAGATGACCTGGGCGGTCGATCGGAGTCCGCCGAGCAGCGGATAGGTGGACCCCGACGACCAGCCCGCCAGCACGATTCCGTACACGCCCACCGACGTCACGGCCAGGACGTAGAGGACCCCGACCGGGAGATCGGTGAGTTGCAGGGGTGTCTGGTGACCGAAGACCGACACCATCGGTCCGAACGGGATGACCGCGAAGGCCATCACCGCCGGGACGACCGCGATGATCGGTGCGAGCAGGTAGATGACCTTGTCGACGCCGGAGGGGATGATCCCCTCCTTGAGTGCGAGCTTGACCCCGTCGGCGAGGCTCTGCAGGATACCCTTGGGGCCGACCCGGTTCGGGCCGATCCGGGTCTGCATGCGCGCCATGATCTTTCGCTCCAGAAGGATCGCGACGAGTGGGTTGACGACGAGGAACGCGAACACGGCGACCGCCTTGGCGACGATGAGCCAGATCGGATCGTGCCCGAAGTCGTCGAGCGTGGGGAAGTCGGCGGCGAGCGTCACGGGGCGCCCCCTTCGGTGTCGTCTGTGATGTCGACCGGTGCAGGGGCCGGTGCGAGAGCGACGAGATCGCCTTCCTCCGCGCGCAGCTCAGCGTGGACGTGCGAGCCGGGCGAGAACAGTGGGAGCCACACGACCCGATCCGGCATGTCGGTGATCTCGACCGGCACGGTGATGGCGCCGTCTGCGGTACTGATGCGCAGACGATCACCCGCCCCGACGCCGGCTTCGGCTGCGGTCGACGGAGCCAGGCGGGCCACCGGGGGGCGGGCGGTGCCGGCCAGATGTGGTTCCCCGTCTTGCATCCGGCCGTCGTCGAGCAACATGTGCCATCCGGCCAGAATCGCCTGGCCCGCGTCCGGCGTACGCCGCGGATCGGCGACGGCGGCGATGGGGGCGCGCCGTCCGGACCATGCGCCGATCCGTCGCAGGTCGATGTGGATGGTGGGCACGTCGGCGCACCGGAGGTCGACACCCATCTGCCGGGCGATCGCGTCGAGGATGCGGTGGTCGGACAGGTGGCCCGAATCGTCCAGCGCGGTGGTGAAAGTCCGCGGGCGGCCCTCCCAGTCGACGAACGTGCCGCCCTTCTCCGCGACGGCGGCGACCGGGAACACCACGTTCGCGGATCGGGTGACAGCGCTGGGGCGTTGTTCGAGGCTGACGACGAACGGTGCGGCGGTGAGCGCCTCGGCCGCCGCGGTCGGGTCGGGGAGATCGTCGATGTCGACTCCGGCGACCACCAGCGAGAGCCCGTGGTAGCGAGCGGCATCGATGATCCCGGCGGTGTCGCGCCCGGGCCGCCGGTCGAGTTCGGTCCCCCAGATCTCCGACACCGGCGTTCGCGCGGCATCGTCGTCGAGCGGCCGGCCGCCGGGCAGGAGCCCCGGCAGCGCGCCCGCCTCGAGCGCGCCTCGTTCGCCGGCGCGCCGCGGAATCCAGGCCAGACGGACGCCGGCGCGGTCGGCCAGCTCGGCGGCCGCGAGCAGCGCACCGGGCCGGGTGGCGAGCCGTTCGCCGACGAGGATGACCGATCCGGGTGGTTCGAGGTGGGCGAGTACCGCGTCGGATCGAAGCATTCGAGCCTCGTCACCCGGCACGACCGGGAAGAGCGTGGCGTCGAGCTTGGCCGCGCCGCGACTCGCGAACGGGGCGAGCGTCGCGACCCGTTGACCCGCGGTGCGTACCGCCTGCCGGAGGCGAAGGAAGACGATCGGGGACTCTTCCTCGGGCTCGAAACCCGCCAGCAGCACCGCGGGTGCGGCGGACAGGTCCTCGTACGTGGTCTCGAGTCCGCGCCCGGCGACGCGGGCCGCGAGGAAGTCGGCCTCCTCGGTGCTGTGGCTGCGGGCGCGGAAGTCGATGTCGTTCGTGTGCAGCACGGTTCGCGCGAATCGTGAGTACGCGTAGGCGTCCTCGACGGTCAACCGGCCACCGGTGAGGACACCGGCATCGCCGAGCGTGCGGGCCAACCCCTGCGCCGCGGTGCGCACGGCATGCGCCCACGACACCTCACGCAGCTCGCCGTGCCGGTCGCGGACGAGTGGGGCCGTGATCCGCTCGGTCGACGACGCGTAGGCGAACGCCCATCGTCCCTTGTCGCAGTTCCACTCCGAGTTGACCTCGGGATCGTCACCGGCGAGGCGGCGCAGTACCTTGCCTCGACGGTGATCGGTGCGCTGAGCGCACCCACTCGCGCAGTGCTCGCACACGCTCGGCGTCGACACCAGGTCGAAGGGACGGGCGCGGAACCGGTACTGCGCTCCGGTCAGCGCCCCGACAGGGCAGATCTGGACGGTGTTGCCGGAGAAATAGGAATCGAACGGTTCGTCGGCGTAGATGCTGACCTGTTGCAACGCACCACGATCCGCCAGCTCGATGAGCGGATCACCGGCGATCTGGGTGGAGAATCGGGTGCAGCGGGCGCACAACACGCACCGCTCGCGGTCGAGCAGGACCTCCGACGACAACGGGACCGGCTTGGTGAAGGTCCGCTTGACACCGTCGAACCGCGACTCGGAACGTCCGGCCGACATCGCCTGGTTCTGCAGGGGGCACTCGCCACCCTTGTCGCACACCGGACAATCCAGGGGGTGGTTGATCAGGAGGAGTTCCATCACCCCGCGCTGGGCTCCCGCCGCGATCTCGGAACTGAGCTGCGTCCGCACGACCATGCCCTCGGTGGCCACGGTCGTGCACGACGCGAGGGGCTTACGCTGCCCCTCGACTTCGACGAGGCATTGCCGACAGGCGCCGACCGGTTCGAGGAGCGGATGGTCGCAGAACCGCGGGATCGTGATCCCGATCTGCTCGGCCGCACGGATGACCAAGGTGCCCTTGGGAACCCGGAGGGCGCGGCCGTCGATGGTGATGCCCACCAGGTTGTCGGTCTCGGCCGCCGGATCGCTGCCGTGGGTGAGTGTCATCGAACGCCTCCCGACCAGATGGTCGACTGCGAGTGATCGAACGGACACCCGTGGTCGAGGTGGGCCAGATACTCGTCGCGGAAGTACTCCAGCGACGACACGATCGGACTGCCCGCACCGTCGCCGAGAGCGCAGAACGACTTGCCGACGATGCTGTTGGTGACATCGGCGAGGGTGTCGAGGTCTGCGGCGGTGCCACCCTCGTGCTCGAGACGGTGGAGCAGTTGCACCAGCCAGTAGGTGCCTTCGCGGCAGGGCGTGCATTTGCCGCAGGACTCGTGTTCGTAGAACTGCGTCCACCGCAGCACCGCACCGACCACGCACGTCGTCTCGTCGAAGATCTGGAGGGCTTTGGTACCGAGCATGGATCCGGCCGCGCCCACGCCCTCGTAGTCGAGCGGGACGTCGAGGTGTTCCGGTGTCAGGATCGGCGTCGACGACCCGCCGGGCGTCCAGAACTTCAGCTCGTGTCCGGCGCGCACCCCGCCGGCGCGATCGAGCAGTTCCCGTAGCGAGACACCGAGCGGCGCTTCGTATTGTCCGGGCCGCGTGACATGACCCGAGAGTGAGTAGAGCGTGAATCCGGGGGACTTCTCGGTGCCCATGGACCGGAACCAGTCGACGCCGTTACGGATGATCGCCGGGACGCTCGCGATCGACTCCACGTTGTTCACGACCGTCGGGCTCGCATACAGTCCGGCGACCGCCGGGAACGGTGGGCGCAGGCGGGGTTGTCCCCGACGGCCCTCCAGCGAATCGAGCAGCGCGGTCTCCTCGCCGCAGATGTAGGCACCCGCGCCGGCATGGACGACCAGTTCCAGGTCGAAGCCGGAACCCAGGATGTCGGTGCCGAGATAGCCTGCGGCGTAGGCCTCGTCGACGGCCGTACGCAACCGCCGCAGTACCGAGGCGACTTCGCCGCGCACGTAGATGAACGCGTGGTGCGCGCGGATCGCATACGCCGCGATGATCACACCCTCGACGAGGGTGTGCGGCGACGCGAGCATCAGCGGCATGTCCTTGCAGGTGCCGGGTTCGGATTCGTCGGCGTTGACCACGAGATAGTGCGGGACGGTGGGTCCGGGTTCGGCGGGATCGTCCTGGGGGATGAACGACCACTTCATCCCGACCGGGAACCCCGCACCTCCCCGGCCGCGGAGGCCGGAGGCCTTGACAGTCGCGATGATGTCGTCGGGAGGGGTCGTCAACGCGGTCGACAACGCTCGATAACCGTTGTGGCGCCGGTAGTTGTCGAGGGTCCAGGAGTTCGGCTCGTCCCAGTGTCGGGAGAGGACCGGGGTCTCCGGGGGTTCGGGCTCGGGTGCTGGGCGTGGTGGCTGGGAGGTGGCTTCGACTCGGCTCCTGGCTGCGCTCGGTGCCGGCTCAACCAGCGGGGGCCCGGCCAGGTCGCGTTCGGTCCCGCGGAACGACCGCACGGGACCGGTGCCTCGAGCCGGGGCGACTTCGACCCCTGCGCGGAGGTCCTCGATCAACTCGATGGTCGACTCCGGGGTCTGGTCGTCGAAGAACTCCCAGTTGACCATCACCACCGGCGCGAAGTCGCAGGCCGCGTTGCATTCGATGTGCTCGATCGTGATGCGGCGGTCGGCCGTGGTGTCCCCGGGTTCGACGCCCAGGTGGTCGCAGACGGCGCGCAGGATCTCGTCGCCGCCCAGGGTGGCGCAGAGGGTGTTGGTGCACACGCCGACGAGATACTCGCCGGTGGGTGTGCGTCGGTACATGGAGTAGAAGGTGGCGACAGATGCGACCTGTGCGGCGGTCAGTTCCAGTTGTGCAGCGCAGAACTCGATGCCGGCGCGGGTGAGATGGCCGTCCTGGGACTGCACGAGGTGCAGCAGCGGGAGCAACGCCGAACGCGCCTGGGGGTAGCGGGCGATGATCGGAAGCGCTTCGGCGGTGAGTCGTTCGACGACGTCGTCCGGGTAGCCATCCGGACCGTCGAAGGTGATGGTCGGGACGGGGTCGGCGTGGGCCGGGGCCGAGCCTTCCGGCGGCGGCGCGGTGGTCAGGTCCACGAACACGGGATCGGTCATCGGTCCACGCCTCCCATCACCGGGTCGATGCTGGCCACCGCGGTGATCACGTCGGCAACCATTCCGCCTTCGCACATCGCCGCGACAGCTTGCAGATTCGTGAACGACGGGTCGCGGAAGTGGACACGGTACGGGCGTGTGCCGCCGTCGCTGACCATGTGGACGCCGAGTTCGCCGCGCGGTGATTCGACGGCCACGTAGCACTGCCCGGCCGGTACCCGCATGCCCTCGGTGACCAGCTTGAAATGGTGGATGAGGGCTTCCATCGAGGTGCCCATGATCCGGGCGATGTGCTCGGGCGAGTTGCCCAGTCCGTCGGGTCCGAGAGCGAGGTCGGCGGGCCAGGCGAGTTTGCGATCAGCGACCATCACCGGCCCCGGGCGGAGACGCTCCAGACACTGTTCGACGATGCGGAGGGACTCGCGCATCTCGCGGACGCGGATCAGGTAGCGGCCGTAGGAGTCGCAGGTGTCCTCGGTGATCACGTCGAACTCGTAGTCCTCGTAACCGCAGTACGGTTCGGACCTGCGCAGATCGTGCGGGTAGCCGGTCGACCGTAGTACCGGGCCGGTGATCCCGAGCGCCATGCAGCCGGTGAGGTCGAGATAACCGACGCCCTGCGTCCTCGCCTTCCAGATGTAGTTGTCGGTGAGCAGGTCTCCGAGTTGGTCGAGACGAGTGGGGAGTTGGCCGATCACCTCGGCGACCCGCTCGATGCCGTCCGCCGGTAGGTCCTGGGCGACTCCTCCGGGCCGGATGTAGGCGTGGTTCATCCGGAGGCCCGTGATGTGCTCGAACAGGTCGAGGATGGACTCCCGCTCGCGGAATCCGAGGAACATCGCCGTGACGGCACCCAGTTCCATTCCGCCGGTGGCCAAGGCGACGAGATGACTGGAGATGCGGTTGAGTTCCATCAGCATCACCCGGATGACGGTGGCGCGCTCCGGGATGTCGTCGGTGATGCCGAGGAGCTTCTCCACTCCGAGGCAATAGGCGGTCTCGTTGAAGAACGGCGACAGGTAGTCCATCCGCGTGACGAACGTGACCCCTTGGGTCCAGTTCCGATACTCCAGGTTCTTCTCGATCCCGGTGTGCAGATAGCCGATTCCGCAGCGAGCCTCGGTGACGGTCTCGCCTTCGATCTCCAGGATCAGGCGCAGCACCCCGTGCGTCGACGGATGTTGCGGACCCATGTTGACGACGATGCGTTCGTCTCCGGGTTGCTGCTCGGCGCGGGTGCGGACGTCGGACACGATCGAGTCCCAGTCCTGCCCGGACACGGTGTAGGTACGGGTGTGGGTGTCGGGCATCAGTTGTACGACCTCCTGCGGTCGGGCGGGTCGACGCGGGTTCCCTTGTACTCCACCGGAACTCCGCCGAGCGGGTAATCCTTGCGCTGAGGATGGCCCTCCCAGTCGTCGGGCATCTCGATCCGGGTCAGTGATCGGTGGCCGTCGAAGACGATGCCGAAGAAGTCGTAGGTCTCGCGTTCGTGCCAGTCGTTGGTGGGGTAGATGTCACAGATGCTCGGGATGTGCGGATCGGTGTCCGGCGCGGCGACCTCGAGCCGCACCCGTCGCCCGTGGGTCAGTGAGGCAAGGGGATAGACCGCGTGGAGCTCTCGCTCGGCGTCGCCGGGGTAGTGGACCCCGTTGACCCCCAGGCAGAGTTCGAAGCGAAGCGCGGGCGCATTGCGAAGTGTCAACGCCACGGACGGAAGATGTTCGCGCACAACATGGATGGTCATCTCGTCGCGGAAGACCACGACCTTCTCGATGGCGTCGTCGTAAGTCTCGCCCAGCTCGTCGAGCAGGCAATCGGCGATCTCGTCGAAGTAGCCGCCGTACGGACGGGACGAACTGGGCGGCAGCGTGACCGGTCGGATCAATCCGCCGTACCCCGACGTGTCGCCGGTTCCGGGCGGACCGAACAGGCCGTGCCGGACGCCGATCTGCTCGGCGCCCGACGCCGGGGGCGAGGCGAGCGGGTCGGATGTCACGGGCGGTGGGGGGGCGGGTTCCGTGGTCATCGGAGCAGCCCCTTGAGCTCGATCGTGGGGGTGGCCTGGAGTGCGGCGCGTTCGGCCGCCCAGATCGCCTCGTCACGGTTCACCCCGAGCGGCATCTCCTGGATCTTCTCGTGCAGTTTCAGGATCGCGTGCAGGAGCATCTCCGGCCGCGGCGGGCAACCCGGCAGGTAGATGTCGACGGGCACCACATGATCGACGCCCTGGACGATGGCGTAGTTGTTGAACATCCCGCCCGACGACGCGCAGACCCCCATCGCGAGAACCCATTTGGGCTCCGGCATCTGGTCGTAGATCTGACGGAGGACGGGTGCCATCTTCTGGCTGACGCGGCCGGCGACGATCATGAGGTCGGCCTGCCGCGGAGATGCCCGGAACGCCTCCATCCCGAAGCGGGCGAGGTCGTAACGTCCCGACGTGGTGGCCATCATCTCGATGGCGCAGCACGCGAGTCCGAATGTCGCCGGCCACAGCGAGCCCTTGCGCATGAAGCCCGCCAGATCCTCGACGGTACTCAGCAGGAATCCGCTGGGGAGTTTCTCCTCGAGTCCCATGGTGGCCTCCTTGCCGGTGTCAGATCGTGCGAAAAGCTCTCAGTCCCAACTCAGTCCGCCGCGTCGCCACTCGTAGGCGTATGCGACGGAGACGTTGAGGATGAAAAGGAGCATCGCCATGAGACCGAACCATCCGAGTGAGTCGAAGGCGACGGCCCACGGGTAGAGGAAGACGATCTCGATGTCGAAGATGATGAAGAGCATCGCGGTGAGGTAGTACTTGACCGGTACGCGCTGGACCGAGCCGGTCGCCACCGGGCCGCCCGCGGTGCTACGTGACGGATAGAGCAGGCTCTGTTCGACCGGCTCGATGCCGCACTCGTAGGGCTCGAGTTTGGCGCGGTTGTACCGTTTCGGTCCGATCGCGATGCCGATGAAGACGCTGAAAACGGCAAACGCCACGCCGATTGCCCCGAGGATCATGATCGGGACGTAGGCGTTCAAAGCGCGGACCCCTCCTCGCTTGTGGCGACCGGAGTGCACCTGTTCGGTGTGACCGGCCCGGGTGTTCGTCCTATCCGCGCTGGTGGACGATCTGGTCCGCCAGTACGAATGTGAGCTGCAACACAAGCCTAGTGTCAGTGTGTGGCGCGAGTCACTGTTTTCTAGAGTTCGGCGTTTCCGATCATGTCGACGAACGCACGTGGGAGGACGATCGGGTCGACGGGCAGCACGGCCACGGCGTCGGCCCGGGACCAGTCCGCGAGCCACCGGTCGTCGGCGCGGCCGAGGAGGACCAGGACCGGCGGGCTGGGATCGAGTTCGTCCTTCATCTGCTTCGCCAGGCCCATGCCGCCGACCGGGGTGGCCTCGCCGTCGACGATGACGGCGTCGATGACACCGGCGTCGAGCTGCGCGAACACCATTGGGGCCGTGGCGACCTCGATGAAGCTGACGGGTGGGATACCGGGATCGGGATGTGTGCCGATCGCGCCGATGACCTGCGCGCGGGTCTGTGAGTCGTCGGAATAGACCAACACCCGCAGGGCCCGCGCAGACTGGGAGTCGGTCACGGTTGCGATGCTACAACCCGACACCCTCGGGATCTGTGGAAAACATGCGCGCTATGTGCACATGTCCGCTACGGATCGCAGGGTCAGTGCTCGGTGGAGAACCCCGCGCGGCGGCGGTGCACCTCTAGCGCGAAGGTGACCAGCGAGTCGATCAGATCCGGGTAGGGCACGCCGGTGGCCTCCCACAGTTTGGGATACATCGACCCCGGGGTGAAGCCCGGGATCGTGTTGACCTCGTTGAGCAACCAGCCGCGCCCGGATTCCTCGTAGAAGAAGTCGACGCGGGCCATCCCACTGCACCGCATCGCGGTGAACGTCTTCGCGGCGAGTTCGCGCACCTCGGCTGCCGCCGCCTCGGACACGGCCGCGGGGATGACCAGCTGGGCGGCGCCGGTGACGTACTTGTCCTCGTAGTCGTAGAAGTCGCTGCCGGGTTTGATCTCGCCCGGGACCGACGTCTCGGGTGCCGTGTCACCGAGAACGGCGACCTCGATCTCGCGCCCGGTCACCGCCTCCTCGATGATGACCACGTTGTCGTACCGGAGGGCGAGATCGACGGCCGCGTCGAGCTCGCGCTCGTCGTGCGCCTTGGTGATGCCCACCGACGAGCCGAGGTTCGCCGGTTTGACGAACACCGGAAGCCCCAGCGCGTCGATTGCGCGAGTGGTGATCGTCTCCGGGTCGTCGACGCCGTCGCGGAACTCGACCCAGCGACACTGTGGGATGCCGGCTTGCTCGGCGACGATCTTGGCCATCGCCTTGTCCATGCAGACCGCCGACGACAGCACACCCGCACCGACGTAGGGCAGCTTGAACAGCTCGAGCATCCCCTGGATGGTGCCGTCCTCACCGTGCGGACCGTGCAGAAGAGGGAGGACGACCGTGATGGCCTCGCTTGCGTGACCTCGCAGTTCGGTCAGCGGTTCGACGACGGTCCCGGCGACCTCGAGAGTGTCGGGCAGGGGCGTCCCGTCGGTGATGGCCGCGATCGCCTTGTCGTTGCGCAACCACGTCCCGTCCTTGGCGATGCCGATGGGGACCAGGTCGTACTTGTTCCGGTCGGCCGCGGCCAGGACGTGCGCAGCCGTGACACGTGACACATCGTGCTCGGCGGAGACGCCACCGTAGAGAACCACCAGACGCAGCAGCCGAGAAGACATGACTGTCACGATACGGCCCCGTGCAATCGGGTTCTCGGTGTGTGCGGGGACTTCGACTCGGCTCAGCCGGCAGGGGAGCGTCGTCGGCTAGCGTGAGACCGTGCAATTCAGAGCGAGCGAGGTCGCGGAGGCCGTGGGCGGGGAACTCCTCGGCCCCGACGTGCAGATCGACGGAGCGGGCATCGACTCGCGCAGCATCCGGCCGGGGCAGCTGTTCGTACCGATCGTGGCCGAGCGCGACGGCCACGACTTCATCCCGGCGGCGCTCGACGGCGGCGCCACCGCCTACCTGACCTCTCGGACCGATCCGGTCGGTGGGACCGCCATCCGCGTCGCCGACACCGCACTAGCGCTGGCCGACCTCGGCCGGGCTGTCCGTTCACGAATCCCCGATCGCGTCGTGGGGGTCACTGGATCGGTGGGCAAGACGTCGACCAAGGATCTGCTCGCCGGCGTGCTCGGCACCACCTACCGCACCGCGGCCAGCGAGAAGTCGTTCAACAACGAGCTCGGGCTCCCGATCACCCTCGCCGCGGCCGCCGACGACGTGGAGGCGGTGGTCCTCGAGATGGGCGCGCGCGGCATCGGCCACATCGACCTGCTGTGCTCCATCGCGAACCCGACGGTCGGCGTGATCACCCGAGTCGAAGGCGTGCACCTGGAGCTGTTCGGCGACATCGAGTCCGTGGCGCGCGCGAAAGGCGAACTGGTGGAATCGCTCCCGGCCGACGGGATCGCGGTGCTCAACGCCGACCACCGGTACGTCGCGGCGATGGCGGACCGCACTTCGGCTCGGGTCCTGCGCTACGGACTCTCGCCGGATGCCGACGTGTACGCGTCCGACATCGTCATGGACGACGAACTGCGGGCGTCGTTCCGTATGCACACCCCGTGGGGGTCGACCGATGTCCGGCTGGGCGCGCGCGGCGAACATCAGGTCCCCAACGCGTTGGCCGCAGCGGCCGCCGCCGGTGGGCTCGGAGTGCCGGTCGACGCGATGGCGGGCGGGTTGCTCGCCGCGCAATTGTCCGGCCTGCGAATGGAACTCGCGACGTCGTCGCGCGGTGTCGTGGTGCTGAACGATGCCTACAACGCGAACCCGACGTCGATGTCGGCCGCGCTGCGTTCGCTGGCCGCACTCCCGGCGTCGCGCCGGGTGGCGGTGCTCGGCACCATGGCCGAACTCGGTACCGACTCGCCGGCCCAGCATCATGCGATCGCGCTGGAGGCCCGTGGCCTCGGGATCGAGGTCATCGCGGTCGCCGAGACAGGTTACGGCGACACTGCGCGCCACGTCCGCGACGTGGACGCCGTGGTGGCCGAACTGGGCGATCTCGACGACCGAACCGCGGTGCTGGTCAAGGGAAGTCGGGTCGCGGCTCTGGAGCGGGTGGCGCAGGCGCTGCTCGACTGACTCAGTGGTGGAAGTGTGACCCGTCGCCCTCGCGCGGCATCGGGCTCTCCAGGCGGTCGAGGAACTCGACCTCGGTCTGGATGTCGGCGATCAGAGCCCGGGCGAGGTCATGACTCAGCCCGGCGCGCACCACGATCCGCTGCACGGTCAGGTCGGCGAGGTCGTCGGCCATCGGGTAGGCGGGAACGAGCCAGCCCTTCATACGCAGCCGATCGGACAGATCGTAGAGGTTCCAGTTCTCGGTGTGCCCGGCCTTCAGTTTCCAGGCGAAGACCGGGATGGTGTCGCCCTTGCTGACCAGTTCGAGGCCGTTGATCTGCGCGATCTGCGACGAAAGCCATTGCGCGACATCGAGGGAGCCCTGCTGGACCTGGGTGAAGCCGTCGCGACCAAGCCGCAGGAACATGTAGTACTGCAGCAGGACCTGCGCTCCGGGGCGGGAGAAGTTGAGCGCGAGCGTCGGCATGTCGCCGCCGAGGTACGAGCAGTGGAACACCATGCTCTCCGGCAGTGCGTCGGTGTCACGCCACACGATCCAGCCGACGCCCGGATACACCAAACCGTATTTGTGGCCGGAGGTGTTGATGGAGACCACGCGATCGACGCGGAAGTCCCACTCGAGGTCGGGCTGGCAGAAGGGGGCGATCATCGCGCCCGACGCGCCGTCGATGTGGATCTTCACGTCGAGGCCGGTGTCGGCCTGGATCTGGTCGAGCTTGGCCGCGATCTCCGTGACCGGCTCGTACATGCCGGTGTAGGTCTGGCCCATGATGGCCACGACGCCGATGGTGTTTTCGTCCACGTACTTCTCGAGGTCATGACCGTCGAGCACGAGGTGATCGGGACTGATGGGCACCCATTTGGGTTCGACCTCGAAGTAGTTGCAGAATTTCTCCCAGCAGACCTGGACCGCGGTCGAGAGCACGATGTTGGGGTTCTCGGTCGACTTGCCCTCGGCGCGGCGTCGGGTCTGCCAGTGCCGTTTGAGGGCGAGGCCGCCGAGCATGCAGGCCTCCGACGATCCGATGGTCGAGGTGCCGATCGCGTTGTCGACATCCGGGTTGTGCCACAGGTCGGCGAGGATGCGCCAGCACCGGTCCTCGATCGCGGCCGTCTGTGGATACTCGTCCTTGTCGATCATGTTCTTGTCGACGGTCTCCGCGTACAGCTTCTGCGCCTCGTCGTCCATCCAGGTGGAGACGAAGGTCGCGAGATTCAGACGCGCGTTGCCGTCGAGCATCGCCTCGTCGTGGACGATCTGATAAGCCGTCTCGGGCAACAACATCGAGTCACCCAGCGCGAACTTGGGGAGGTCGGTGGCCTCACCGGCGCGGGTGAAGACGGTGCGCAGGGACATCGCATCGCCGATGTTGGTGGTGGCGCGGGCGCCACCACTCTGATTGTGGACGCCCGGGTCGGTGGTCATGAGCACCGAACTTAGTCGAATCCGACCACGTATGGAGTGCTTCGTACGTGAACCGCCGGCACACGGTCGCCGAACTCGTCCTGCGGTCGGCGACCGTGCCCGGCATCGGTCACTGTTGCTCCGCGTTGGCGCGGATCACCTCGCGGACGAAGACGGCGAGACCGGGTGCCTGCGCGTCGTAGTGCTCGGTGAACCGCGGGTCCGCGACGTACATGTCGGCCAGGCAGACCTGCATGGCGTGGTCGCAGTCGTAGAAGCGACCGATCTGTGCCCGGTGCTCCTCGGCGAGTGCGTTGGCCTCCGCCGAACCGGGTGTCACCTCGTGGCGCATGGCGTCTGCCAGGCGTCGTTCCAGGTCGTCGGTCTCGTCCTTGATGCGCTGCCAGTCCTGCTTGGAGTACTTCGCGGTCCGCGTCTGGCTCTGCTTCCAGGCGTCGGTGTCGCCCCAGCGCTCCTCGGCTTCGGCGGCATACTCCTCGCCAGGCCATTGGTCCCCGAAGATCTCGGCCTGCTCTGCCGCCGACAGGGCGATGCCTTCCTTCTTGGCGTTCATCATCTCCTCCAGTGATGCGACCATCCGGAGCAGGCGATCGATCCGCTCGGTCAGCAGCTCGTGCTGCGTCTCGAGGTGACCCAGCGGGTCCACGTCCGGATCGTCGAGCAGGGTCGCTATCTGCTCGAGGGAAAAGCCCAGCTCACGGTAGGTGAGTACCTGGTGGAGACGTTCGATGTCGGTGTCGTCGTAGACGCGATAACCGGCCGGGGTCCGGCCGGATGGCACCACCAGACCGACCTGGTCGTAGTGATGCAGGGTGCGGATACTGACCCCCACCAACCCGGCGACGACACCCACGGTCAGGTCGCGGGTGTCCTTGCTCTCGGTGCGCTTTTCCTCGCTCACGGGACCTACCCTGATGCCTGACGTCGCGTGAGGGTCAAGCGCCGGCGGGCGGGGTCGGCATCACGGTGCGAAACCGATCACCGTGGTGCCCTTCTGGCAGGCTGCCAGGACGCCCTCGAGCTGCGAGGGCGCGCAGGTCCAACCGGCCACCGACTGCTGCTGGCCGGTGGTGATCTTCGGTCCGTACTGGGTGGCGATGCTCCGAGCCGAGTCGCAGGTCACGTCGCCGGCGAGGACCAGTACGCGCAGCGCGCCGTCGGGACCGGGAATGGTGCCGCAGGTGGTGTCGGAGTCGTCGGAGGCGACCGTGCTCGACGGTGTCGTCGACACCGGTTTGCGACCGGGGACCACCGGGGGCGAGGTCGCGGGACCGTCGGTCTGCTCACTCGTCGCGGCCGCACTGGTGGCCGGCATCGACGAAGCCGCGGTGACGTCCTGCTCCTCGCCGCACGCAGCCAGCGCCATCATCGCCACCGACAGCCCGAGGGTCGCGCCCGCGACCCTCACTGCCGTGGAAAGGCTGTTCGCTGCGGTACCGGGTGTGCGAGTTCTGCGCGACATGGTTTCCCACCGTAGCGAACGTGGCGGTCGTCGCACCAAGGCCGTATGCCCGCGCCGGTTTGGGTGACACGGCTCGACCTGCGAAGATTCTCGGCGTGAGCAGTACCGGAACCGACATCGCCGACCCCACGTACACCGTCGGCACGACCCTGCCCGGCACCCGTGGGCGCACGGGGACGATCGCCACCCCGCACGGGCCGATCCACACCCCTGCGTTCGTGCCCGTCGGTACCAAGGCCACCGTCAAGACGGTCCTGCCCGAGTCCGTCGCCGCCTTGGGCGCCCAGGCAGTACTCGCGAACGCCTACCACCTCTATCTGCAGCCGGGGCCGGAGATCATCGACGCGGCGGGTGGGCTCGGGGCGTTCATGAACTGGCGGGGCCCCACCTACACCGACAGTGGTGGCTTCCAGGTGATGTCGCTCGGTGCGGGGTTCAAGAAGGTCATCTCGATGGAGGCCACCGGCACTCCCGACGACGACCTCACCGCCAATGGCAAGGAACGGCTCTCGCGGGTGGACGACGACGGGGTGACCTTCAAGTCACACCTGGACGGCTCGGCTCATCGATTCACCCCCGAGGTGTCGATGCAGATCCAGCACCAGCTGGGCGCCGACATCATCTTCGCTTTCGACGAGTTGACCACGCTGATGAACACCCGTGACTACCAGGTGAATTCGCTGGAGAGAACGCGACTGTGGGCGATCCGGTGCCTCGATGAGCACAATCGGTTGAGCGTCGAGCGTGCGCATCGGCCGCAGCAGTCCCTGTGGGGGGTCATCCAGGGCGCGCAGTACGAGGATCTGCGGCGCAAAGCGGCGCGCGATCTCGTCGCGCTGAGCGAGGCGGACCGTGCTGTCGGCGGCAAGGGTTTCGGCGGCTACGGCATCGGTGGCGCACTCGAGAAGGACAACCTCGGCACCATTGTCGGCTGGGTCAACGACGAGCTCCCGGAGGACTCCCCGAAGCATCTACTGGGGATCAGTGAACCCGACGACATCTTCACCGCCATCGAGAACGGCGTGGACACCTTCGACTGCGTGTCGCCCACCCGGGTCGCCCGCAATGGTGCGATCTACTCACTCGACGGCCGGTACAACGTGACCAATGCCAAGTACCGCAGCGACTTCCGGTCGCTCGACCCCGAGGTGGAAAACTACACGTCGCAGTACAGCCGGGCCTACCTGCACCATCTGTTCAAGGCGAAGGAAGGACTCGGCGCGACTCTCGCGACGCTGCACAACGTGTCGTTCATCGTCACTCTCGTCGACCGAGCCCGCGAGGCCATCGAGAACGGCACGTACACCGAGTACCGCGACGAATTCCTGCGCCGCTACTACGGGGGCTCCACAGAGGCCGTGACCGATGTCTAGAAGGGCGGCGGGTTGGCGTCGTTCCAGCGTTTGTCGGCGCGCTGCTGGCGTCGGAAGTCGTTGTCGCGCAGGTCGTTGAGCCTCGACCGTGCTGGGTGATCGGGTGGCCGGCTCGGGGTGAGCTTGTTGAACAGGTCGCGTCCGCTGAAGGCGTTGCCGACGAACATGTGTCCGGTGGGTGTGGTGTACCAGGCGGTCTGGAGTTCGTCTTGGTGGTCCTGCCAGCTGGTGAAGGTCTTGATGCGGTGATGAAACCGGCACAGCGGCTTCAGATTGCGCGCATCGGTCGGGCCGCCGCGACGTGGGTCGGCGTGGTCGAAGGGTTCGGTGTGGTCGAGGTCGATCTGCCAGACCGGCGCATTGCAGCCCGGAAAGGTGCAGCACAGTTCGCCCGCACGAACCAGGGCCTGCAGCTTCTTCGACGGGGCGTACCGGGTCGCTGAACTGTTGGCGTCGGCGACCGGTGCTGGGGCCGGTGGGGCGTCGGGGTTGGCGGGGGTGGGATGGATGTAGGTGCGTCGGGCTTCGGCTAGAAGGGTTCGGGCGGTGTCGGCGTCAAGGATGCTGTGCCGGTCGAGAAACGCGGGATCGTCGTCGAGACCGATCAGCGTCGACAGATTCACCACGATGTGGAAGGTCGCGCGCGGTGCGAGCGATGGTGAGGCGTTCGTGTCGCGGGGCTCGGCGACCACGCTGTCGGCGGACGGGTCCACGACACGTTCAGCGGCGGCGGCTACTTCCGCATCGACGTCGTGCGGCGAGTCGGTGTCGCCTGGGGCAGCGGCGCAGTCGTCGCATAGGCAGGTGAGAGCCGCTTCGCCCCGGGCGAGGGCTTTGAGGGCGTCGGCGCGTCGCATGGGCAGGGTTCGAGGGTCACCGGCATGGACCGCGGTGGCCATCGACGACAGCCGGGCATCGAACTCGGCGGCATCGGCGGCGGGCAGCGTGCCGCCGATCCGGGACTGTCCGGGTGTGAACCGATCAGGCGTGACCGTCACCTTGCGATCACCCTTCACCCGCTCTTTGCGTCGGCGGATCGCGTCGGGCGCCCACTTGGCGACGATCGAGTCGACCATGGCGGTGAAGCGCGCCGTCGACATCGGCGCGCGGGCGAAGGTCGCCTCGGCCAGATGGGCGTCGACGGTCTGCATCTCGTCGGTATCGGTGATGAGGTCGGTGCGTTTGAGGGCGATCAGGAAGCGACGCTTGTCGATTCGACCGCACGCCAGGGCGTGTCCGGTGAAGGCGAGTCGATAGCGCAGCGCGTCACCGGCCTCGATCAGCTCTTTCGCCTCGGCCGGTGTCACCGTCAGAGTGGCACCGACTTCGGCGATGGCCTGCTCGAGTCCGTTCGGGCCGAACTGCTCGTAGGGGTTCTCGCCGGCGGCCACCCGCGCTGACAGGTTCTCGAAGGCTTCGATGGAGTCGAGTTCGCCGCTGTGGGTCTCGGCGCGCTGCTGGGCGTAGTCCATCTCGCGCTCGTCGTGAATGAGGCTGGCAACGACCATCATTCGATGCGCGGACGCTGCCGCCAGCCCGGCGCAATGACTCAACACCTCGATGAGTTCGGAGGCGGCGAGTTCATCGTCGAGACGAAGGCGTGGTTCGACCGAGTGCTGTGATGGGTCCACCGATGTGGATTCGGCCCCCGCCCCCGATGGCATGCCTCCACAATACTCGAACATACGTTCGAGTCAAGGATCGATTTCCCGATCGCCATTTCTCTGGCAATCGAATCACGCCGCACCGACAGGAGCTGCGGGTCGCCTCGGTGGCCTCGACGGGCGGCCTCGACGGGCGCGGCGTCCTCGCTTCGCTCGGTCGACGCTGCTCGACCAGCAGGGCACGTCGACGCTGCTCGACCAGCAGGGCACGGCGGCGCTGCTCGACCAGCAGGGCACGGCGGCGCTGCTCGACCAGCAGGGCACGGCGGCGCTGCTCGACCAGCAGGGCGCGGCGGCGCACAACAACGAGCGACGCCGACCGGTGTCAGCGGGAGTCCTCGGCGACCATCCGTTCGCGGATACCGCCGGAGATCCCGGTGCTGCCCGGATTCGGATCGTGGATGGCCCCAGGATGGGCCTTCACGGGTGCTCCCTTCTCCGTTTCCGACTTCACGACTGCCGCCGAGAACCGTTCGGTGATACCCGGCATCACGGAATGAGAAGCGTTCGCAGCCTTGGCCTTGTAACCGACCGGATGGTCGAGCTTCGGATCGGTGCAGGCGGCGACAATGGCCTCGACGACGATCTGCGGGTCGTCCATCGCAGCCATGCGCGGTTCGTGTCCGGTGTAGTTGGCGGCGTGGGTCCACCACGGGGTGTCCACCGCCCACGGCAGGATGGTGCCGACCCGGATGGCGTCGTCACCGGACATCCGCAACTCCTCGGTCAACGAATGGCCGAGACTGCGGACCGCGGATTTGGTTGCGGCGTAGGTGTTCTGCAGGGCCAGCGGCACCGCGGAGTCGACCGAACCGACGTTTACCAGGGTGCCCCGGCCCTGAGCGCGAAATACGCGCAGCGCCGCGTGCGCACCATAGATCAGACCCTTCAGGTTCACGTCGACCAAGCGGGCGTGGTCTTCGATCGGGATGTCCCAGAAGTATCCGACCGCCCCGATCCCGACGTTGTTCACCCACACGTCGATGGAACCGAACCGTTCGAGTGCCGCTGCGGCCAGGTGGCTCACGGCGCGCGGATCGCTGACATCGGTGGTCACCGCCAGCGCGGTCCCGCCCTTGGCGGTGATCTCGGCGACGACCTCGTCGAGTGCAGCGGTTCGACGCGCGGCGACCACCACGTTGGCGCCGAGTTCGCCGAGCCGCACCGCGGCGCCGCGCCCGAATCCACTGGACGCCCCGGCGATGACGACGGTGGAACCGTTGATGTCGTTCGTGTCGGTCATGATGCTGGCCTACCCGAGGCAGGGCCCACCAAACCGGGCCGGCACCGACCGGTGCTCAGGAGGCGGCGCGGGAGTGCCGGAACGTCTCGATCGCGGCGAGGTCGTAGGAGTTCGCGGCCGTCCCGATGCCCTGCGCGACGTGGGCGGCAACCGCGCATCCGAGTTCGGCTGCATCGGCGAGGTCGAGCCCGCGGAGCCGGCCGGTGAGGAAGCCGGCGGAGAACGCGTCGCCGCAACCGGTGGTGTCGACGACGTCCACCGGGAACGCCGGTACGACGATGGTGTCGTCGCCGGTCACGACCAGCGCTCCGTCGGCGCCACAGGTGAGTGCAACGCATCCGACGCCTCGGTCGAGGAGGGCGCGGGCACCGTCCTCGAGGTCATCCGAGCCGGTCAGACCGCGGGTCTGCTCGTCGTTGGGCAACAGATAGTCGAGGTGGGGAAGTGCGTCACCGATCCACTCGAGAAGCCCGGGGTCGCCACCTGCCAGCAGGTCCGCCGAGGTCGTGATCCCGCGCTCGCGTGCTCGGCCCAGGAGCTCGGCGGCGACCGGACCACCGAGGAACTCCGGGCCGCCGAGGTGTACGTGATCCAACCCATCGAGTGCGTCCGAGCCCAGGTCGTCGAGAACGAACTGCGCGTTGGCCCCGATGCAGTGCCACGCGGGCCGGTCTCCGTTGGGCCGGACGGGTATGACCGACGACGACGTCTGGACCCCGCCCTTCGGGACGAGACCGTGTGTGTCGACACCCTCGGCGTCCAGCAGTGCGGTCAGTGAACGTCCGATCGAGTCGGTGCCGATCGCACCGTGGGTCCGTACGGTCGCGCCCAGCCGGCTGAGTACGAGGGCCGTCCCGCCCGCGGTGCCGGCCGCCGAGAAACCGATGGACTCGACAAGCGCGCCGTCAGAACCCTCTGGGAGGGAATCGATTCCGACGACGTGGATGTCCAGCACATGGACGCCCACGGTCGCGATCACGAGGGGGACGATCGGCGGTGGCGAGAGTGTCACGGTCGGTCCTCCTTGGGTGTCCCGTAATCCAGTCGGATGGCCTGGACGATGGTGGACTGTTGTTCGGCGTCGGTCAGCTCGCGGGGTCGGCCCATGCTGCTGGTCCGGTGGAAGAGGGTGGCCAGCCACTCCAGCAGCAGTGCGTTCTCCACGGCGTGATCGAGAGTCGAACCGCGAGCCACTGCACCGTGATTCGCCATCAGCGCGACCTGGGTGTCGGCCAGTGCGGCGGCGACGTTGTCGGCCAGCTCCGCACTGCCGAATGTCGCGTAGGGCGCGATGGGTATCGCACCACCGAGACCGAGCTGCTGATAGTGGAGCACCGGTAGAGACGTCAGTCCGCTGACACAGGCGACCGCGGTTCCGAAGGGTGCGTGGGTGTGCACGATCGCCTGCGCACCCGTTCGCTCGTAGACGCCGAGGTGCAGGTCGAGCTCGGAGGACGGCGCGATCGCCCCGTCGACGATGTCACCGGCGAGAGTCACCACCGTCACGTCGGCTGCCGAGCAGTTCGCGAGAACGACCCCGGTGCCGGTGATCGCCAGGCGCTCACCCACGCGGGCCGAGACATTGCCAGAGGTGCCGATCAGCAGGCCCTCGGCCGCCAGCCGTCGAGCGGCTCCGGCGACATGCTCGCGCACCGACGAGTCGCTCATCGGCCGCGTGGCGCGGCCTGCCGGCGGCCCGAAAAGTTCGCCGGGCGTCTCGCGGAACTCGGAGCACATTGGGTACGTTGGGACCACATACCGGACATTTACGCACATGCCTCAGCGCTCGGCACCCGGTATGAACCACCCGAGCACCAGCGAGAGAGACGATGAGACGCGGAAAGCGCCGAAAACGCCGACGACACCAGTCGGCCCCCTGTTCTGAACTGAATATCCCGGGCAATCCGCCCGGTTCCGGCACCGGGGCGGTCACATGCTGACCGTTCTCGGAATCGGACTCGGAATCCTGGTGGTCTTCTTGATCACCGCCCTCACCGGTTACTTCGTGGCCCAGGAATTCGGCTACATGGCGGTCGACCGGTCCCGCCTCAAGGCCCGCGCCGAATCCGGCGACGCCGCCGCGAAACGCGCACTCGCAGTCACGCGCCGCACATCCTTCATGCTCTCCGGCGCGCAGCTGGGCATCACTGTCACCGGTCTTCTCGTCGGTTACGTTGCCGAACCCCTGATCGGTTCCGGTGTCGGCGAGCTGCTCGGCGGCGTGGGCATCCCGGTCGGGGTGGGTGTCGCGATCGGCACGATCATCGCGATCATCTTCTCCACCGTCGTGCAGATGGTCTTCGGCGAACTGTTCCCCAAGAACCTCGCCATCGCCCGCCCGGAGCCGGTCGCGCGATGGCTCGCGCGGTCGACCACGATCTACCTGGCCGTGTTCGGCTGGCTCATCGCACTGTTCGACAAGTCGTCCAACCTGTTGCTCCGGGCGCTGCGCATCGAACCCGTCCACGACGTCGAGCATTCCGCGTCGGTGCGCGACCTCGAGCACATCGTCGCCGAGTCCCGGGACGCGGGCGACCTCCCCGACGATCTGTCCGTCCTGCTCGACCGCGTACTCGAATTCCCCACGCGCACAGCCGAGCACGCCATGATCCCGCGGCCCAACACCGATCACGTCGACGCGGATCTACCGGCCGGCGACGTGCTCACGTTGATGAGCACCGGGCACACGCGTTACCCCGTGCTCGCCGGTGGTGACGGTGAGGTACGTGGTGTGATCCATCTGCAGGATCTCCTGGAGTGGAACCACGCGCTGAAACAGCAACCGCCGCAGGCCGACCCGGCGGCAACCGCGGTCGACCTCAGCCGTCGCGCGGTGGTGGTGCCCTCGACGCTGCCACTGCCCGAGGTGCTGGAGAATCTCGCCGACGCGCATGACGAGATGGCGGTGGTCATCGACGAATACGGCGGCTTCGCAGGCGTCGTGACCGCCGAGGACATCGCCGAGGAACTCGTCGGCGAGATCGACGACGAACACGACTCCGAGGCGACCGTCGCCATCGAGGAGAGCCCGGAAGGTTGGCGCGTGCGGGGCGACGCACACGTCGACGAGGTCTCCCGGACCGTCGGCTGGGACCTCCCCGAGGGCGACTACGAGACGATGGCCGGACTGGTGATCGCCGAGTTCGTCGGGCTCCCGGAGGTCGGCGACACGGTGACGATCGCGATCGACCCCGACCCGTCGTCCCTGCTCGAGGACGACGACACGCCACCCCGCACCGTGCGGGCCACCGTGCTCGAAGTGGAGAAGCGCGTACCCGCGCTGCTGTCGATAAGCGTCGCCCAAGAACCGAACGTTCCAGAAGGGAAGATCACGGACGTGAAGAGCCCGGCCGAGAACGGAGAGGGGAACGACAATGGATAACCCGTGGGTCATCGTGGCCATCACCGCGGGCCTGATCGCTTCCAGCGCGTTCTTCGTCGCGGTCGAATTCGCCCTGATCGCCGCCCGGCGGCACCGGCTCGAGGATGCGGCCGCGACCAGCGGCAGCGCACGTGCGGCGCTACGCAGCGCATCGGAACTGTCGGTCCTGCTCGCCGGATCGCAGCTCGGTATCACGGTGTGCACGCTCGCGCTCGGTTCGATCACCAAGCCGGCCGTGCACTACTGGCTGACGCCGTTGTTCGCGGGCTGGGGGCTGCCGTACTGGTCGGCCGACGTGATCGGTTTCGTCCTGGCGCTCATCATCGTGACGTTCCTGCATCTCGTCGTCGGCGAGATGGCGCCGAAGTCGTGGGCGATCGCCCACCCGGAGAAGTCGGCGATCATGCTCGCGATCCCGATGCGCGCCTTCATGTGGGTCACGCGGCCATTCATCGTGCAGCTCAACCACCTGGCCAACTGGTGCCTCAAGCGCGTCGGTGTCGAACCCGTGGATCAGGTCGCGACCGGACAGGACAGCGACGCCCTGCGGCACCTGGTGGAGCACTCGGCCACCGTGGGCACGCTCGACGAGCGGTACCACGCCCACCTGACCAGTGCGCTGGAACTGGAATCGCTGACCGTCGGCGATGTCGTGACACCCAACGACCACCTGGCTGTCGTCGGTCCGAGCGCGGACACCGATCAGATCCAGACGGCCGGCCGGACCTCGGGGCACCTGCGACTGCTCGTCCGGGACGAGGCGTCCGGGGCACCCGTGCGCGGTGTCGTGCACGTACGCGACAGTCTGAGCGTGTCGCCGGGGACCACGGCGTCCGATCTCATGCGTCCGGTGCTGAGCGTCGAGACCGCCCAGCCGGTGTACGAGGCGCTCACCGCCATGCGGGAACAGCGCGCACACCTCGCGCTGGTCACCGAAGACGGCCGCGCGGTCGGGCTCATCACCATCAACGACGTGCTCCAGCGGTTGCTGTCCACCACGGCGTAGCCGGCGCGAGCGTGCGTCGCTGACCCTTCGTGGCTCGTCGCTATCGCTCCTCGCACCTCAGGGAGCATTGGTTGGCGCCGCTTCCTGAGGTGCGCTCGGAGCCTGCGGAGGGTTACCCCTGCTGCTGCCTGAGGGGCGCCCGGAGGTTGCGGAGGGTTACCCCTGCTGCTGCCTGAGGGGCGCCCGGAGGTTGCGGAGGGTTACCCCTGCTGTTCCCTGAGGTGCGAGCGGAGCGAGCCACGAAGGGCGCCTACACCCACTCGTCGGCCGTGAGGAACCACGGCTCGGACGGCAGCGCCGCGGGGTCGAAGCGGTCGCTCAGGAGCGGGAGGGTCACGGGCTCCTCCCGGCCCCCGAGCCGCAGCGAATGCGCGATGCGGGACAGCACCGTCGGTGCAGCCACGCCTTCGGCAGCAAGGTCGGCCAGGGTGACCGCCCCGTCCCGCTTGCTGAGCCGGATCCCGTTGGCATTGAGCACCATCGGGACGTGGGCGTATGTCGGTGGGGTTGCCCCGAGCAGTGTCGCGAGGTAGGCCTGCCGGGGTGCCGACGACAGGAGGTCGTCGCCGCGGACGACCTGGTCGATCTCCTGCGCGGCGTCATCGACGACCACGGCCAGGTTGTAGGCCGGGGTGCCGTCGTTCCGCTGGAGCACGAAGTCGTCGACGGTGCCCGAATACGCGCCGTGCAGCAGGTCGTCGACGCCGAACTCCTCGACGTCGGCGCGGAGTCGGATCGCGGGTGGCCGGGTTGCGCGCCGTTCGTCGCGTTCGACCGCGGTGAGGTCGCGGCACGTGCCGGGGTAGGCGCCCTGTGGTGCGTGCGGCGCGGACGGCGCCTCGAGGATCTCGCGGCGGGTGCAGAAGCACTCGAAGGTACGACCGGCGTCGCGTAGGCCGTCGATGACGGAGCGGTACGTGGCGAGCCGGTCGGTCTGGTGGACGACGGGCGGGTCCCAGTCGATGCCGAGGGCCACAAGGTCGGACAACTGCCGGGAGTCGGCGCCCGGGGCGGCCCGATCGAGATCCTCCATCCGGATCAGGAACCGCCGGCCGGTGGTCCGAGCGAAGAGCCAGGCGAGCAGGGCGGTCCGCAGGTTGCCGACGTGGAGGTCCCCGGACGGGGAGGGCGCGTACCGGCCCGCGTGCTGCGTCGACATCGCGTCGAGATTACCGCCCGGCGATGAGAATCGGCGGCCGGACCGGTCTGCCTGTGCGGCCCGGACGACGATCACACCGGGTACGCGACCGCGCGTCGGCGTTGCGGTCGCGTCGAGGAGTGAGGAACGATGAGTTTCATGGATCTTCCGGTCATGCCGCCTGTTGCGCCGATGCTGGCCAAGGCGGTGACCAGCGTGCCGCCACAACCGGACGGTTCAGTGGCGTGGTCGTACGAACCCAAGTGGGATGGTTTTCGCGCGTTGATCTTCCGCGACGGCGACGAGGTGTCGATCGGATCGCGGGGCGGCAAGGACCTGGCACGGTACTTCCCCGAGATCGTCGCGGCGGCCAAGGCGGAACTACCCGACAAAGTGGTTCTCGACGGCGAGATCGGGGTGCCTGCGCTCATCGGCGACACCCATCGGCTGGACTGGGATTCGCTGGCGCAGCGGATCCATCCCGCCGAGTCGCGGGTGAACATGCTTGCCGCGAAGACGCCGGCGATCTTCATCGGCTTCGACGCCCTCGCGCTGGAGACGACGAGCGTGAAAGACGAACCCTTCGAGGTCCGGCGGGAGGCACTGCTGCGGGCCGTCGGTCCGGGCGGGCGGGATCGTCGCGTGCATGTCAGCCGCGTGACGAGCGACCCGGCTGTCGCCGAGGACTGGTTCTCCGCGTTCGAGGGCGCCGGGCTCGACGGGGTCGTCGCCAAGCGACTCGACGGCGTGTACGTCGAGAACAAGCGGGAGATGCTGAAGATCAAACACAAGCGAACCGCGGACTGTGTGATCTTCGGTTACCGGATTCACAAGTCCGGCAACGGCATCGGATCGATGCTTCTCGGACTGTACGGCGACGACGGCGAGCTGCGGATGGTCGGGGGAGCGGGGGCTTTCTCCGACGCCAAGCGGATCGAGTTGCAGGAGATGTTCGAGCCGATGCGGCTCGATCCCGAGAAGGCGTCACCGGGTGAGCCGACGCGGTGGCGATCGGAGAAATCGGGGGAGTGGATTCCGATCCGCCCGGAGCTGGTCGCGGAGTTCGCCTACGACCAGATGGAGAACCACCGGTTCCGGCACACGGTGAAATTCCTGCGGTGGCGGCCCGATCGAGAGCCCCACAGTTGCGGCTACGACCAGCTCGACGTGCCGCTGACCTACGACCTCCACGACGTCCTCGAAGGGCAATGACCATGGCATCTCGTTCTCCCGCCGAGGAACTCGACGTCGACGGCGTCGCCGTCCGGATGAGCAACCCGGACAAGATCTACTTCCCCGAACTCGGCGAGGACGGTGGTCGCAAACGCGATCTCGTCGGGTACTACCGCACCGTCGCATTGGGTGTCGACGACAGCGGCGACGGCCCGTTGATGGGCGCGGCCCGCGACCGCCCGACGTTCTTGCAGCGGTTTCCCGACGGCGTCGAGGGTGACGAGATCTACCAGAAGCACATCGCGAAGAAGCGACCCGATCATGTGCAGTCCACCCCGATCGTGTTCCCCTCGAAGCGAACCGGCGATGCGATCCGGCCCACGGTGCCCGCTGATCTCGTCTGGGGCGCGAATCTGGGCACCGTCACCTTCCACACCTGGCCGACGCTGCACCCCGACAACGACCACCCCGATCAACTCCGCATCGACCTCGATCCGCAACCCGGTACGACCTTCGAGGATGTCCGGCGGGTGGCGATCGAGGGATTGAGGCCGCTGCTCGACGAACTGGGCTTCGCCGGATTCGTGAAGACGTCCGGCGGGCGGGGAGTGCACGTATACGTGCCCATCGAGCCGTTGTGGGACTTCATCGCGACCCGGCGCTGCGTCATCGCGATCGCCCGGGAACTCGAACGTCGCGACCCGGACGGGGTCACCACGTCGTGGTGGAAAGAGGAACGGGGAGAACGGATCTTCATCGACTTCAATCAGAATGCGCGTGACCGCACGATGGCGTCACCGTATTCCGTTCGACGCAGCGCCCGCGCCCGGGTGTCGACGCCGGTCACCTGGGACGAACTCGCCGACGTCGACCCGGACGATTGCACGATGGCCACGGTCCCGAAGCTTCTCGCCGATCGAGGCGACCCGTGGGCCGACATCGCCGACCATCGGCGCGGCGTCGAGAAGCTGCTGGAGATGGTGCAGGCCGATGACGCAAACGGACTGGGCGATATGCCCTATCCGCCCAGCTATCCCAAGATGCCGGGTGAACCGCCGCGTGTGCAACCGAGCAAGAAGGTCGCCGAACACTGGGACGAGAAGGGTAATCGGCGAGCCGACGGTTGAGGGGTGCAGCTCAGCGGCGCAGCGCTTCCCCGGCCCAGGTGGCGAAGCTCTGCCAGCCGACATCGGGGAAGCGCCGATGCAGCGTGGGGATGTCGACCTCGTAGCCGCGATCGCCGAGGAACGTGAACATCGCCCGCATGTCCTCGGACTCGATGCGTTCGGGGTCATAGGACTCCGCGGTGACCGTCGTGCCGAGGACCTCGCCGATGATCCGCGCCATCTCGGCCGGCGTCGGCTGATCGGAGGCGAGGTCGATGCGCTGCCCCACGTGGACGTCGGGCGCCGCGAACAGCGTGGCGACGAGTCGACCGAGGTCGCGACGCGAGAGTTGTTGCAGCGGCTTGTCGGCGGGCATCGCGATCGGCATCACGCCCGCAGCCAAGGCGTCGGCCCCGCCGAGCAGGTTGTCGAAGAAGTAGGCCGGGCCGACGATCGTGTGCGGGATCTCGGTGGCCGCCAACATCTGCTCGACCTCGAACTTGGAATCGAAATGAGGCACGCCGGTCTCACGATCGGCTGACGCGACCGAGGAGAACACCAGGTACGGGATGGAGGCGGATGTGGCCGCTTCGATCAGTGCGCGACCCTGACCGATCTCGGCGCCGACCCCGGATTCGAACGGCGTCGTGAGCGCGAACACACCGGCCGAACCGGTGAACGCCTCGGTCAGACCCACGCCACTCACGATGTCGCCGACCGCGAGTTCGACTCCTCGGTCGGCCAGGCGCGCGGCTTTGCTCGACACCGCGTCCCGCACGACGGCGCGGACCGGGAAACCGGCCTCGAGCAGCGCGTCGAGCACGGCGCCGCCCTGCCCTCCGGTGGCTCCGACGACAACGACAGGAGAGGAATCCGCCATGCCGTCGACCCTAGCGGTCGTGCGTGCCCGCCGGACGGTTTGGGTGTGCGCGCGGTCGGCGGCTATCATCTCGTCGTTGGAGGATTCGCCTAGTGGCCTATGGCGCTCGCCTGGAACGCGGGTTGGGTTAACAGCCCTCAGGGGTTCGAATCCCCTATCCTCCGCCACCGAAGGTCCGCAGTGACATCCGTCTGGGTGACACCGCGGGCCTTCGTCGTTTCCGGGCGGATCGAGCCTCGTCGAACGGCTTCGAGGACCCCGGCTCGCGCCGCCGGAACCCCTCGCTACACTGGACGACGGATCCCGCGCGGCGTGCATCCTGTGAACTCCCCCAGGGCCGGAAGGCAGCAAGGGTCAACGGGCTCTCTCGGGTGCGCGGGGTCCCCTATATCCCAGATACGAAGATCCAGTCTGCGGCGTCGGCCACCCGCACCGGCGTCGAGCCGCGAGAGGGCCAACGTTGAATTTTCACTCGATGAGTGCCGACCAACTCCGGAACACCCAGGCGGATCTGACCAAGCAATACGAGTCGCTACGCGCGCTGGGCCTCAAGCTCGACCTCACCCGCGGCAAGCCGTCCCCGGAGCAGCTCGATCTCTCCAACCCACTCCTGTCGCTGCCCGGCGATGAGTTCCGCGACGGTGCGGGCACCGACACCCGCAACTACGGCGGACTCAACGGACTCCCCGAGCTGCGCGGGATCTTCGGTGAACTCCTCGCCGTCGACCCCGACAACCTCATCGCGCTCGGCAACTCCAGCCTCGAGATCATGCACGACCTCACCGTGTTCGCGGTGCTACACGGCACCGCCGATTCCGATGAGCCCTGGGGACGTCAACCGATCAAGTTCCTGTGTCCCTCGCCCGGTTACGACCGCCATTTCGCGATCACCGAGAGCCTCGGCATCGAGATGATCCCGGTGCCGATGCTGCCCGACGGCCCGGACGTGCGCGTGTGCGCCGAACTCGTCGCCGCCGACCCGAGCATCAAGGGCATGTGGGCCGTCCCGACCTACTCGAACCCGACCGGCGTGACCTTCTCCGAGGAGGTCACCCGGGGACTGCTCGAGATGTCCGCGGCGCCGGACTTCCGGATCTACTGGGACAACGCGTACGTCGTCCACACCCTGGTGGAGAACCCGCCGACCGCACTCCCGATCCTCGAGATGGCAGCACAGGCCGGACACCCGAATCGCGTCTACGTCCTCGGCTCGACGTCGAAGATCACCTTCGCCGGTGCGGGTGTGTCGTTCTTCGGATCGTCGCCGGAGAACCTTGCCTGGTTCAGCAAGTATCTGTCGCTGAAGACCATCGGGCCCGACAAGGTCAATCAGCTGCGGCACCTGAAGTTCTTCGGCGACGCCGACGGCGTGCGGGCGCACATGGCCCGCCACCGGGAGATCCTCGCCCCGAAATTCAAGCTCGTGCTCGACATCCTCGAGGATCGGCTCACGGAGTCGAAGGTCGCGTCGTGGTCGGAGCCCGAGGGCGGCTACTTCATCAGCCTCGACGTCGTCGACGGCGCTGCTCGACGCACCATCGAACTGGCCAAAGAGGCCGGTATCGCGCTCACCGGCGCCGGGTCGGCGTTCCCGTACAAGACCGACCCGCACGACCAGAACATCCGCCTCGCACCCACGTTCCCGAACACCGACGACCTACGGGCCGCGATGGACGGGGTGTCCACGTGCGTCCTGCTGGCCTCGGCGGAGACGCTGCTCGCCCGGTCCAGCTGACGTCGGCGGCACACGCGGCCGCCCGACATCGTCGGCGGGAGCCGCTGACGGTGCCGACACACCCGGCAACGCGCCGAGAACGGCGTTAGATTGCTCTCATTCTCCGGCGAGTGCGCTGGCGTGCACTCCACTTTGTGACAGGCTTTCAAATCGTGAATCTGCCCAGGCCGGTTCTTCTCGCAACCGGGTTCGCCGTCGTGGGGGTCATCGCACTGGCGCTCCAGGACGTCGTCGTACCCTTGGGCGCCCAATTCTGGGGATTGCTGAACAACCAGATCGACCTCGCCGTGTACCAGGCGGGCGCGCGATCGGTGACCAATGGCGTCAGCCTCTACGACGTCAAGATGATCGAAGACCTGGACTACACGTATTCACCGTTCTCCGCGTTGCTCTTCACCCCGCTGGCCTGGATCTCCTTCGACCTCGCACGGCCGCTGTGGACCGCAGGGATCGTAGTGGCGCTGTATCTGGTGATCATGCTGAGCTTCCGCACTCTCGGCCGGCCGGTGACCTGGCCGCTGCGGGTGATCGCGCTGTCGCTGGTGGCGGTTGCGATGCTGTTCGAGCCGGTTCGCACGACCATCTGGTACGGCCAGATCAATGTGTTCCTGATGCTCGTGATCCTGGCCGACCTGGCGCGCCCGGACGGCGGACGCCTCAAGGGTTTCTGGACCGGCGTCGCGGCCGGGATCAAGCTGACGCCCCTGATCTTCGCCGGCTACTTCCTCGTGCAGCGGAACTGGCGTGCGCTCGCGGGTGTGGTCGGTGGTTTCGCGACCACGGTGCTCATCGGCTTCGTGGCGTTGCCGGGGGACTCGTGGTCGTATTGGACGGGCAAACTGTTCGAGTCCGACCGGGTCGGGTCGGCGCAGTTGCGCGGCAACCAGTCCCTGCGCGGCATGCTCGCCAACCATCTCGACACCGACACCCCGCCGACGCTGCTGTGGCTGGCCGTGGTGCTGGCGGCACTGGCGGTCGGCTTCGCGGTCGCGACGTACGCACATCGCAAAGGCCAGGAACTCCTGGCGATCAGCATCGTCGGCATGACCGCGTGCGTCGTGTCGCCGATGTCCTGGGGCCATCACTGGGTCTGGTTCATCCCGATACTGGTCATCGGAATCCACCTGCTCCTCGACGTCCGGCGTTCGCGCGCACCACGCGTGTGGGCGGGGGTGGGTGTCGCGGCGCTGGTGCTCGTCGCGTTCTCATGGCCGACGCATGTGCCCGCACTCATCCCCGACGGGTACTACACGGGGTTGTACGTCAAGACGCGCATCACGTGGCTGAATTGGTTCACCGTCAGCCCCTACCTGTGGGCCTACCTCGGTGTGCTCGTTGCCACGGTCGTCGGCCTGCGGATGGTCGGCAGCCGCGGCACCACGCCGCCGTCTTCCGACCCGATCATCCCGCCCGGCGTCGCCGCTGCGGTGATCGCCGACGGCGGGTTACCGACGGGCGCTGCGAGCGGCTCGGGAGGCGAGGACCGGCGACGGACGGACGGGGCCGGGCAAGAGCCCGGATCGAGCGCGTCCGCCGGTCCGTCCGGGCAAACCCCGCGCCGCCCGGTACGGGGCCATGAGATGGCCGATGACCTGGTCGGTACCGATGGCGAACCCGTCGCTGAGACACCCGATCAGGGGCCTGCTCCGACAGTGTGAGGCACACTCATCGAGTGTCACGGGTCGCCGGTAGTCTCGACGCGTGGCTCTGTATCGCACCTATCGCCCGGCTACCTTCGCCGACGTCGTGGGGCAGGAGCACGTCACCGATCCGTTGAGCCGCGCCCTGGACTCCGGTCGCATCAACCACGCGTATCTGTTCTCCGGTCCGCGTGGTTGTGGCAAGACGTCGTCGGCGCGAATCCTGGCTCGCTCGCTGAACTGTGTGGAGGGGCCCACTTCCACGCCGTGCGGAACGTGCAACTCGTGTGTGGCGCTCGCGCCGGGCGGCCCGGGCAACCTCGACGTCATCGAACTCGACGCCGCGAGTCACGGCGGTGTCGACGACACCCGCGAGCTCCGCGACCGCGCGTTCTATGCACCCGCCGAGTCGCGCTACCGCGTGTTCATCGTCGACGAGGCGCACATGGTGACGAACGCGGGTTTCAATGCGCTCCTCAAGATCGTCGAGGAGCCGCCGGAGCATCTGATCTTCGTGTTCGCGACCACCGAACCCGAGAAGGTGCTGCCGACCATCCGGTCGCGAACCCACCACTACCCGTTCCGGTTGCTCGCACCGCCGGTCATGCGCGGTCTGCTCGAAAAGATCTGTGAGCGCGAGAGCGTGACGGTGGCGCCAGAGGTGTACCCGCTCGTCATCCGCGCGGGCGGCGGGTCCCCTCGTGACTCGTTGTCGATCCTGGATCAGCTGCTGGCCGGAGCCGACGACGAGGGGGTCGCCTACGAACGCGCTCTGGCCCTGCTCGGCGTCACCGACGTCGCGCTGATCGACACCGCCGTGGACGCACTGGCCGACGCCGACGGGTCGGCATTGTTCGGCACGGTCGAGAAGGTCGTCGACGCCGGGCACGATCCCCGACGCTTCGCCGTCGACCTGCTCGAACGCCTCCGCGATCTGATCCTGCTGCAAGCGGTTCCGGATGCCGCGGACCGTGGGCTGGTCGAAGCCCCGGGCGACCAGTTGGCGCGGATGCGTGCCCAGATCGAGACCCTCGGCCCGGCGTCGTTGACCCGGTTCGCCGAGATCGTGCACAACGCGCTCGGGGAGATGCGGGGCACGACGTCACCGCGATTGCTGCTCGAGGTGATGTGCGCGCGGATGTTGCTGCCCGCGGTCTCGGCCGACGACGCGGCGCTGCTGCAACGCCTCGAACGACTCGAGTCGGGAATCGGCACGACGTCGATCCCGGTGCCCGCGAAACCAGCTGAGCCCGAACCGGAACCGAAATTCGTCCGACCATCGCAGCGTAAGGCGATGGAGGAGGCCAAGGCAGTCGAGGACTCCGAGCGAGCCGCTGCGGAGGCGGTGGAAGCCGATGCTGCTCAACCTGCTGTCGGACAAGCGGACCAGGCGCCGGTTGCGGTTGTCGCTCCCGAGGTTCCCGAACCCGTCGTTCAGGAACCTGTTGTGCCGGAACCTGTTGTGCCGGAACCTGCTGTGCCGGAGGTGGTTGCGCCGGAGCCGACAGCGCCCGAGCCGACGGTCGTCGAGGCTGCCACGGCCGCCGATGCCGCCGATCCTGTCGACGACGAGTCGATGTTCGACGAGTTGATCGCCGAACAACCGACCGCAGAGGCAGCACCGGCCGACTCGGCGATCGACCCCGTGCTGGATGACGCCACCACGGCAGACGACGTCACCACGGCAGACGACGAAGCGGCGATCCCGATCGAGGTGCCTGCGCCGACGGCTTCCACGCCCACTGTCCACACCGAGCGGACCCCGTCAGTCCACACCGAGCGGACTCCGTCTGTCCACACCGAGCGGACTCCGTCCGCGCCCGAACCGCCGTCGCGCCCGCGGCAGACGCCGTCGCCCGAACCGGAACCGGCCGTCGAACCCGCGTCGGCGACCCCATATGACGACATTCCGCTACCCGACGAGCCCGTCGACGAGTACGACGCCCCGCCACCGGATGCGACGCCGGTCCGCGCCCGTCCGCAAGAACCCGCACCGGCACAGGCCACGGAACCGGAGCCGGAACCGGAGCCCCAGGCGGTCGCCGGGCTCGACGCCGACACGGTTCGCAAGCGATACCAAGACATCCGAGCTGCGGTGCGTGAGCGGTCGAAGAGTCTCGAGCCGATGCTGTCGGCGGCGGTGATCGCCGACGTCGACGGCACGACCGTCGTCCTCTCCCATCCCGTCGAGGTGCTGGTCGGTCGGTTGTCCGCACCCCACGCCGTGACGATCATCCGGGAAGCGCTGAGCGAGGTCTTCGGTACCGACCTCGATGTGCGGACCGTGCACCAGGCGCCCGGCGCCGCCGTCCCCACCGGCACATCGACTGCACCACCGTCGAAGCAACCGGGCAAAGCGCGCCAGTCGTATTCGCGTCCGAGCCGAGCACGTGACCAGTCGGCTACGCCACCGCCAGCACCCGAACCGGTTGCCGAACCGGAGGAGCCCGAGCCGCCACGTGCCGATGAGGACATCCCGCACGACGAACGTGCGGAGATGGTGGCGGATGCGCGTACCGGAAACCCCGAGCAGCGGCTCGACCCCGATCAGGTGGCACTGGAACTGCTCAAATCGGAACTGGGAGCACGGCCGCTCGAGTGAGAGTGAGTCCCTGAGCCCGCGATATCGCATGGCCCTCCGTGGTAGAACGCACAGATGCGACGAGCAGCAGTGCGGGTCGGGCTGTCATTGGCTTCGGTGACGGCGGCGCTCACGATGTCGATGGCGTGCGCCGCCGCCACCCCGACCGCGGCTCCCGCGGGTGGTGCGTCGGGAAGTGATGCCCCATCGGGGCCGGTCGTCGAGGCACCTGTCGTGGGTCCGGGCTCGGCGGTGCGGACGCCGGTCGACCGACGAGTCGACGCGGTCGGTTTCGTCGATGTGCGGACCGCTGTTCCCGACGCCGTCCTCGACCTGCGCTATGCGACGACGAACAACTTCGTCGGCGAGCGCTTGTACCCGCCGAACGCCCGATGCCTGGTTCACGAATCGATGACACCAGGTCTCCGGACCGCCGCGCGGATCCTGCGAGCCGGCGGTGAGGTGCTGGTGTTCTGGGATTGCTATCGACCGCACTCGGTGCAGCAGAGGATGTTCGACAAGGTGCCGGACCCGGCGTGGGTGGCCCGACCGGGGCCGTATTCGACCAGTCACGAAGCCGGACGTTCAGTCGACGTGACACTGGCCGCACGCCGGCCGAACTGCCCGCCCGCCCGTGTCGTCGGCGATCGCTGCCGCCTCGACATGGGGACCGACTTCGACTCCTTCACTCCGCGGGCGACCGCATATGCAACGGACGGGGTGGCGGCGCCGGCACGGGCGGCGCGAACGCGCCTGCGTGACGCGATGGCAGCCGGCGGGTTGACAGTTTATGCGGGGGAGTGGTGGCATTTCGACGGACCCGGCGCCGCAGTCCGCCGCCCGATCATCGACGTGCCGGTCACCTGAGCGTGGCACCAGAAGCGTCGATCTCTGCTCCCTGAGGAGCGAGCTTGCGAGCGTCACGAAGGGTTTCGCAACGTCAGTCACCGGACCCTTCGTGACGCGCCCTCCGCAAGCTCCGGGCGCTCCTCAGGGAGCAGTGGGGTACGCGCCCTCCGCAAGCTCCGGGCGCTCCTCAGGGAGCAGTGGGGTAC
>NZ_JBHYNC010000007.1:0-184057 GCF_042743165.1 Gordonia sp. NPDC058843
CTCCTCCGCCCCAAGCACGGCGGGCGAATCGGGTGTATCCCGGTGGCGCCCGCGGTGGTCGCTCTGCTGCCGTTCCCTACTCGGGCGGGGGCTGCTTGCGGAAGGTGCGAGTGGCCGAGTCGTCGGGTGGCGTGTCGCCGACCTTGGGGATCTGCTCGGTCGGCCGCTCCCAGGGATTGGCTCCCGCCGGTGCTGCTCCGGCCGGCGGGGCATCACGCTTGATCAGCGTGGTGTCGCGCTCGTCTGCGGGCGGGGTCGTGGGCGGCGGGGTGTCGTCCACCCGGGTGTCGTCACGGCGTCCGCGGAAGAACAGCAGCGCGGCGGCGATCAGCAGGATCACACCGACGACGGCGAGGATGATCGGCGCCCACACGCCGCCGACCTTCAGCTGGTCGACGTAGCCGCTGGCCTTCGTCGTCTGGTTGGAGACGGTCTCGTCGGTCCATTTGAACGTGCCCTTCAGAGCGTCCATCCGGAACTCGCGCACAGCTTCCGGGGTGGCATCGCTCTGGTCGGGGGACTTGAAGTACTGGTGCTGGTCCTCGCGGCCGTCGACGATGGTTCCGGTCTCCGGCTCCACCCAGACGTGGCGGGTCGCGGCGGCGTAGCGGTGCATGGTGATCGGGTCGTTGGCCCGCACCCCGCGTCCGGTGATGCCCCACCAGCGGGCGGGCATCGTCAGCATCGTGCCGAGTGCCGCCTCGCCCTGCGCGTTCGGGAGGTTGGAGATATCGGTCTCCGGGACGTCACACACGAAGTGGTACGTGTTCACCCCGTCGATCGTCTCCTCGCCCTCGAACTTCGCCGCGCAGTCCTGGCGGGTGTTGAGGTCGTAATACGGGTAGTCGCGCTGCTGCACGTCGAACCCGAACTTGTACTGGTAGCCGGTGCGGTTGTCGATGGCGACCGACACGTCGTTGACGTTTCCGCCTTCGGGGACCGCCTCGAGTTGCAGCGAGCTGACCGCGCCGTTGGGTGCCGACGTCTTGCGATTCACCGACACGCGGTCGATGGTCGCGGTCAGTAGGCCGTCCTCGCAGGTTCGCGTCTCGCCCGCGGCGGCGACCGACGGTTCGGTCTCGGTACCCTCGGCATCACGCAGTCGCTCGATGAGGACGGTCTGCGCGGACTGCAGGCTCGCCTGCCGGCTGTCGGACGGTTCGGTGATGATCGAGCGCCGCTGCTGGGTGAGCGATGCGTCGAGCGTTCTTGCCCGATCCTCGGACACCGAGCAGCGATCGAAGATCACCGCCGGGAAGCGCTCACCGGTCGAACCATCCTCGGCGACGGTGGTGGCGTCGGAGGTGATGTCCAGATCGAGCGGAACCACCTTCAGCTGGGGCACGAGATAGAGCGGTATGGCGATGGCCGCCGCGATGCACGCAGCGCCGAAGAAGGCCAGCACTGCCGGCACAAAACGTCTCATGTGTGACTCCTGGAATCAGTGATCGCTCCCACCCTAGCGGTCGCATCGTCCGCAGTAGGCCACAGTGGGGGTCCGACATGCCGGGATCGCCGGCGACGGGGCGACGCAGCCCGGGCGCCTCAGCGGTTGTTGCCGAAGGCAGGCACGGGGGTGAAGGTCATCGCGGGGCGAGTGCCGTGGCGAGGAAGTCGAGTTGATCGCCGACGACCTGAGGGAACAGTGGCTCGAGGTAGGGTTCGAAGTGGCCACCCGGGTAGGTCTTGAACCGGCCGGAGGGGATACGGTCGGCCACTTTTCGCGCCGCATCGGCGGGCGCGATGGCATCGTCATCTGCCACCTGGATGAGCGTGGGACAAGTGATCCGGCCTGCGCGTCTACCCGGCGAGTAGAGCCCGATTCGCAGGAGCACACGCGCGGCAACCGTCTCGGGGTGCTCACCACGTGTGAGACCTGCGGCAGCAGTCATGCGTTCGAGCGCCGGGTCGGCGTCCTCGGTGGTCATCGCAGCCACACTGCCTGGCCGTCCGACAGAGTCGACATAACGAGGCGCGGCGTCACGCAGACCGCGCCAGGTGTCCTGCAGTGCGACCGGCGCGACTCGCAGCGATTGCCTGAGTCCGGTCGCGCGAACCGCCGCGGGACCGCTGACATGCGGCACCTGGGCGACGACGGCAGAGAAGTCCACGCCCTCGGCTGCGAGCGTCAGTACGTGACCGCCTGCGAACGATGTGCCCCAACCGATGACGGTCGTCGAGTCCACATCGTCCAGCGTGCGAGCCCATCGAATCGCGGCCCGCCAGTCATCGAGTTGAGAGGGGATGTCGAGCAACTGACGAGGTGTGCCGTCACTGTCGCCGAAGTAGCGGTAGTCGAACAACACCACCACGTAGCCCGCCGCGGCGAACCGCTCCGCATACGCCGGCAAGCGCAGTAACCGCACGCTGCCGAAGCCGTGAGCCATCACGATGACCGGCGCCGGGCCCGACTGCCGGGCCGGGCGATAGACATCGGCCGCGCAACGCACGCCGTGTGAGTGAAAGCTCGTGAACTCGCGACTGTAGGCATCGTTCGTGGTCATCGATGGTGCTCCCCTGCCCGTACCGTTCGTCTTGAATGCGCCTCAAGAAATCTAGCGCGCTCTGGAACGCCGATCAAGATAGGGTCGGTCCATGCCGCGTAACCGTCGTCTGCGCGATCGCGACGAGAAGCGAGCCGAGATCGTGGCAGCGGCGAGGCAGTTGTTCGTCGAGCGCGGCTTCGACGCTGTTCCCATCTCTCGCGTCGCGACCGACGCCGGGGTCACCGCCAACACGATCTACTGGTACTTCGCCGACAAAGACGAGTTGCTCGTCGCAGTGCTAGAGGCCGTGTTGGCCGACTCGCTCCAGCGGTATGCAGAACTGGCCGAACCGGATCTGACCGGGCGTGTGCTGTGGATCGTCAGTGAACTCCGAAGCCTGCGAACCCTGGTCGACACCGTCCACAGCAGGCGGCTGACCTCAGAGGCAGTCGACAACTGGCACAACGGATTTCACGCTGTCGCCGACGAGATGACCCGTGCGTCGCTACCGGCAGACCTCCCAACCGATCAACTCGACGCGACCTGCCACATCGTCACCTTCGTGATCGAGGGCATACTCACCCACCCGGCCGACGCCGCGACAACACGCACCATCGTCGAGACACTCGTCCGGTCGATCATCGCGGGCGGTCAGGGCTGAGCGGCCAGCACCCGCTCCTCGTTGCCCAGGCCTGTACTGGTGCGGTGAGATCCGGACTGCGGTATCAGCCCAGCCGGGCGCGGTCGGCTTTCCGGTCTCGCTCGGCCTCTTTCAGGATGCCGGCCATGTATCCGTAGATCTCCTTGTCGGACATGGCTTTCCAGCGAGGAGCCAACAGCTTGGTGTACTTCTCCACGTACAGCAGCTGTTTTCCGACGAGGACGAGCTCGCGGGGCAGTCGCGCATCGTGGGCCTTGGCGACGGCGGCGAGTTGCCGTCCGAGGTCGGTGTAGGACATCGAGCCGAGGTCGGTGGTCGACAGCGGAGTCGTCACCTTCTTGATGTCCTCGGCACCCTGAGACGTCGAACCCGGCTTGTGAACGGCACCGAGGAGGAAGATGGCCCGCCCGGCCGACTCGTAGTCCCCGCGCACCACGAGGTCGACGACGAGCTGGCGGAGGATACGCCGGGTGCGCGGCGTGAACCGGCCGACGATGCCGAAGTCGAGGAGGACCAGCTTGCCGGCGTCGTCGACGAGGACGTTCCCGGCGTGCAGGTCGCCGTGGAACAGCCCGCCGTGAAAGGCCGATTCGAGCAGGGACAGCAGCAGGTTGCGGCAGAGAGCGACACCGTCATGACCTGCGGCGCGGACGGCCGCGGCGTCGTCGATGCGGGTTGCGTGGATTCGCTCCATGGTCAGCACGCGCTGCGTCGTGAACTCGTCGTACACGCGCGGGACACGAACACGGTCGCCGAACGGTCCCGGCTGCAGGCACTCGAACCACTCACGCATGGTGTCGGCTTCGATGCGGAAGTCGAGCTCCGCGTCGAGTCCGGCGGCGAAGTCCTCCACGACGTGGCGGGCGCTGAGCATCCGTCCGTACTCGGAAATCTCCACGAGGCCGGCGACGCGTTCGAGAATCGCCACATCGGGTGCCAGCCGATCGGCGATACCCGGTCGCTGGATCTTCACCACGACCTCTTCGCCGGTGGGCAGCGTCGCCGTGTGCACCTGCGCGATCGACGCGGAGGCGATCGGCACCGGATCGAAGGTCGCGAACACCTCTTCGGGTGCCCGACCGAGTTCGGCGATGAACTGCTCGCGCATGAGTGCCGGGTCGGCGGGTTTGACGCGGTCGAGGAGGGACTCGAACTCCGCGGACATGGCATCGGAGAAGACGCCGGGGCTCGAGGCGATGAGCTGGCCGAGCTTCACATAGGTCGGTCCGAGGTGTTCGAAGGTCGTGCGGATCTCGTGGGCGATCCGCGCAGAACCCGGCGCCCGGCCCCGGAGGGCGTCGCCTGCCGTGTGGAGGACGAACCGACCGACGCCCGCAACCGCGTGAGCGGTGGTCGTCCCGAATCGCGTGAGCTCGGCGATCGGGGACACCGGGTGCAACTGCGTGCGCTGACCGTCGTCGACTGAGCTGTTGATCGTCACCGTCGGCCATTGTAACGATCATCGACGATGGATCCAGTGCCGGCGGCGCCACGGTGGAGTCGCATCTGTCGCGCCCGCGACGTGCCGTTATGGCGACGAAGCTGCGTGGGCGGGCACACTGGCAACTGTCGGACACATGCACCAGCCCGCATCTGTCCGCGTCGTCTGTGGTCTCGCACCACCACATCTGCCAGCCACCCAACGTGCACCGAGGAGTCCAGCATGCCCACCACGGTCAACGCCTATATCGCGTCGGCGGCCGATCGCCCGCTCGAACCGACCACCATCGAACGGCGTGATCTCGGTCCGAACGACGTGTCGATCGACATCGCGTTCGCCGGGATCTGCCATTCCGACATCCACACCGCGCGCGATGAGTGGGGCGGCACCAAGTTCCCCGTGGTGCCCGGCCATGAGATCGCCGGGACGGTCGCGGCCGTCGGAGACTCCGTGACGCGGTACGCCGTCGGCGACCGCGTGGGCGTGGGTTGCCTGGTCGATTCGTGCCGCGAGTGCGAACCGTGTCGACTCGGCGAGGAGCAGTACTGCGAGCGGGGCGGTGTCGGGACCTACAACGCGGTCGGTCGCGACGGACAGCCCACCCACGGCGGTTACAGCACGTCGATCGTGGTCGACGAGAACTTCGTGTGCGGCATCCCCGAAGGCATCGGCTTGGACGAGGCGGCCCCGCTGCTCTGCGCGGGGATCACGCTGTACTCGCCGCTGCGGCACTGGGGCGCCGGGCCGGGGAAGAAGGTGGCCATCGTCGGTCTCGGCGGGCTCGGACACGTGGGGGTCAAGATCGCGCACGCCCTCGGGGCCGAGGTGACGGTCCTGTCGCAGTCCCTGAAGAAGATGGAGGACGGATTGCGGCTCGGCGCCGACCACTATCACGCGACCGGCGACCCGCAGACCTTCCGTGAACTGCGCAACTCCTTCGACCTGATCCTCAACACCGTGTCGGCGAACCTTCCGATGCAGAAGTACCTCGGCATGCTCGCGCTCGACGGCACCCTGGTCGAACTCGGCCTCCCCGAACACCCGATCGAGGTCCCGGCGGGTGCGCTGATCGGAAAGCGGCGCAGCTTCGCCGGTTCGATGATCGGCGGCATCGCACAGACCCAGGAGATGCTCGACTTCTGTGCCGAGCACGGCATCGGAGCCGAGATCGAGGTGATCTCCGCGGACCGGATCAACGAGGCCTACGACCGCGTCGTGGCCTCGGATGTGCGCTACCGCTTCGTGATCGACACGTCGACGCTGTAGGCCCGGTCATGGGTGTCGCGTGATGCCGGCGGGTGATGTGCGCCGGGCCGGGGTTTGCCCGTCGGAGTGATCGGGAAACCGTACGTCCGTCAGAGGTACCAGCGAGAAACACCCAACCGGAGGGTCGACGAACCTGATGACCGAAGAACTCCCCATGGAACCGGCCGAGACCGGTACCCCCGACGCCACGCCTGACGACGCTCGACGCAAGGTCGACGAACTCGAGGCGCGAACCGTCGACGAGCCCGATTCCGACGAGCAGGTGGACCCCTCCGCTGCCACCGCGCGCAGCGACGAGGACGATCCCGGTTCGCCCGCCGCCGGGGCGTCCGAGCCGCCGGACTGAGGCGCCCGGGGCCGGACATGTCCGATGACACGCCCGTGACCGACCAGGGCGGCGACGCAGGGCGCGCGGGGGCGCTCCGCATCGTCGCCGAACACGGACTCCCCGCCACCCTGATCCATCGCGGCGAGGACCGGATTCAGCACATCGCCGACGAGTTGTCGCTGGAGTACCGCGGCCACACCGTCACGCGGGACACCACGTTGCAGATGACGCCGCGCGGTGATCTCGAGACCGTGTGGGGTACCGACGACACGGCCGGCGAGGTGATCGTGTTCGTCACCGAGATGCCGCGGCTGTACAAGCCGAGGGCCGGAGACGGGAAAGACCGCACTCCCCGCAACCTGGTGGTGCTTGCCGAGCTCGATCGCGCGCGAGGCGCGGCGGTGATCTCGCTTCCCGCGCTCGGCCCCGCGCCCCGGCGAGCGCTGCGAACCCTGATCGAGTCCGTTGCCGGGGCGGTGGTGGGCGACAGCTCGATGCGGGACTTCGAGCGGCAGCGGGGCATCGTCGTGGTCAGTGACGGCGATACCGAATACGTTCTCGTCGAGGGCTATTCACGACGGTTGAAGCTGATGGCCGGAATGGTTCGCGGCAACCGGCCGTGGCGGTTGATCCCGACCCTGACCGGTATGACGGCCGCAGCCGCGGCCGCGGCGTCGTTCGGCATCTTCTTCTCCACGATCTGGTCCATGGCGAACGCACTGAGTGCGTGGCGCCTCGCCGCGATCACCGTGCTGTCGCTGGTGCTCGCCTCCGTGTGGCTCATCACCAACAACAGGTTGTGGGAACGCACGGCCGTCACCGTGAAACCGCGCGCCCGCCTTTACAACATGGCCACGGCCTGCACGGTCGTGTTCAGCGCGGTGGTGCTCTATGCCGGGTTGTTCGTGGCCACGCTGGCCGCGGCGCTCATCGTCATCGAGGAGGGCTTCCTGGCCACGCAGCTGGGATATCCTGTCGGCCTGCGTAATTACGTGTACCTGGCCTGGCTGGCGACGTCGATGGGGATCTTTGCCGGGGCCCTCGGGTCCAGCGCCGACAGCTACGACGATGTCCTGCGGGCCACCTACGGTTATCGGGAGCGATTGCGGCGCCAGGCATCCGAGGATGCGGGCCACCTGTCCGGGACGGAGTCACACTGACAAACGCCTCGAAACGCCTCGAAAGGCCTCGAAGAATGTCGAGGGGTCACTCGTACGCCGGGAAGCTGTTCTGTGACAGCAACTTCGCAAGGTGCGCGGCGTTGCGGGCGGCGGCATGTGTCGCGGAATCGACAGGGTCCGGGACCGAGTCGAGGTCCTTGTAGTCTCGACCGCCCATCGCTTCGTCGTTCCAGTAGGTGCTGCCCTGTCCGGGGATCGTGAACCCGATGTCGTCGAGCGCGCCGAAGACGTCGGCGATGATCTTGTGCGCGCCGTCCTCGTTGCCGACGACGCCACACATCGCGACCTTGCCGAGCATGTTCGGACGGCCGGCGTCGTCGGTCTCGGAGATCTCGGCGTCGAGGCGCTCGAGAACGCGCTGGGCCACGCTGGACATGTGGCCGAGCCACGTCGGGGTCGTGATCACCAGGATGTCGGCGGCGGCCACGCGTTCGAAGATGGCGGGCCAGTCGTCGTCCTCACCCATGTCCCGCTCGACGCCGGGTTTCAGGTTGTGGTCCACGGCCCGGATGATGTCGCCCCGTACGCCCTGCTCGCCGAGGGCGTGCAGGATGTGCTGGGCGATGAGGTCACTGCTCGATTCGGCGGGTGACGGTTTGAGGGTGCAGGTGATCGCGAGTGCTGTGGTCATACCGGTTCGCGTACCCGACCCGGTGATGAGCCAATCGTCAGGCCGCGTGGTTCTCGGCCAGCATCGCGAGGCGCTTGAGGCACTCGTTCAGTCGCGGTGACATCGCGGTTTCCTGGATCATCGGCGGAATCCACCGCAGGGGGACGGTCTCCACGAACTCCTCCATGCCGATCAGAGAGCCGTCACCGTCCTTCTCGATGGTCATCCTGATCCGGGCGCGTCCGAAAGGCCATCCGGCTGCCGACAACTCGAGGAGTCCCGCCTTCGACTCCACGGATTCCGTCTCGTCGTTGAGCAGGACAGGCCACACTCCCACCGAATGATGGATCTTCGATCCCGTCTGTGGCCATGAGTGGTCGACGTCGCGGATGCGGGCTGCCCCGACGACCCACGACGCGTACAGCCAGCCGTTGGACAGCACCGACCAGACCTGCGCCGGTGTTGCACTCGTATGTCGTTCGACTCGGTTCATGGTCCGATCTCCGTTTCAGTGCTTGTCGGTTGCCGTCAGACGACGGATGACCTTGCGGTCGAACACTCTCCGGGGGAGCCCGCGGATGCCGTCCGACGCGAGGGCGGCGCGTGCGGCGTTGTTGCCACAGGCACCGTGGACTCCGCCACCCGGGTGCGCGCCCGACCCGGCGAGGTAGAGCCGGTCCACCGGTGTCGACGCACCCCCGAGGTTCGGCGTCGGACGAAAGATCAGCTGCTGGAACAGCTGTGCCGTTCCACCGTTGACCGTGCCGTGCACGAGGTTGGCGTCGGAGGCCTGGAGGTCGCGAGGGGTCTGGACGTGCCGTCCCACGATGAGGTCGGTGACGCCGGGCGCATGCTCCTCGAGTACTGCGTCCATGCGCCGGGCGAGCAGCTGCGCCGCCTCGTCGTCGGTCACGCCGCGCGGGAGATGGCTGTAGGACCAGGCGCTCTCGGTACCGGCGGGAGACCTGCTGGGGTCGGCGGTGGTCATCTGCCCGAACAACAGGAAGGGGTGCTCGGGGACGCGACCGGTTTCGATGTCGGCGGTCGAGTAGGCGATGTTGCGCGCGTCCGCGCCGAGATGCACCGTACCTGCACCGCTGAGATTGCCACTCCGCCAGGGGATCTTCTCCCCGAACGCGTAATTGACCTTGACCACGGGCGTGTCCCAGGTGAAGGTGCGCAGATCCTCGAGGACGTGAGCGGGCACGTCGTCGGCGGAGAGCAGTTCGGTGTAGAGCGCGGGCGCTGACACGTCGGCGAGGACCGCTCGTCTCGCCGGCCATCGGCGGCCGGTGCTGTCCACGACCCCGGTGGCCCGTCCGCCTCGGACCTCGATGCCGGTGACCCGGGTGTCGCACACGACGGTCACCCCAGCGCTCTCAGCGCGTCGTCGCAGCGCAGCCGACAGTTCTCCGGCCCCGCCGACAGGCACCGGGTAGCCGGTGTCCTGCCCGAGCATGGTCAGTAGATATCCCATCAGGCCACTGCCGGGAGCGTGGAGTGGGATGTCGGCGTGCAGGGCGTTGCCGAGGATCAGCAGACCGGCTTTCTCGCTGTGGAAGAGTTCTCGCACCATCTGATCCGCGGGCAGGATCAAGAACCGGGCCAGGCGCAGGGCGTCGGCCGTGCCGAGTGACCGCAGCACCGACAGTAGCGCGCGGACCGGCGGAAACGGACCGAACAGGGTGTTGAGGATCGCCGGCCGCAGCTGCTGCCACTGCTCCACCAGGTCGAGCCACGCGCGCCGATCGCGCTCGTCGAAGGTCGCCAGGTGGTCGGCGGTGTCGGCGGCGTCCGGGAACACGACCGGTGCATCGACGTCGTCGGGACCGGCGGGGTGGCCGAAGGCCAGAGGTGCACGGCTCCACCGCAGGCCGTGTGCGGCGAGATCGAGGTCGGCGAAGACCGGGGACGCCACCGCGAGCGGATAGAACGCGCTGAACAGGTCGGTCATGTATCCGGGGGTGAGTTCCGCGCTGCGGACGGCGCCGCCGACCTCGGGTTGCGATTCGAGGAGCGTGACGTCCCACCCGGCGTCGGCGAGGCGGATCGCGGCGATGAGGCCGTTGTGACCAGCCCCGATGACAACTGCGTCCGACACACTCAACGGTCGGCTCCTCTCGTTCGCGCCACGTCCGCCACCCACTTCCATTCGGTGCGCGGAGTACCCGCAGCTGATGACCGTAAACGCGCGCAGACGCGCTGGTTGCCACGCGTGGTGATCATCGGCGATGTGTAGCGCCCCGGCAAGGGGGTAGTCCGCTCGGGTGACGAACTCGTCTGAACTCCGGTCGCAACGCCCGCACCTGACGTTTCCCCCTGAGCGACTCTGGCATCCGCAGGTCTCCGACCATCGGCTTCGTCGTCGATGTGCCGGTCGGCCGGTGGTGATCACCGGTGCCGGTGCGGGGATGGGCCGGGCGCTGGCGCGACGGTTCGCTCACGCGGGTGTCGAGCTGTATCTGAGCGATGTCGACATGACGGCCATCGAGGAGACGGTGGTGTTGTGCGACAACGGCACCGGGGTGCATCTCGACGAGGTCGATGTGTCCGACGCCGACGCGATGACCGCGCATGCCGACGCCGTCGTCGCCGAATCCGGTTCGCCCGCCATGGTGTTCAACAACGCCGGGATCACGATGGTGGCCGGCGTTCTCGAGGAGGACGACGATTACGCGCGCCGGATCATGGCGGTGAACCTGGGTGGTGTCGTGAACGGCACCGTGGCGTTCCTCCCGCATCTGGAGGCGGCCGGGAGCGGCTCCATCGTGAACACCTCGAGTGCATTCGGATTCCTCGGTTCGCCCGCCCAGTCGGCATATTCGGCGTCGAAGTTCGCTGCGCGCGGCTACTCCGAGACCGTTCAACAACAACTGCGTGCCGCCGGTTCCGGGGTCCGCGTGCACGTTGTGCACCCGGGCGCCGTGCACACCGAGATCGCCGCTCGCGCAGTGTATGTGACACCGGGGGTGCGGGATTTCGTGACGCGTGGCTTCAACCATCGCCTGCCGGGCACCAGACCGGCCGCGGCGGCCGCGGCCATCCTGCACGGCGTGCTCGCCGGGCGGGACCGCATCCCCGTCGGACTCGATGCGCGCGCCATCGATGTGGGCGTCCGAGTACTGGCCGGCGCGGTGCAGCGTCCGGTGGCGACGCTGACGCGGCCGGTGTTCCGGCGGATTCTGGGGGAAGGCGCTCTCGCGGGGCCGTCGCGAGCAGCCGCCGCCGGGGCGTGACTCACCAGATGCGGGCCGGCAGACCCCAATCGGACAGCTCGGCGGCGAGTAACTTCTCGAGAGTCTCCCCGTCGACGAAACGGGTCTCGTCGAAGCCCGCCACGGTGAACGTCGCATCCGTACCAGTGCGGGTGAGCCATGCCTGGACGCCGTCGCCATATCGGTGACGGGCGTTCGGGTCGACGCCTTGGGCGACCCCCCGGACGGTGACGTCGCTCGCGACGACGCCTCCGATCACCAGCAGTTCAGGAGGTAGGACGCCGACGTTGGAGGCCACCGCGTCGGGGTACGCGGAGTCCGACGCGCCGAGTCCCGCGAGCCGGTGGGGCGGCACCAGCCAGGCCAGCGGGCGTAAATGCGCTGCCGCTGCTCGTCTCCCGATTGCCAACTCCTCGAAGGCGTTCCGACTGGCCTCGCGGATCGGCCGGAGGTCTGACGCGGGCGACGGCACCGGGGTGAGATATAGCGTGACGCCGGCGACGGCGTTGCCGCGCTCGTCGTCGTCGCCGGTTCGATCCGAGACCGGGAGACCGACCTTGACGGTGTTCTCCGGTGCGGTGTACCCGCCTGCCCGCAGGAGTCCCGTGACGACCGCGACGAACAGTGAGTTGGCAGTGCCGCCATGGCGGGACGCGACGGCGTCCCACGCCTCGGCCGTGACCGTGGCCGTCGCCCAGACCGGTGTTGCCGCGGGCGCGCGCTCGGCGAGCGGTGGGCGAGCCGGACGTGGATCGACCGCGGTGGCCCCGGCGTCGCGCCGAACGCGCCGGCCGATGACTCGGGAGACCCCGCGTGCTGCCGCGGCCACCTGGCGTGCGGAGTCGAGAAGGTCCGCCTGCAGCGGCGCGACGGGTGGCGTCGAGAGCGCGGGCACGGCCCGACGGCCGGTTCCACTGACCGCGAGTGCCTCGACGACCGCCTTGATCCGTGCCGAACCGTCCGCCACCAGATGCAGAGTGCACAGTGACAGCACGGTGCCTCCCGACGCGGTCGACGCCGCTCGGAGGCGCCAACACCGGCCCGCCTCGGGGTCGAGGTCGACCTCGCGCAGTTCCTCGACCGCCCAGCTCGATACCTGCTCGTCGTCGATCCGCACCTCGTCGACCGCGAGCGGAACGGGCTGGGATGCGCGTACCCAGTACGGACGTGCGCCGGGTACCCGCGAGTCCACCAGACGCCGATGCAGACGCCCCAGTGCGAGAGCGTCATTGAACTGACGAAGCGCAGGATCGCCGATCCCGACGGGGAACACCCACACCATCTGCTGCACGACCGACCAACCCAGGGCGCGGTGCAGGAGCCAGAAGGGCGCGTCTTCCTCGGTGAGGCGGACGAGGTCGGGCAGCGGACGGGGCGTCGGAGCCGCGGAGGCGGGGTCGGGGTGCATGCCCCGATGTTCTCAGGCGGTCGCCGTCGGCGGGGAGGGCGGTGCTCCACGGAGCCCCGCACGCCCGCCGACTTGCGCTCAGTCGTTGTGGGAAGGCAGTTTTCGCGTGGCCGGACCTTCGAGGACCTCGCCGGTGTGACTGAACCGAGAGCCGTGTAGCGGGCAGTCCCAGGACTGTTCGGCGTCGTTCCACCGCAAGACCCCGTAGAGGTGGGTGCACAGGGGAGCGACCGAACGTGTCTGCCCCGCCACCGTGCATACGCCCTCGGGCGTCACACCGGAACGCCCGACGTTGCCGTCGCCTTCCTTCGGCGCGCTGTCGGTAGGTTTCAGCAGCGAGAGATACCCGGCCGCCATGTATCCCGCGACCTGCGCGTTTGCCGACACCGCCGAGATCAGTGAGCCGGGGCGGGTGATCTCGGTCGTGCGCCAGGGCCGCAGAGTCCTCGACCAGGCCGGCTCGGACCCCAGGATCCGTCCGGTCATCGCCAGCGCCGCTGCGACGCCGTTGGTCAGACCCCACTTGGCGAAGCCGGTTGCCACCTGCACGGAGTCCACACCGGGGAGAATCGGTCCGACATAAGGCAATTCGTCGATGGTCGTGTAGTCCTGCGCAGACCAGCGAGCCACCATCCGGGCGGTGGGAAAATTCTTCTCGGTCCAGTGCAGCATGTCCATGACGTGCTGTCGCTCGGACTTCGTCCGTCCCACCTCGTGCCCGAATCCGCCGACCAACAGCAGCTCTCGGTCGTAGTCGGGTCGCGAGACCGTCCGCAGGGACACCGATGGGTTGTCCGAGCCGAGGTACATCTCGCGGGGGATGTCGCCGTCGACGGTGAACGCGGCGGCGTAGGACCGCTGCGGGTGCATCCGGGCGAAGAAGCCGCCGCGGTCCAGGAAGGGTTGTCCGGTCGCGATGATCACCGAGTCGGCACGCACGTCGCCCGCGTCGGTCGAGAGGACGTTCGGTGAACCGTGCCGCAGGCCCTGGACGCGGACGCCCTCGTAGAAGTGCCCGCCGTGCGCGCGCAGGTCGTCGGCGAGCGCCCGCAGCACGACCATCGGGTCGATCTGCGCCTGGCCGTCGAGACGGATCGCGGTGCGAACGTCGAAGGGCAACTCGGGACAGTCGACGTGCTCGACCGGGATGCCGTGGGCGCGGCAGGCCTCGAACTCCTTCTCGACCGACTTCGCCCCCGATGCGGTGGCCGCAAAGGTGAGGGCCGCCCGCTCCTCGGCGGGTGATCCGCGATGTTCGAGGTAGTGACGCAGCCAGGCCTGACCTTCGCGATTGGCCTCCACGTAGTCCTGAACGGCCGCGTGCCCGTGGCGGCTCGCGATCGATGACAGTCGGGTGCCCTGGAGCAGGGAGAGTTTGCCGGTGGTGTGGCCGGTCGCCGCGGCGCCCATGTGGCGCGCCTCGAGAACCGCGACCGACTGACCTGCGCGAGCCAGGAGCAGCCCCGCCGTCAGGCCGGTGATACCCCCGCCGACGACGATCTGGTCGAAGGTGTCGACGACGTCTATCGGCATCGTCTCCGGACGGACGTCGGGCAGGGCGTCGGGGGCTGCCGCGCCCGCGGGGTCGAACCAGAGAGTTTTCATGGTGCTCGGGGTTGCCCCAGCCGGAGGCGATCAAACATCCGATCGCAGGCGAGCGAGCTGCACGCGATCGGGGGTGTCGGCCGGTACAGCCGAGGGGTAAGGTTTTCGACTGGGAATCGAAAACGTGTCCCGGGTGTTGCCCCGGGAGCGGCGGCGGTATCGGATGCCGCGGCGAGAGGCGGTTGACATGAGCGGGTCCACACGCGCGAGCGCCGAGGTCGACCAGACGGTCCGCGCCGACCTGGTGGTGGTGGGTGCCGGGATCGCCGGACTGACCGCGGCGCTCTGGGCGGCCCGCGAAGGACTCCGGGTGGTCGTGCTCAACAAGGGTCCGCGCTGGGACGCCGACAGCCCGGAGCAACCCACCTCCACGTTCTACGCCCAGGGTGGTGTCGCGGTGGTCATGCCCGGCGCGGAGGCCGGAGACCCGGCGAACGCCGACTCGGTGGACCGCCACCTCGCCGACACGGTCGCCGCCGGCGGCGGACTCACCGACGCCACGACGTCGGGCCTCATTCTCGCCGACGGCTGGGCCTCGGTGTCGGCCCTCATCGGTTGGGGGGCCGACTTCGACCGGGACGCCGACGGTTCGCTGTTACGGACACGCGAAGGAGGTCATACCCGTCGGCGCATCATCCACGCCGGCGGTGACGCGACCGGCGCCGCGATCCAGCGCGCCCTGCACGAGGCCGTGCGACACGTGACCCGCGCAGGCGGGGATGCACCATCGATCCGGTTCCTCGACGACACGATCGCCACCGCGGTCCACCTCGACGACGGGCGGGCGATCGGTGTCGCCTGTCTGAGCGGTGGACGTCCCGGGTCGGTCGTGGCGCCGACCGTCCTGCTCGCGACCGGTGGAACCGGGCACCTGTACGCCGCGACCACCAATCCGGCCGGCGCAACCTGCGACGGCATCGCGCTGGCACTGCGGGCCGGGGCCGAGGTGGCCGATCTCGAGTTCATCCAGTTCCACCCGACGATGCTCTACACCGACGGTGCGCGGGGGCGGCGGACGCTCATCAGCGAGGCCGTACGCGGTGAGGGCGGCCGACTGGTCGACGTCGACGGCCGGTCGGTCACCCGCGGGGTCCACCCGATGGGTGATCTCGCGCCGCGCGACGTCGTGGCCGATGCGGTCCAGACCGCGATCGAGCTCACCGGACATCCGTGCGTCTATCTCGACATCGGCGACGTGCGCGACTTCGAGGCCCGCTTCCCGACGGTGACCGCCGGAGTACGCGCGGCCGGGCTCGATCCGGCGTCCGGCCGTATCCCGGTCGTGCCGGGAGCCCATTATCTGTGCGGCGGTGTCGTCACCGACGAGTCGTCCCGCACCGCGGTCGACGGATTGCTCGCGGCGGGCGAGGTCGCACGCACCGGTCTGCACGGTGCCAACCGCCTGGCATCGAACAGTCTCCTCGAAGGACTGGTGATGGGTCGTCGCGCGGCAGGCGTGGCAGTCGCGAGGCGTGACGTCCCGATCCCGGAGCACGCCGACCGGCCGGTCGAGCAGCCGGTCCCGATCCTGGATCGCGCCCGGTTGCAGGACACGATGACGCGTCATGTCGCCCTGCGACGGTCGTCGTCGGGGCTGGCCGCGGCTGCCGACACGATCTCCGCCGCGCCTCGTCGGGTGGCCGGGTCGGCGCGAGACGTCGAGGACGCGGCGCTCACGCTCACCGCCTCTGCGGTCGTCGCTGCGGCGGCCGCGCGGACCGAGTCGCGGGGCGCGCATGTCCGCACGGATTTCCCGTTGACCGCCGACGTGGCGGAGTCGCGACTGTTCCGGATCGTCGACGGTGAATTGCGTGAGGCCCGCCCTGCAGGCGTGCCCGCCTGAGGGGCGACCGGTCAAGGCGGTGTGCGCGCGGACGACGCTGCGGTGCTGATCGGGCACGACTGGGGTGCGATGACGGCGAACGCGGTCGCGCACCGCGACGACAACCCGTACGCGGCGGTGGTCCCGATGTCGGTGTGCCCGTGCCGGAACTTCGACGCTCGATCGCTGGTGGCGTATCTGCATGGAGCCGACGACGGGTGCATGCGGTCGCGCTTCACCGACCATGTCCGCGAGGTGTTGCCGGCCGGCAGTGCGGCCGCGGTCGTCGCCGGGGCGGGTCATTTCCTGCATCTCGACCGACCGGATGAGGTGAACGCGAGGAGCCTCGCGTTGGTCAGTTCAGACGCGCGGGACCAAGGGGTGGCACCGGACCGGCCCGGTTCGTAGACTGACCCGCGGGATCGTCACCACACCGTGGCCACCGGGGCGGCCACCGCACCTGCATGCCGGGGGGCTTGCTACCGGGTCGGCTCGACGCCGCCGGGCACGAGAAGACCACCGTGCGCGCGACAGTGGTGTGGTCGCTCGAAGATCTCGCGGCGATGCAAGGCATGAAGGGGAGTCCGTATGAACGGCGAGGGCTGTTGGTCGACGGTGGTGTGCCGGCCGGCCGAACGCGCGGCGCTGGGACTGTCGGGAGACTCCGATTGGTTGCTGCAGTGCCGGCTGGCGATCGGTCACCGGGGCAATCACGCCACCGATGCGAGCACGCACCCGCGGCATGACCGTCGGCTGTGGCTCGAGTGGAACGACTTCGACGACCGCGCGCAGTCCCTCATCGAACGCAACCCCTGCCCGGTCCCGTCCCCCGAGGGTGCGGCCTGTGTGTTCTTCGCCGGACACGGCGGGCCGCACTTCTACGCACGCAGCAACGGGCACGCTCCGTCGGTGATGACCGGCGCGGGCGCACCCAATCCGCAGGTCGTGGCTCCTGACCGCGCTGTCGATCCGCTGCGACAGCCTCCGCCACGGATGGGGTCGCACCGCCTGCCCGACTCGCACCCGGCCGCGTCGCTGCCGGCGCAGCCGTCGGCGCCCGTCGAACCGGATCCGTATGCGCCGTATCGCGGCGGGCGGCGTTCGACCAATGTCGAGCCCATGGCGGCCGAGGACTATCAGGGCCGACGCCACCGGACCGACGGGTACGACGTCGCCTACTCGCCGACGCCCGACCCCGCCGGGCCCCCCGTCGCCCCGTTCGACGGACATGCGCCGAACGGCCCCGCAGTCGACGGACCGGTGTTCAGCGGGCCGGGTTCGGACTCGCCGGGCATCCCTCCGGGAAACCTCCCGGCCGTGCCGGGCCCGGATCCCGGCGCCCAGGAATTCGACGCTGCGCGGGTCGCTGCCATCGGTGCAGCACTCGACGAGGTGGCCACCGCCCTGGCGAAGCTGGCTGCTGCCCTGCGCTCGTAGGGGTCTCGTACCGTGCCTCTGTACCCGCGGTGACGTTGGCGTACTGACGGATACGGTAGGGGGGTACCGTTGTCGGCCACATGCTGGTATATCTGGTCGGGCATACCCGTGAGGGGTATCCGGACGGGAGAATCATGGACGAGCACCAGCACGGCTATATCGGCCGGAAGGACGATTACCTCCGCCGACTGAAGCGCATCGAGGGTCAGGCGCGCGGGCTCCAGCGCATGGTCGAGGAAGACACCTACTGCATCGACATCCTGACGCAGGTCTCGGCGATGACCAAGGCGCTGCAGGCCGTCAGCCTCGGTCTGCTCGAGGAGCACATGGCCCATTGCGTGGTGCATGCCGCGCAGGAGAGCGACGAGGCCGGCAAGGCCAAGGTGGACGAAGCCATGGCCGCGATCACGCGCCTGGTCAAGTCCTGACCCGCCCGCGTCCGAATCCTTCCCCCACCAGCCGCAACAATCCGAGGACCACACACATGAGCACCACCAGCAACTACACCGTCACCGGCATGACCTGCGGCCACTGCGCCGCGTCGGTCCGCGAGGAGATCGAGGCACTGCCGGGCGTGACGAAGGTCGAGGTCACCGTGGACGACGGCTCGGTGCGGGTCGCGGCCGAGCGTGAACTCGGACGAGACGAGGTCGCGGCGGCCGTCGCCGAGGCCGGTTACGCGTTGGTCTGACATGAGGTCCGCTCTCACCGGGCCCCTGGCCTACGTCGTGGTGTTGGTCGCAGTTGTCGCGATCGCATTCGGCGTCGGCCGCGCGTGGGGGCCCGACGTCGAACCGGTGACCCACGACGCGCCCTCGCACGGCGTCGTCGTCACCGACGAGCCGTCGTCAGCGCCGCACGGAGGTGACCACCCGTGACCGCGGGCACCGACCAGCTGGTCGACCTCGACATCTCTGGCATGACCTGCGCATCCTGCGCCAACCGCATCGAACGCAAACTCAACAAACTCGACGGCGTGACCGCGTCGGTCAACTACGCGACCGAGCGCGCACACGTCGAGGTGCCCGTGGGCCTCGCGGCCGACGATCTCGTCGAGGTGGTCCGCGCCGCGGGCTACGACGCGTCGCCGATCCTGCCCGACCCACCGGCGGGCGCCGCGGAACCATCGCTGTCGGGGTCCGGCGATTCCGAACTCGACAGTCTCCGGCAGCGCCTCATCGTGTCGGCCGTTCTGTCGGTGCCGGTGATCGCCCTCGCGATGGTCCCGTCGCTGCAGTTCACCTACTGGCAGTGGCTGTCCCTCACGCTGGCCGCACCGGTCGTCGTGTGGGGCGCCTACCCGTTCCATCGCGCGGCGTGGGTCAACCTTCGCCACGGCGCGACGACGATGGACACCCTCGTGTCCGTCGGCACCCTCGCAGCGTTCGGATGGTCGCTGTACGCGCTGTTCCTCGGCACCGCGGGCACTCCCGGACTGACGCACGGTTTCGATCTGCTGCCGCAGCGGACCGACGGGTCGTCGCACATATATCTCGAAGCCGCTGCGGGTGTCACGACCTTCCTCCTCGCCGGGCGCTACTTCGAGAAGCGCGCCAAGCGGCGCGCCGGTGATGCCCTGGCCGCCCTGATGGATCTCGGGGCCAAGGACGTGGTCATTCGGCGACCCGGGGGCGCCGAATCCCGAATCCCCATCGCGCAGTTGGCAGTCGGCGACGAGTTCGTCGTCCGGCCCGGGGAGAAGATCGCCACCGACGGCATCGTCGTTGACGGTGCGTCTGCGGTCGACGCGTCGATGGTCTCCGGCGAATCGGTGCCGGTCGAGGTCACCACCGGCGATTCGGTGGTCGGTGCGACGGTCAACACCAGCGGCCTGCTCGTCGTGCGCGCGACCGCCGTCGGTTCCGACACCGCACTCGCCCAGATGGCCCGCATGGTGACGGCGGCGCAGGAGGGCAAGGCCGACGTCCAGCGACTCGCCGATCGGATCTCGTCGGTATTCGTCCCAATAGTGATCGCGATCTCGCTTGCCACACTGGGCTTCTGGCTCGGGGTGGCGTCGACCACCGACTTCGCCGGTGGCGATGTCACCTTCGCGTTCACCGCCGCCGTCGCGGTCCTCATCATCGCGTGCCCGTGTGCCCTCGGCCTCGCCACGCCGACCGCTCTGATGGTCGGTACCGGACGGGGTGCGCAGCTGGGCATCCTGTTGAAGGGCCCCGAGGTGCTGGAATCGACGCGGCGCGTCGACACGATCGTGCTGGACAAGACGGGCACCGTGACGACGGGAGAGATGTCCCTGTCCGGGATCACCGTCGTCGACGGCTATGACACCGAGCAGGTCCTGGGTTGGGCCGCCTCGGTGGAGTCGGGTTCGGAGCATCCGATCGCAACGGCCATCGTCGACGCCGGACACGACCACATCGATTCGCACGTCCGTGATTTCGTCTCCACGCAGGGGGCAGGCGTCGCCGGGATCGTCGGCGACCGGTTGGTGAGGGTCGTGTCGCCGAGCAAGGTCGACGTGGCCACGCCACGGTCACTCGACGATGCGGTGGCCACCGCCGAATCCGACGGCGCGACCGCGGTCGTCGTGCTGGTTGCCGAGCACGACTCCGACGATGCTCTCGGACAAGCGGTTCCGGTCGCAGTCCTCGTCGTGGCCGACCAGGTCAAACCGTCGTCGGCCGCGGCGATCGCCGAGTTCCGGCGGTTGGGTCTGACGCCGAAGCTGCTGACCGGCGACAACGAGGGGGCTGCTCGGGCCGTCGCGTCGAGCGTCGGTGTCGACGATGTCACCGCCGGTGTCAGTCCACGACGCAAACTCGAGGTGATCGCCGAACTGCAGCAGCAGGGTCACGTGGTGGCGATGGTCGGCGACGGGATCAACGACGCCGCCGCGCTCGCGCAGGCCGATCTCGGTCTCGCCATGGGTACAGGAACGGATGTGGCCATGGCCGCCAGCGACCTGACCGTCGTGAGCGGTGACCTGCGTGCGGTGGCGGACGCGATCGTCCTGGCGCGTCGAACCCTCGGCACCATCAAGGGAAATCTGTTCTGGGCCTTCGGCTACAACGTCGCGGCCATCCCGCTGGCCGCCGCCGGGATGTTGAATCCGATGATCGCCGGCGCGGCGATGGCACTGTCGTCGGTCTTCGTCGTCGGGAACAGCCTGCGACTCCGCGGGTTCACGCCGCGGCGCTGACCGGAATCCGCCCTCAGCGGCGACACCGACGCCATACTGTCGTCCGTGGACTGCTGGAGGGTGGTTTTCAGCCGGGGTGTCCGCCGGTCAGGCGCTGGTGCTCACCCGAGCGGCGGCGTGGCGTCCGGCACGGCGACCGAAGTAGGAACCCTCACCCAATTGCGTTCCGCTGCAATACCCCTTGCAGTCCTGTGCGATGTTGGTGGCACTGGCCCCGGCGGCGTAGAGGCCGGTGATCACCGCACCCGAGTCGTCGAGCACCTCGCCGTCGAGGGAGGTCGCCATGCCGCCCATGGTGAAGCCGGCGTACATTGCCTTGCCCAGTGACAGGTCGTAGACCGCCCAGGGTCCGGTGTCCTGGGGTTCGAGGAACTCGGCAGCCTTGTGGAAGTCGGGGTCTTCCTTCTTCGCGGCATTCTCGTTGTAGCGGGCCAGGGTTGCCTGCAACTTGCCTTCGGGGATCCCGAGGTCCCGTTCCATCTCCTCGATGGTCTCCCAGCCGTCGATCAGGGGAACCAGATAATTCTGCTTCTCGTTCATGTGCGACTCGTTGACGATGAGGTAGGCCGTCGAATCCGGCTGTTCGAGAACGAATCCCGAAGTCCGCGCGTGGTATGAGTCCTCGGTCACGAACCGCTCGCCGAACTTGTTGACGATGACGCCCATGACCATGCTGGCAGGCGGATAGATGGGGGCGGTGATGAATGCCTTGTCCATGTATTTCAGTGCGGCACCGGCGGACTGCCCCATTCGCAGGCCGAGGCCGTCGTCGTAGGTGTTGCCCAGCACGAACGGCTTCTCGGCGAGATGCGGGGTGTGTTCGGCGACCATGTCGGGGTTCATCACGAAGCCGCCGGCGGCGATGATGACCGAGTCCGCGCGGATGACGCCCTCCGCGTCTGGCGTCTTCCATGTCACGCCGGCGACGGCCCCGTTGTCGTCGACGACCAGTTGACGGGCGCCGGTCTCGTACCGGACCTCGGCGCCGAGCTCGTCGAGCCGGGCGACGAGCAGATCGATGACCAGCTTCGCGCCCCCGGTCTCCCCTGGTACCGGCACCTTGTGTCCGCGCGGCGCGGGCACGGCCTGGTCCTTGAACGGCCAGACCTTCTCGTTGCCGGTGAACATCAGTCCCTCGGTACCGGGCTGGATGACGGCCTTCTCCGGATAGAAGCTGCGCTCGAAGGTGAAGCCCAGACCCTCGAGCCAGTTGAAGTGGTCGACGCTGTCCACGCAGTACGCGTGGATCTTGTCGGCTTCGGGATCGAGCGACACCGCGGTGAGGTACTTCTCCATCTCCTCGACGGAGTCCTCCTGGCCGGTGGCCTGCTGTACTGCGGTGCCGCCGCCGAGATAGAAGAACCCGCCCGACAGCGAGGTGGTGCCGCCCGGTGCTGCGGCGCGCTCGAGGAGTAGTACGCGCGCCCCGTTGGCGGCGGCCTCGGCGGCGGCACACCCGCCGGCGATGCCGAACCCGATCACGACGACGTCGACCTCGTCAGAGAACTCACTCACCGAATCGAGTGCGACGGTCTCGGGGATCTCGGTACTGGTAGCCATGCCGCTCAGATTAGCGGACAAACTAGAACCTGTTCTAGTCGTTGATAACGATTGATGGTCCGGCGAGGCCCTCGGGTCACCAGTGGGTCTCGCAACGGTCGGCCCATGGTGTTTTCACAGGATTCTTCGCTATGAAGAAGTATGTCCTCTACTACGAAGCGCCGTACTTCCGCGGCAGCGCCGGCGCTGGCCGGGGTGGTCGCCGTCGGTGCGGCGCTGGCCGCCGGAGAGCTCGCGGCGGTCCCGGTGTCGCCGGACGCGTCCCCTTACTTCGCGGTGGGTTCGTCGGTCGTCGACCATTCACCCGAGGCGGTCCGCAAGTGGGCCATCGAGACGTTCGACGTGTACGACAAGCTCGCGCTGTTCATCGGGATGGGCGTCCTCATCGCCGTCCTCGCGGCGGTGTGTGGCTATCTCGAACGACGACGGCCACCGCTCGGCTGCCTCGTGATCGCCGCCTTCGGGCTCGTCGGAGTGGTCGCTGCGTTGAACCGTCCGGATGCGACCTGGACGCATGCGCTGCCGTCGGTGGTCGCGGGGGTCGTGGGCATCGTCGTGCTCCGGATCCTGATCGCCCAATTGGGTTCCGTACAGGTGGGTCCCGCCGACGGCGAGTCCGTAGAGGTGGACTCCGGGTCTGCCGAGGATCAGCCGAAGCCGGCTGCGCGGTCCGCTTTCACCCGTCGGTTCGTACTCACCGCCGGCGGTGTGGCGGCCGCCGCCGTCGTCGTCGGTGTGGTGGCAAGGCGAGTTCTCGCCGACACCGCGGGCGTCGTCGCCGATCGCGCCCGGGTGTTGTTGCCGCGCGCTGCCAGCCAGGCACCGCCGATCCCGGCCGGTGCAGACCTCGAGGTCCCGGGCGCAACGCCGTTCATGACCAGCAACGCGGACTTCTATCGGATCGACACAGCTCTCCAGGTCCCGACGCTCACCACCGGGGACTGGCAACTGCGAATTCACGGGGACGTCGACCGCGAGGTGACGCTGTCCTGGGACGATCTGCTCGCCATGCCGATGGACGAGCGGATCGTCACGCTCTCCTGCGTCTCCAATGAGGTCGGTGGCGACCTCGTCGGCAATGCGAAGTGGCTGGGAGTGCCGATGCGTGAGGTCCTGGGCCTCGCGGGTGTCCGCCCCGGCGCGGACATGCTCCTGTCCACGAGCGTCGACGGATGGACCTGTGGCACACCGATCTCGGCGGTCACCGACGATCGCGACGCACTCCTGGCGATCGGCATGAACGGCTCGCCGCTACCTCTCGAGCACGGATACCCGGTCCGGCAGGTGGTGCCGGGACTGTACGGGTACGTCTCGGCGACGAAGTGGGTCGTCGACTGGGAGGTCACGCGATTCTCCGAGGCCAAGGCCTACTGGACGACGCGCGGGTGGTCGGCGCTCGGTCCGATCAAGATGGCGTCGCGCTTCGACCGTCCGGCCGACGGCTCCGAACATCCGGCGGGCGAGGTCGTCGTCGCCGGCACCGCATGGGCCCAGCACACCGGCATCGAGCGCGTCGAGGTGCGCGTCGACCAGGGTCCGTGGCAGCCGGCTGAGCTCACCACGGAGTACAGCATCGACACCTGGCGGCAGTGGAAGTTCCGTTGGCAGGCGACGAAGGGCAATCACACCCTCGAGTGCCGGGCGATCGACCAGGAGGGCGAGCCGCAGATCGAGCGCTACCAGGCGCCGGCCCCCGACGGCGCGAGCGGGCTGGACGACCGCACGTACACCATCGTCTGATCACGGGCCCGTCGTAGCCGTTCGGCGGTCGCGACACGCCTGAGGACAACACCTGTGCAGACATCTGTCCAGAAATGCTGAAAACCCCAGCGTCAAGGGTTGAGTGAGGTATCCGACTCACCTGAGCTGTCGCTGAGAACGCATGTTATGTTCAACGCACCTTTATGTGAGCCGGGTGACAGCCAACCTGTCCTATCCGTGCACCTCGTGACCTGCGCCAGGTCGTCCGTTCCGCCGACACATGGCGGAGCTGCACGATCTGAGGGCGGGTCACCTCGTTGACAAGACGCGCCGAGTGCCGGCGCCGAACCGGCGGCGCGGCGGTGAGCCGTGCCGAATTCAGACAGGGTGAGACAGATGACAGTGGGTGTCGTGCGCGAGACGGCCGAGGGGGAGCGCCGCGTGGCGCTGGTCCCGAAGGTCGTCGCCGCGCTGGTGGGCAAGGGTGTGCCCGTCGTGGTGGAGTCAGGGGCCGGTCTCGGCGCTCTGATCCCCGACGAGGCGTACACCGAAGCCGGTGCGACGATCGGTGATCCGTACGGGACCGATGTGGTGCTGCGGGTGTCGCCGCCGTCGGATTCGGAGATCGCGAAGCTGCGAAGCGGACAGAAGCTGATCGGCTTCCTCGCGCCGCGGAACGCCGACAACCAGATCGGTACGTTGCGCGAGGCAGGTGTGGAGGCGTATGCGGTGGAGGCCATTCCGCGTATCTCTCGTGCGCAGGTGATGGACGCGCTCAGCTCGCAGGCCAACGTCGCGGGCTACAAGTCGGTGGTCGTGGCGGCGGATGTGTCGACGCGGTTCTTCCCGATGCTGACCACCGCCGCCGGAACCGTGAAGCCGGCGACGGTCCTGGTGCTCGGTGTCGGTGTGGCAGGACTGCAGGCACTGGCGACGGCCAAGCGCCTGGGCGCGCGGACCACCGGTTACGACGTGCGTCCCGAGGTCGCCGAGCAGGTCCGTTCGGTCGGCGCGCAATGGCTCGATCTGGGCATCGACGCCGCCGGTGAGGGTGGGTACGCCCGCGAGCTCACCGATGACGAGCGCGCGCAGCAACAGCAGGCGCTCGAAGACGCGATCAAGGGTTTCGACGTGGTGATCACCACCGCTCTGGTGCCTGGTCGTCCAGCGCCGCGCCTGGTGACCGCGGCCGCGGTCGAGGGCATGAAGCCGGGCAGTGTGGTCATCGACCTCGCCGGTGAGACCGGCGGCAACTGCGAGCTGACCGAACCGGGTCAGACCGTGGTCAAACATGACGTGACCATCGCCGCCCCGCTGAACCTGCCGGCCACCATGCCCGAGCACGCCAGCGAGCTGTACTCGAAGAACCTGCTGGCGTTGATCGAGCTGATGCTCGACGACAACGGCACCATCACACCGGATTTCGACGACGAGGTCGTCGCGGCCGCGTGTGTCACACGTGAGGCCGGCGCCGGGAACGACGTGAGCGGGCCGAAAGACGATCAGCAGGAGGTGTCTGCCTGATGTATTCCGGACTTCTCGCGAATCTCGCGATCCTGGTGCTCGCCGGGTTCGTCGGCTTCGCCGTCATCTCCAAGGTTCCCAACACCCTGCACACGCCGTTGATGTCGGGCACCAATGCCATTCACGGCATCGTCGTGCTCGGCGCACTTGTGGTCCTGGGCAAGTTGCCCGCCGACGCCGGGTGGGGTGTGCGCATCATCGCCTTCGTCGCGCTGGTGTTCGGCACGCTCAACGTGATCGGTGGCTTCGCGGTCACCGACCGGATGCTGGGCATGTTCAAGGGTAAGAAGGAGGCGGCCAAGTGAACGGCTCGCAATTGGTACTCGCGGCGGGCGCGCACACCCCGAGCGAGGGCGTCGCCTATCTGGTGACCGCGCTCTACATCGTCTCGTTCTCCCTGTTCATCTACGGCCTGATGGGTCTGACCGGACCCAAGACCGCGGTGCGCGGCAACTGGATCGCCGCGGTGGGCATGGGTCTGGCCGTCGCCGCGACCCTGCTCTACGTGTGGAACGAGGGCGCTGTCGGTTCCGATGGGCACTCGACCGAGGGCGTGCCCACCATCAACTGGGTACTGATCGCGGTCGGCCTCGCTCTCGGTGTGGCGCTGGGTATCCCGCCGGCCCTGAAGACCAAGATGACCGCGATGCCGCAGCTGGTCGCGCTGTTCAACGGCGTCGGCGGTGGCACCGTCGCGCTCATCGCATGGGCCGAGTTCATCGAGACCTCAGGGTTCTCGACGTTCCACAACATCGAACCCGCTTCGCCGCTCGTGATCGGTTCGCTGATCGCCGCGATCATCGGCTCCATCTCGTTCTGGGGATCGCTGGTGGCTTTCGCGAAGCTGCAGGAGATCATGCCCAAGGGCCTGGAGAAGACCTTCGTCTCCAACGCCAAGCTGTTCCAGGCCGCCAACATCGTGCTGCTCATCGTCGCACTCGGTGTGGCGATCTACCTCGGAGTCGACGCGTCGAACGGTGGGGGCGCGAGCATCTGGTGGATGGTCGGTCTGCTGGTCGCCGCGGGCGTGATGGGACTGTTCGTGGTGTTCCCCATCGGCGGCGCGGACATGCCGGTGGTGATCTCGCTGCTCAACGCGATGACGGGTCTCTCGGCTGCGGCCGCGGGTATCGCGCTGGACAACACGGCGCTGATCGTGGCCGGCATGATCGTCGGTGCCTCCGGTTCGATCCTGACCAACCTCATGGCCAAGGCCATGAACCGGTCGATCCCGGCCATCGTGTTCGGCTCCTTCGGTGGTGGCGATACCGCTGCCGCAGGTGGTCCCGGTGCCGAGGGTGGCACGGTCAAGGCGACCTCGGCCGCCGACGCCGCGATCCAGATGGCCTACGCCAACCAGGTCATCGTCGTTCCCGGTTACGGTCTGGCCGTGGCCCAGGCCCAGCACGCGGTCAAGGAGATGGCGAAACTGCTCGAGGCCAAGGGCGTCGAGGTCAAGTACGCGATCCACCCGGTTGCCGGCCGCATGCCCGGTCACATGAACGTGCTGCTGGCCGAGGCCGACGTCGAGTACGACTCGATGAAGGAGATGGACGACATCAACGGCGAATTCAGCCGGACCGACGTCGCCATCGTCATCGGCGCCAACGACGTCACCAACCCCGCCGCGCGCAACGATCCGAGTTCGCCGATCCACGGCATGCCGATCCTCAACGTCGACGAGGCGCGATCGACCATCGTGCTCAAGCGGTCGATGAGTTCGGGTTACGCCGGCATCGAGAACCCGCTGTTCTTCGCCGACGGCACCAGCATGCTCTTCGGTGACGCCAAGAAGAGCGTCGACAGCGTCATCGAGGAACTGAAGGCGCTCTAGCGGTTTCACGCACCTCCCCGAGGCCCCGGCAACCGTTCTGGTTGCCGGGGCCTCGTACGTTCTTGCTCCGCTCCCTGAGGTGCGGGGAGCGCAAGCCGCCGGGCCGAGCAAGCGACGAAGGAGCGCGTCGAGGTCGACGAGCCTCGAAGGGCTCGGTGAGACACGTTGCTAAACCCTTCGTGGCTCGCTTCGCTCGCACCTCAGGGAGCAGGGGGTGGCCCTCCGCAAGTTCCAGGCGCTCCTCAGGGAGCAGTGGGTGGCCCTCCGCAAGCTCCGGGCGCTCCTCAGGGAGCAGTGGGTGGCGCTTCCGCAAGCTCCGGGCGCTTCTCCGGGAGCGGGACTGGTCGCGGTGTCCAGTCGTGATCGAGCAGGAATCGAGAAGCCGTCGGCCTGTCGACGCCGTTACTGTCGGCTCACCATCGGATAACCCATCGGAGGAAGTCATGTCCCTGTCACTGCGGTCCCTGTCACTCTGGTATCAGCGAAAGATGAACGAGCGCACAGTCACCCGCATCCGGAAGAAGTCCGGATCGATGTGGGGGATGGAGATGCTCATCCTGCGCACGACCGGTCGGCGCTCAGGTCTCGCGCGCGAGACGCCGCTGAGCTGGTTCGCCGACGGTGACGACTGGCTGGTCGTCGCATCGGGTGGCGGCGATCGGAACCCGGACTGGTTCGCGAACCTGACGGCCCATCCCGATGGCGTGTCGGTCGAGCGCCACGGGGAGGAGCCGGTGGCCGTGCGGCCGGTCGTACTCGACGCGGATGAGCGCGCGACGGCGTGGAACCGGGTGGTCGACGCGCAACCGAGATACGCCAAGTACCAGAGGAAGTCATCGCGGGAGTATCCACTCGTCAAGCTGGTTGCCTCTCGGTAGTGATCTCCGGCCAGGATCGAGACCGCCCGGAGACGGCGCGCGGCGCGGTTGATGGGGTACCTCGAGAGTGTTCCGCGGAACACTCGTGACCTCGGGTTGAGCCCGAGAGATTATCGGTGCCGGGCGATACATTTCTTCTGTTCCCTTCGTTCGGTTCAGGGGGTTGCGCTGGGGGTCAGTGCTTTTCGTTGCGGTGGGGACTTGTCGTCGATGCATCGATGATGCTGATCCGGTGTCGTTGCCTGATGAGGTTCTCGAGGCGAGGGTGTTGGGGTATGCCGCGCAGATCACGGCTCTGACAGCGGATCTTCGTGGACTGGTGGGGGAGTTGGATGAGCGGGAGTCGTGGCGGGGGCCGGGGATTCATTCGCTGGCGCGCTGGCTGTCGTGGAAGGCCTCTGCATGCCCATCATGTGCAGTTCTGGTCGGCGGCGTAGTCGTCGGGTCGTCGTCGCGCTACTTCGGAAAGCCGGACCGTCCTCGAGGATGTGCAGTCCGGTTCGGCGATGAGTTCTGACGAGTAGGCATGTCTATCCCTGCACAACACACTCGCACGAGCCGCCAGGAGAACATCATGAGCCGCAACACCGTCACCAAGGACACCGCCGACCCGACGACCACGACCCCCGCGTCCGACGTGCCGCAGCCGGCACGCCGGAACAGGCGTCGCACAACAGGAATCGTTATCAGTGTGCTGGTCGGGGCCTTCCTGACCTTCGATGTCGTGATCAAGCTGACGAGGCCGCAGGAGGTGGTCGATTCGATGGCGAAGCTCGGTTTCCCGATCGATCAGGCACTGGTGATGGGTGTCGTGCTGCTCGTCTGTCTCGTCGTCTACGCCATCCCGCGCACCGCAGTCCTGGGCGCCCTCGGGATCACCGCCTATCTCGGCGGTGCGGTCACGGCGAACATGCGCATCGAGGCGCCGCTCTTCGACACGGTCTTGTTCGCCGTCTACTTCGGCGTGCTGATGTGGATCGGGCTGGTCCTGCGCCGCCCCGAGTTGCTGAAGGTGGTCGGCCTCAAGCGCTGAGCGGCTCCGACCTCCTGTTCGACGGCCCCGCACCCGTTACCGATCTGGGATCGGACGGGTGCGGGGTCGTTGTGCACTTCTCGTACTGTTACGCGAGTGACTGGTGTGACCAGAGTTAAGCGGATGAAGCTGGCGGCTGCGGCAACGATCGCGGTAGCCGGACTCGGTGGCGTGGCGGTCGGGACCCTGCCCGGGCCCGACGCCTCCGTGGTGACGACCGCTTCGGCGATCGATCCGGCGGGTCTGTACAACAACGCGCAGTCGAAGTTCGCCGGGGGCGATGTGGCGGGGGGTCTCGAACTCCTGCAGCAGGTCCTCGCGGTGGCCCCGGCTGACTCTGATGCACTTGCACTGCAGACGATCTGGTCGGACCAGCTGGACGACGTCGTTGTCGGCCGCTCGGCTCTCAACCGGCTGTCGATGATGAACCCGGCGCTGGCGACCACCGCGCGCAACATCATCTCGGGTGTCGCGACGGCCGCGCAGATCGTTCCGAGTACCACTCCTAAGCCGGTGTCCGGCCGAGTGGCCATCGTCGTACTCGGATACGGGCTGAACGCGAACGGGAAGATGGCGCCGGAGCTCGTCAATCGGGTGTCCGCGGCGAAGGCTCAGTCCGAGGTGACGACCGGTGCACCCATCGTGGTGACCGGAGGTGTGCCGAAAAACGGCGTCACCGAGGCGGCAGCGATGCGGAAGTGGCTCGTGGACAACGGGATCGCTGCGAGCCGCATCCTCACCGAGGACAAGTCGGGGTCGACCGTCGGCAATGCGCAGAACACCGCCGAGATCCTGCGGGCGCAGGGAATCCGCGACATCGTGCTCGTCACCTCTCCCAACCACATCCGACGCGGTGCGGCGGACTTCGGGGCAATGGGACTACGTGTCGTCGGGTCACTCACCACCGCGACGGACCTCGAGAAGTACCAGACCCCGCTGGCCAAGTCGCAGCAGACCGGCATCAGGCTCGAAGCGACCCGGACCGCGCGTATCCCGGCCACCCACGAGCCCGGTCTGCTGCCGCAGAACCTCCCCGAGACCGGCCCCGGCCTCATCCCGGAGATCGGCGGCAAGATCCTCCAGGAGCTCCTGAAGGCGGGATCGTCGGCCTGACGACCCGATCTCAGCGCACCCGGGCGCGGATCGCGGTGAAGTGAATCACAGTGCTGCCCTGCTGCCCTGCGGTTTCACAGCAGGTCGACGCATGAGTTCATCTGGAGTCAACAATCCGTCGGTAGCGTCGGACATATGCGAAAAAAGGGGAGTCGGGGCCCCGGAATTCGCGAGGTGATGCGGTACGACTTGCCGGCATCTCTCGTGGTTTTCCTTGTGGCTCTTCCATTGTCATTGGGTATCGCGATTGCATCCGATGCCCCCGTGTTGGCCGGGCTCATCGCAGCTGTCGTCGGCGGAATCGTGGCGGGAATGATAGGCGGTAGCGCACTACAGGTTTCGGGTCCGGCCGCCGGGCTGACCGTGGTGGTGGCCGACATGGTCGCCAACTTCGGTTGGCGCGTCACCTGTTTCATCACCGTGTGTGCGGGAGTGTTGCAGATCCTGTTCGGACTGAGCCGGGTTGCGGGAGCTGCATTGGCCATCGCACCGGTGGTCGTCCACGCCATGCTCGCCGGCATCGGCATCACCATCGCGTTGCAGCAGGTCCACGTACTGCTGGGCGGCAGTTCGGCGAGCAGTGCCTGGGAGAACGTGACCTCGCTGCCCGCGGGCCTGGCCGACATCGAGACGTCGGATGCCCTGGTGGGCGGCACCGTGATCGCCGTTCTGCTCATCTGGCCACTGCTGCCGGCTGCGGTGCGCAAGGTGCCCGGCCCGCTCGTCGCGATCGTCGGTGCCACGGCGCTGGCCATCGTCTTCGGTCTGGATGTCGAACGGGTCAGCATCGACGGCAACTTCTTCGAAGCGATCACGCTCCCCGAACTGCCGGACAGCAGCTGGGGCGCAGTTCTTCTCGGAGTGTTGACGGTCGCACTGATCGCGAGCGTCGAGTCGCTGTTGTCGGCGGTCGCGGTGGACAAGATGCACACCGGTGCGCGAAGCGATCTCAACCGTGAGCTGCTCGGACAGGGCAGTGCGAACATCACGTCGGGGATCCTCGGCGGACTGCCGGTCACCGGCGTGATCGTGCGCAGCACCACCAACGTCAACTCCGGGGCTCGGACCTCGGCGTCGGCGGTGATGCACGGTGTGTGGGTGCTCGTCTTCGCTGCACTCCTCACCGGGCTGGTGGAGCAGATACCGATGGCGGCCCTGGCAGGTCTGCTGGTGGTCATCGGAATCCAGCTGGTCAAGCTGGCGCACATGCGAATTGCCCTGCGTACGGGCGATCTGTGGGTCTACGTCATCACCGTGGTGGCGGTGGTGTTCCTGAATCTGCTCGAGGGTGTGGGCATCGGCTTGGCCGTGGCGATCGGAATCGTCGTCTGGCGAGTTGTCCGTGCCGAGATCATCTCCGAGCCAAGCGGTGTCGAGGGCTCGCGACAGTGGACGGTGCGCGTTCGAGGCTCGTTGAGCTTCCTGTCGCTGCCGAAGCTCAACAAGGCCCTGACAGCCGTGCCGGACGAGGCGCACCTGACACTCGAACTCGACACCGACTTCCTCGACCACGCGGCGTCGGAGATGCTCGAGGACTTCCGCTGGGCGCATGAGGCGGGCGGTGGCACGGTGCTCGTCGTCGAGAAGGGCCGGGCCCGTCTCGTCGATGCCCCTCGCCGGCCACCGCGGCGCCATACCTCTGGCTTCGCCGGCCTGACGCCATGGCGCAACCGAACCGAGTCGGAGGCGTCGGTGACTCCGGACCGTCCGGCCGCGCTCCGATCGGTGCTCGGCGGCGTCGACGAGTACGAGAACGAGCATGCCGACGCCCTTCGTGCGATGCTCGCCGATGTCACCGAGTCGCAGGATCCCGATTCGTTCTTCGTGACATGTGCCGATTCGCGGTTGCTGCCCAACATCATCACCGCGAGTGGCCCGGGTGATCTGTTCACCGTGCGCAACGTGGGCAACCTGATACCGACCCGCAGCGACGATGTATCAGTAGAAGCCGCACTCGAATTCGCCATCGTCGAGTTGGGAGTGTCGTCGATCGTGGTCTGCGGACACTCGTCGTGCGGGGCTATGCACGCGCTGCTCGACGGCGAGCAGTCCGCGGACGACGCCGAGGAGTCGATGGCCTCGGAGACCGGGGCCGGGCGGACGCCCATCCAGCGCTGGCTGCGGCACGCCATCCCCAGCCGGGTGGCGTTCCGGCACGGACATCCGGCCGGGCGCGCCGCCGCCGAGCTGGGTCTGGCCGAGGTGGATCAACTGGCCGTGGTGAACGTGGCGAAGCAGATCGAGACACTGGCCCGGCACCCGCTCGTCGGCCGCGCCGCGGCAGAAGCGCGGCTGCGCATCGTCGGACTGTACTTCGACATCGCGACCGCACGGGTCTACGAGGTCACCTCGCAGAGCATCGCACCGGTCACCGGTGACGATTCGGCCGGCTCGCCCCGCTCCCGGCGCCGCGACCGGGAGACGACGTCCGCACCTTCATGACCGAGTGGGCACGCGTCAGAACATCACCGATCGGAAGTGGGTGACGAACCGCTCGTCGTCGTAGAGGTGGAACGCGATCCCCGGCGGCTGACCGCGATTGACGACGTCCCGGCCTTCGAAAGGGAGGTTCAGCGTCGACGACACACCCGGTGCAACGCACAGGGGGCGGTCGGCGAAGGTGGTCACCGCCGGGGTGTGCGCATGTCCGCACAGGAACGCGACGATGTTCGGGTGTCGCCCGACCAGGGCCGCGAGACGTTCCTCGTCACGCTGGCGGATCGAGTCCATGAATGGCATGTGCAACTCGACCGGCGGATGGTGGAAGGCGATGAACACCGGGGTGCCGGCAGTCGTCGTGCCGAGCTGATCCGACAACCAGGCAATCGTCGCGTCGTCGAGGCGGCCGTCGTTGCGTCCGGGAATCGAGCTGTCGCACATCAGGAACAACACGTCGGAGCCGTCGCGTCCGCGCACCGTCCGGGCGTGATTGATCGGTCCGGAGGTCTCGGTGCCGATAAGGGCCGCGCTGAACGGTTCGCGGATGTCGTGGTTGCCTGCGGTGATCAACATCGGCAGCGGACTGTCGAGCACCCCGTGGGCCTCGCGGTATTCGCTCGCGGCACCCTCATCGGCGATGTCGCCGGTGACCAGCAGGACGTCGATCCCGGCGGCGCGAGCATTGATGTAACTCAGCGCGGCCTGGATGCGGGCCCGATTGAACCGCGTCCCGTTGAAATGCAGGTCGCTGATGTGGGCGACAACGAACACGAAGAGCTCCTGTCACGGTTCCTGACTCCCACGAGGCTAACCGCAGCCCGCGTCCGACGGCGCATCGCCTCGGGAGCGCGAGGCACACGGCACTTTGGCGCCATCGATGTGGCTCAGCCCGCTTCGTCGTGCCGGCTGTTGTAACGCCCGACGATCCGTGAGCGACATCGGTGGTGAGTCGCCGACCTGCCAACCCCCGACCCGGCAGGTCGGCGACCGCTTTCTCTCCTGTCGATGTCGAGCTTCGGTGCGGTGGACGCAACACTCTGCGACACCGTCTGGCGACATCTGGCTGTCGGTCTCTGGTAGCCGACTCCGAGCCGGTTGCATTCTCCGGCCGTCGCGCGCACACTTGCGACGGGCAACTAGTTGCACTGTGCAACTAATTGCAAAGAGAAAGTAAAGATTCGCGTAAAGGGGGCGCTGATGCTCGATCAACAGGCGATCGACGACCTGTTCGAGACGTTGCTGCGCTTCGTCCGAATCCGCGAGCGCGCGGTCCACACCACGTTCCGAACCCACGAGGGGGAGTTCGAGGCGGCCGCGTTCAAGGCGCTGTTCCCGCTCTCCCGACGGTCGATGCGGTCCCGTGAGCTCGCCGAGACGATGAATGCCGATCCGTCGACGGTGAGCCGTCATGTGGCTCAACTCGTGGATCTCGGACTGATCCACCGCGAGGCGGACCCCGACGACGGACGGGCCACCCTCCTCGTCATCACCGACGCCGGCCGGGACCGTGTTCTGGCGATGCGCGAGATGCGACGATCGGCGATGGCCGACGTCATGTCCGAGTGGACCGACGACGAACTCCACACACTCGTTGGGCTTCTCGGCCGTTTCGTCGATGCCGCCGACGCGGCCCTCAACCCCGCGTGTCCGGCTCGTAAGCCGGACGCGGATGCGTGAAACCCCTGAAAGGACAGCAATGACAGACTCCTCGGCGGCTGCCGAAACGGCGGCACACGACGATGAGGTCGCCGGGGCCGGGTTGACCCATCGGCAGATCCTGACCATCCTTGCCGGACTCATGATGGGCATGTTCCTCGCCGCCCTCGACCAGACCATCGTGTCGACCGCGATCCGAACCATTGCCGACGACCTGCAGGGCTACGACATGCAGGCCTGGGTGACCACGGCCTACCTCGTCACCGCGACGATCGTGACTCCTCTGTACGGCAAGCTGTCCGACCTTTACGGTCGCAAACCCTTCTTCCTGCTGGCGATCTCGATCTTCATCGTGGGTTCGTTGCTGTGCACGATCGCCACGTCGATGTACGAGCTGGCCGCGTTCCGCGCATTCCAAGGGCTCGGTGCGGGCGGTCTGATGACGCTGGCGCTGACCACGATCGGTGACATCGTGCCGCCGCGCGAACGCGCCAAGTACCAGGGCTACTTCCTCGCCGTGTTCGGCACCTCCAGTGTGCTCGGTCCGGTCCTCGGCGGCCTGTTCGCCGGACAGACGACGATCCTCTGGGTCTCGGGGTGGCGGTGGGTGTTCCTGGTCAACGTGCCGATCGGGCTCGTCGCGCTGTTCGTCGTCTACAAGGTGCTCAACTACGACCAGCAGAAGGGTGTCGGTGGGCGTACCGACTACTGGGGCGCGACGGCGCTCGCCGTCGCGGTGGCGCCGCTGCTCATCGTCGCCGAGCAAGGACGCCAGTGGGGCTGGAGCTCTGGGCTGTCCATCCTCTGCTACGGAGTCGGCGTGATCGGCATCGCCGCATTCATCTGGATCGAGCACAGAATGGGTGACGACGCACTGATCCCGTTGCGCGTCTTCCAGAATCGGGTGTTCAGCCAAGGCATCGTCATCTCGGTCATCATCGGTGCGGTCATGTTCGGTGGTATCTCGATGCTGCCGCAGTACTTCCAGGTGCTTCGCGGATCGAGCCCCATGATCGCCGGGCTCCAGATGCTGCCCATGGTGCTCGGACTCATGACCGGCTCGATCCTGTCGGGCCAGCTGATCTCGCGTACCGGTCGCTACAAGATCTTCACGATCATCGGCGCGGTGCTGATCACCACGGGCACCTTCCTCCTGCACCTGGTCGGTACCGAGACCCCGGTCTACCTGGTCATGCTGATGGCCGCGCTGCTCGGCTTCGGCCTCGGCAACCTGATGCAACCGATCACCCTTGCGATGCAGAACATCCTGCCGCCCACGGACATGGGACTGTCCACCGGTACGGCCACCTTCTTCCGCCAGATCGGCGGAACCCTCGGCGTCGCGGTCTTCTTCTCGATGCTGTTCTCCTTCATGGGCCCCAGCATCAGCGACGAGATGGCCTCGGCGGCAACCCAGCCCGAATATCGGGCTGCGGTCGTGCAGGCTTCGCAGAGCAGTGACCCCCAGGTCAGCGCGTTCGGGAAGTCACTGATCGCGGCCGCCCAGAACCCCGGCGCCGCAACGGGTTCATCGGACAGCGTCATGAGCGACACCTCGGTCATCGAGAAGCTGCCGGCCGAACTGGCACAACCCATCAAGGAGGGTTTCGCCAATTCGATGGACCGGGTGTTCCTGGCGGTGTCGATCATCTCGCTGCTGGCCATCATCGGCACGATCACCTGGAAGGAACTCCCGCTGCGCCAAGGGCGCCCGATCGGCGAACCGGAGCCGACGACCGCCTCGTGACAACGCCCCCTGCTCTCTGATCCGAGAGAACTGCTGAACCGCTGCTCCCCGAGGTGCGAGCGACATGCGAGTCATCCCCTTGCTCCCTAATCCGAAAGAACCGCATAACACCTGGTCCCTGAGGTGCGAGGAACGCAAGCGACGAGCCACGAAGGGCTCGGCGAGACACGTTGCTACCCCCTTCGAGGCTCGCTTCGCTCGCACCTCAGGGAGCGGAGGGGTGTGCTTCTCGTACCTCAGGGAGCGGAGGGGTGTGCTCCTCGTACCGCAGGGAGCAGCGGGGTGTGCTCGTCCACGTCAGGGAGTGGTGCGCCAGATGGGCCCGAACTTCCGCCCTGTAGGTGGGTGGCACCGCAAAAGCGCTACCTGCCTCGATAGGCGCTAGTTGCAGATAGCGCGGCTGATGGGAAGTAGCGCTTATCTGAAAGGGCGACTCCGAGGTGGCAGCCCAAGTGTTTCGTGACCCTCAGGAGGCGCGGGCGGTGGGGAGATCGGTGGCGTAGCGGATCACCGAATCGACTCGGCCGAAGCGCCGTTCGATGATCACGATCGCCTCGGCGAGCTGCTCGGGATCGTCGACATCGGCCACGAGCGCCGTGGTGTACCCGTTGTTGCGCACCATGAACGGCAAGACGGCAGAGTACTCGCTGCTGACGACGGCCACCGGGATGTCGAGGCGGAACAGGGTGTGGGCGTAGTCGATGGCGGCGGGGTCTTCGAGGACCACGAGCGGGACGGAGGCGGTGTTCTTGCTTCTTCTCATGTGTCGAGAGTGGACTCGTAGTGTGGGGTCGGGTTCGGAATCTTCTGTGGATTGGCTGTGAACGTCATCGCGACAGTGCATCTGACTGTTTGCTGTCCGGCCGGAAGCCGGAACCGACTCACTCGGACAAGGTCCTGCGGAACAGGGCCTCCAGTTCGGTGAAGTGATGTTCGCAGGCCTCGTGATGGTAGGCCTCCAGGTCGGACATCGTATAGCCGTGCGGTGCACCGGGATAGACGGTCGCCGAGTGCGCGACGCCGCCGCCGGTCAGGGCGTGCTCGAACTGGGCCACCGCCGTGGCGGGTAGCGATCGGTCCTTGTCGGCATGGATGGCGAGCACGAAGGCGTCGATGCCGACGAGATGCAGATGCGGACTGTCACGGTCGTCGGTGACCAACCCGCCGGTGTGGAACAGGCCCACCGCGGCCACGTCGTCGGGCCGGGCGGCGGCGATGTTCAGCGCAAACCGCCCGCCCATGCAGTAACCGGTGACACCGACGGGCCCGGGAGCGACGCCCGGCAGGGACCGCAGCGCGTCGAGGTAGGCGACGAGGTCGGGACGTACCGCGTCGGGAGTGAGCGTCCGGGCCCGTGGCATGGCGGAGGCGAAGAACGCGGCCCGCGCCTCGGGCAGGAGAAGGTCATCGGTGGGGGCCCACTCGGTGGCGGACCCATACCGATGGAACAGGTGGGGCACGAGCACGACGTATCCCCACGACGCGATGCGGTCGGCCATGGCCTCGATCCGCGGCCGCAGCCCGATCACGTCGGTGAGGAACAGGACACCGGGCTGGAGGGTGTCGCCCGATGGTGAATCCGGCCGCGCCACATAGGCCTCGGTGTCGGCGTCGGCCGCGGCGATGGTGATCGTCTCACCGGTCATGGGCTTCACTCCTGTCTTCGTCTCGGCGTCAGAGGTCGCCGGGAAGTTTGTCCCGCCGGATTCCGCGCCAGCTGGGGTGACGCAGGTGGCCGGCCGTCGTCCAGTCCATGAAACGGACCTCGCCGACGATCTTGGGCAGGACCCACACCGCGCTCGACGCGACGGGACGGTCGAGTTTGTCGAGGAACGGCGACCGCGAGATCTCCAGCGGGCCGAGTTCCTCGGCGAGCGAACGCAGCTGTGCGTCGGTGAATCCGGTGCCGACCCGTCCGACGTAGCGGAGTCCGGTCTCCTCCGGCAGACCGATGAGCAGCGACCCGATGGTGTTCGCGCGGTTGCCGCGCCCCGGTCGATATCCGCCGACGACGACCTCGATGTCGCTCCAGTTCTTGTGTTTCAGCCAGGTCGTCGAGCGCCGTCCCTGCTGATACACCGAGTTACGGCGTTTGGCGACAACACCTTCCAGATTGTGTTCGCGGCTGTACTCGACGGCAGCAGACCCCGGCGCGGGGAGCAGCGGCGGCACTTCGACGAAGGCTGAGTTGCGGAAGGCAGGGGCCAGTTCCTCCAGCAGTTCGCGTCGGGCCGACCACGGCTTACGCAGCAACGAGGAGCCGTTGAGGAACAGGATGTCGAAGAGGTGGAGCCGCAACGAATACGGCTCGTCGGTGTGCCTGCGCGAGGTCAGAAGGGTGAAGTTGGTACGGCCGGAGGAGTCGATGGCGACGACCTCACCGTCGAGCACGACGTCCATCAGGCCGAGATCGTCTGCGAGCCCGCCGAGTTCGGGGAAATCTGCGGTCATGTCGATACCCGATCGGGAGGTGAGCCGGAACTCGCCGCCGACCGAGCGGACGAGGAGCCGATACCCGTCCCACTTTCCCTCGAATGCCCAGTCACGACCGTTGAGCCCGTCGATCGACTCGTCGGTGGCGAGCATCGGACGCGGGTCGGTGAGGCTGTCGGGGACGATCGGACGCGGCTCGTCGCTCATGAGGTGGGCGAGCCAGTTCTTCTCGCCGGTCCGGATCAGTGCGTATCGGCCCTGCACGCGCTCGCCGTGGAGGCGCACGATGACCTCTTTGTCGCGCCACTTCTCGAGCTCGAATGTGCCCTTGTCCCAGATGGACACGTGGCCGCCGCCGTACTCGCCCGCCGGGATGTCGCCTTCGAAGTCGGCGTAGTCCATCGGATGGTCCTCGGTCTGCACCGCGAGTCGATTCTGATCGGGGTCGGTGGGCAGGTTCTTCGGCACGGCCCACGACACCAGGACGCCGTCGTGCTCGAGCCGGAAGTCGTAGTGCAGCCGGCGGGCGTGATGTTCCTGGATCACGAAGATCGGTGCCCGGTCCGTCGCCGGCTCCGCGGAATCGGTCTCTTCCGGGGGGCCCTCGGCTTCGACGCGCTGCCGGTGCGCCTCGTCGCCGAAGGGTTCGGGCGTCTTCGACTGATCGCGCTTGCGCCGATACTCCTTCAGGTTGATGACCTGGCCCGCCGCCTGCTCGACGACGGGTTCGGGCTCGTCGTCATAGGGATCGTCGAGTCCCTCGAGGAGGTCACCGAACTCCTCCACCCGGTCCAGCACCTCGGTGTAGAGCAGTTGGGAGAGGGCAGGGTCCTCCATCTCCTCCCAGGTGCGCGGGGCGGCCACCCACGGCTGCTCGCGTCCGCGCAATGAGTACGGGGCGAGTGTGGTCTTGGCGGCGGTGTTCTGGCTCCAGTCGATGAAGACCTTGTCGTCACGCAGCGACTTCGACATCTTGGCGGTGATGAAATCACTGTGCTGGCGGGCGAACTCGTTGGCGACCTCCTGGGCCACCTTGCGCGCCGCATCCGACGGCACGGGTTTCGGGAGCCGCGCGTAGAGGTGGATGCCCTTGCCGCCGCTGGTCACCGGGTAGGTCGTCGCCCCGCCGAGCCAGTTGCGGATCTCGCACGCCACCTCCGCGGTCCGGTGCAGCGGCACCTGTGGACCTGGATCGAGGTCGAAGACGATGCGGTTGGCCATGGGCGCGCCGTCGGGCCCCATGGGGAGCCGCCACTGCGGCGTGTGGATCTCGAGCACAGCCATCTGGGCCAGCCAGACCAGCGTGGCGCGATCGTCGGCCATCGCGTAGGAGATGACCCGCTCGCTGTGCTGGATGCCGTGGCGTCGAATCCAGTCCGGTGCGCTGTCGGGCACGTTCTTCTCGAAGAACGGGGTGGACTCGACGCCGTTGGGCCACCGTTTGCGGGTGATGAGGCGACCCCGCACGTGGGGCAGGAGGACGTCGGCGATGCGCGAGTAGTAGTCGATGACCTCGAACTTTCGGGTCCCCGCCGCCGGATAGAGCACCTTCGAGAGATTGGTGATCGAGATCCGTCGGCCGTCGACCTCCAGAGTCTCGCCGCCTGCCATGCCGTCCATTGTCCACAACGTCGGCCGAGAACGTCTCGCTGCTTGCCGCCATCTGACCCCAATCCCTGGCAGAATGGCCCCCATGCGCTCGATCTGGAAGGGCGACCTCAGCTTTGGCCTGGTCAACGTGCCGGTCAAGGTCTATTCCGCGACGGAGAGTCACGACCGCAAGTCGTATCAGGTCGACTCGTCGGACGGCACCCGCATCCGGTACCGCCGCGTGCGCGAGGGCACCGACACCGAGGTCGAGTACGGCGACATCGCCAACGCCTACGAATCCGAGTCCGGCGAGACGGTGATCCTCACCAAAGAAGACCTCGGATCGCTGCCGGTGCAGAAGAGTCCTGAGATCTCGATCCTGGAATTCGTGCCCGCCGAGCAGGTCGATCCGATCTACTTCGACAAGCCGTACTACCTCGAACCGTCGTCGAAGTCGCCGAAGGCGTATGTCCTGCTGGCCAAGGCGCTGGAGGAGACGGATCGGCTCGCGATCGCCTCGTTCACCCTGCGGAACCGGACACGCGTGGCGGCGCTGCGGGTCGTCGACGGTGTGATGACGTTGCAGACGCTGCTGTGGCCCGACGAGGTCCGCAAACCCGACTTCGGCTTCCTCGACGATGACACCGAGATCCGCGATCAAGAACTGCAGATGGCGGCGTCCCTGATCGAGTCGATGGCGTCGGACTACGATCCCTCCGAGTTCGAGGACACCTATCAGAACGAGCTGACCAAGCTCATCGAGGCCAAGTCCGAGGGTGGGGAGGCGTTCCCCGAATCAGAGGACGAGAACAAGGACACCGAAGACTCCGACGTCGCCGATCTCCTCGCCGCGCTGCGTGCGTCGGTGAAGGACAGAGGGGACTCGGACTCCGAGGACGCGCCCGCCAAGAAGGCGCCGGCCAAGAAGGCGCCGGCCAAGAAGGCTGCGGCCAAGACCGCCGCGAAGAAGGCGCCGGCCAAGAAGACCGCCGCCAAGTCGACCGCGAAGAAGGCGTCCTCGGGCGGTTCGGACAGCGCGACGACCAAGAAGGCACCGGCCAAGAAGTCCTCGCGGAAGGCGAGCTGACCCGCTCCACCGGAATTCGGTGGCCCCCGAAAATCAGGTGGCACCGCGGACTGCGATTCGGGCAAGCTCGTAGGGTGAAATCCGCCGCCGACGCCCGTCTGCCCCGCGCGCTGTTGCCGTTCGCGCGCCGGCAGTACCGGTTGCTCGCGTCCGGACTGATCCTCGCGATGTTCGCCGACGGCGTGTGGACGATCGCGGTGATCTGGCAGGTGATCGCGCTCGGCGGCGGACCTGGTCAGGTGTCGCTGGCAACCGGCGTGGCCGCGGTGGGAATGTTGTTCTCCACACTGGCCGGTGGTGTCCTTGCCGATCGGATCTCGCAGCGCCACATCATGATCGGACTCGAGGTAGCGAAGATGGTCGCGTTCGGCGCGATCGGGCTGGCATCGATCACGGGAGTGCTGCAACTGTGGCATGTGGTGCTGGCGTCGCTGCTCGGCGGCATCACCACCGGGATGTACTACCCCGCGTACTCGGCGTTGCTGCCACGGGTCGTCGCTCCGTCGGAGTTGCAGGCGGCCAATGGGATCGAGGGGTTCTTCCGTCCTGTCGTCTTCCAGGCGGTCGGCCCCATGGTCGCCGGCGCCGTCATCGGTGCGTGGGCGCCGGGGCCCGCGGTGCTGATGGCGGCTATCGCGGCCATCTTGTCGAGTGTCTGCTATCTCGGGATGGCGCCGGTCACCGCGCGCCGGTTCGGGGAGACGGCCGAGGAGCAGCCGGAGATCGCCGACGGTGCCGGCGTTCGTCGGATCGTCACCGACCTGGCGGAGGGATTCGGCTACATGGCCCGGACCCCGTGGCTGTGGGGGACGCTGCTCTTCGCATGCGTCCTGGTGCTGGCGACGCTCGGCCCGATAGAGGTGCTGGTGCCGTTCGCGCTGCGCGAGCGTGTCGACGGCGGCGCGACCCAGCATGCCTGGGTGCTGGCCGGATTCGGACTCGGCGCGGCCGCGGCATCGCTGGTCTTCGCCTCGATCCCGATGCCGCGGCGGTACCTGACCGTCATGTTCTCGCTGTGGGCGTTCTCCAGCCTGCCGTTGGTGCTGATGGGCCTGGCCGACTCGACATGGATGTTCATCGCCGCCGGAGTGACCTTGGGTGTCCTGTTCGACGGTCCGATGGTTCTGTGGGGCACGCTGTTACAGCGTCGGGTGCCACCGGCGCTGCTGGGCCGCATCGCCAGTCTCGACTTCTTCGTGTCGGTCGCGCTGATGCCGGTGTCGATGGCGATCGCGGCTCCGGTCTCGTCGGCGATCGGGCTGACCGCCACGTTCGTGCTCGCCGGGCTGCTTCCGGTGCCGGTCGCGTGGGCGTTCTACTTCGCCGCCCGTATGTGGCGCGACGAGATCGAGAACCCGCTGGTCGACGCGGAACACCCCAAATTGGTCGACCCCGCGACGATTCCATGACCCGGAGCCGCGCGTGCCGCGGCTTCGGACTGTGGAGACGGCGTCAGAGCCCCCGGGCGGCGCCGTCGATCACTGCTGTCGTGAGTTGTTGCAGCAGAGGTGAACTCAGCTTCCAGTACTGCCAGTACAGCGGGACGTCGATGTGATGGTCGGCGACGAGGCGTACCCGGCCGGAATCGAGGGCCTCGGAGATCTGGACGACCGGCACAGCGCCCCAGCCGATGCCGAGTTCGACGGCGCGGTGGTACTCGGTCGACGCCGGGATGTAGACCGCGGGTGGGTCGACGGGGCCTCCCGCCAACGCCGCCGAGATGTTGCGCTGGATGTGATCGTTGCGGTCGAACTGCACCATCGGGGCTCGTGCCAGCGAGTCGGCGTCGGGTCCATCGGGAAGCCAGGTGTCGATGAATTCCGCTGTGGCGACCGGCAGATACCGCATCGTGCCGAGGGAATGGAGTGTGCAACCTCGGATCGCGAGGGGTTCGGACGTCACCGCGGCCAGGACGTCACCGGTGCGGAGCATTGCGCTGCTGCGCGTTTCGTCGTCGCGGAAGACCTCCACCGCCACGGCGTGTTCGCGATGGAACCGGGCCAGCACCGGTAGCAGCCAGGTGGCCAGCGAGTCGGCGTTGGTGGCGATGGGGAGGTGAACCCGTGGCCGCGCTGTCAGCGGGAGATCGCCGTCGGCGGCGGTCCCGACGAACTCGGCGCGAGTCTCGGCGAGCAGCAGCTCCCACTGTTTGGCCAGTCGGACGAGGACCTCGCCGTCGGGCGTGGCCGTGGCCGGTTTGGTCCGGCGTAGCAACACCCGCCCGACAGCGGATTCGAGGGCCTTGACCCGCTGGCTCACCGCCGACGGGGTGATATGGAGGGCCGTGGCGGCCGCGTCGAACGTGCCTTCGCGCAACACCGCGGCCAGCGTCCGTAGGCCCTCCTGGCTGATGTCCACGAGCCGAGGCTAGACGACGCCGGTCTGCCCGCGTCGTCCCCGCAGCACGCCGAGTGCCAGAAGCGCCGCTCCGACGGCCATCCAGCCGAGGAGTACCGCGACCGGTCCGGCAACGCTTGCCTCGGGGAAGTACGCCGCGCTCCGCAGCAGCGTGCCGCCTGCACCGGGAGGGAGCCACTGCCCGATCGCGCCCCAGGGGCTCGGCAGCAGATACGGCGAGGATGCGAGCCCCGACAACGGGTTCGAGATCAGGATCATCACCAGCGCCGACAGTCCGACCCCGGCGGTACCGAACAGCGTGCCCGCCCCGACGGTGAACCAGGCGATCGCCGCGATCATGGCGGCCGCTGCCAGCCCGACCACACCGACCCCGCCGTCGATGACGCCCAGCCACGACCAGACCGCGGCGAAGCCGAAACCCGCGACGAGCGGACCGAGGACAGCCACGGTCACCTGCATCGCAACTCGACCGCGCAAGGCGACGGCCGCTGCACCGCCCACGGCCATGCCGGCGATCAGCAACGGCAGCAGTCCGGCGGCGAAACCGGTTCCGCGCGAGTCAGTTTCGGGGGTGGGCACGACCGATTCGACGGCGACCGGTATGCCCCGGGCGGTGCCGATGCCGCTGCCGACCCCGGCGACGACCTGCGCCAGCACGGGTGACCCGGCCTCGGCGGTCAACACGGTAACGCCGCCGGGGCCGACCGTGATCGCGCCCACCAGGTCGCGGCGTTCGATCGCGGCACGGGCGTCGTCGGCATCGGCGAGCCGCTCGACGGCGAACGCATCGTCGCCGGCCCGCTCGGCGAGTGCCGACTCGATCGCCTGCGCGGCGGGTGGGGGAGCGACGAGACCGATCGGGGCCTGGTGCGGTTCGGGGTCGACGGCCAGCGACACGAACATCGCGGCGATCGCGACCACGACCGCGGGGATGAGAACGATCATCGCGGTCACGGTCCGCCAGTTCGGTGCGTGTGCGGGACGGGACGCGCCGGCGGATCGTGCGCCGTCCGGTGCGGTGTCGTCGGACGGAAGGGGTCGGGCTTCCGGTTGGTGCAGGTCTGCATTCATGACGTCTCCTAAAAAGAACGAACCTTCGTTTTAGAGTATGCGCTTGACGGACGGACGAAACAAGAACGAATATTCGTTTTAGACTGTTCGCATGCCGAAGATCAGCGACGAACGCAAACTCGAGCGCAGTCAGCAGATCCTGGAGGCCGCGCGTCGATGCTTCGCCGGCAAGGGGTTCCACCGGACGTCCATGTCCGACGTCATCCGGGAGTCGGGACTCAGTGCAGGAGCGGTCTACTCCTACTACTCCTCGAAAGAGGAGCTCATCGCGGCGGTGGCGAGGTCGGTGTTCGTCGCCTACGAAGCCGGGATCAGCAGCTTCGACGATCCGCGGACGCGGCCGGCGTCCCCGGAGGAGGCGGTTCGCCTCCTCGCCGCACGAATCATGTCCGAGATCGCCCCGCTGTCCGACGGGTTCCGGATGGTGCTCACCGTCTGGGGGGAAGCGGCCAACAGCCCGGAGCTGCGCGAGACCGTGCGCGACATCGTGCTCGGCCTGCGCGCAGTCTTCGAGCGGGTGCTGACCAGGTGGCGCGACACCGGGCACGAGCTGCCGGCCGAACCCGCGGAGCTCGCGCCCGTTGTCGTGTCGGTGATGCAGGGCGCGGTCGTGCAGCAGGGACTGGTGGGTGACCTCGACCTCGCGTCGTACATCGACACCGTCTGCGCGGTTCTCCGGGCGTCGGGCATGGGTGGCCCCAGATGAAGCTGAGCTGATGATTCGTCAGAAACTTTCGCTGTACTGACGAAGGGCTGCGACCCTAGCGTCGTCCAGGTGACCAGCTATCTCCTGCCCGCTCTCGCCGGACTGCTGACCGGCGCCGGACTCATCATCGCCATCGGACCCCAGAACGTCTTCGTGTTGCGCCAGGGCGTCGCGCGTCGGCACACCGCGCCGATCGTGGCGGTCTGTGCCGTCTCCGACATCGTGCTCATCGTTGCGGGCGTTGCCGGGCTCGGCGCACTCGTCGCCGCACACCCGGCGGTCGTGACATTCGCCAAGGCGGCCGGTGGACTTTATGTGGGGGCGCTGGGCGTGCTGGCCGCCAGGCGTTGTGTGCGCAGCAACGAGGTCATCGCGGCGGATACCGCCGGGGCCGCCGACAGGTCCGCCGAGTCCACCGGGCGGTGGGTCGCGGTCGGTACGGCGCTGGCCCTGACCTGGCTTAACCCCCACGTCTACCTCGACACCGTCATCACCATGGGTGCGATTGCCAACGGGCACGGAAACGGCAAGTGGGCCTTCGCTTTCGGCGCCTGCATCGCGAGTGTCCTGTGGTTTGTCGCGCTCGGCGGCGGGGCCCGCAAACTGTCCGATTTCTTCGCCAGTCCCCGCGCCTGGAAAGTGCTCGACGCGGTCGTCGCGGTCATCATGCTCGGCATGGCGGTGGCGCTGTTCGGGTCGATCTGAGGAGGGGATCGATGGTGTTCGGACATCGCCCGAGGGGCCTCTCGACACGCCGCGGCGGCGTAGGTGAGGAGTTTTCGGGTATTCCGGAGGGGTGACACCGCGCCGATCGGCCCCCACGGTGACTCGCGAGACCACGATCCGCGAGCACGCGAAGACGTTCGACGTGCGCGCCCTTCTGTCCGACGTCCGCACCGTCCTCGGGCGCGGGGACCTCGCCGCGGCCGCGGCGACCCTGACCTACTACGCCGCGATCGCCGTGGTGCCGTGGGCGCTGCTCGCGATCTGGTCGACCACGTGGATGCCGGGTGCACCCGACGAGGAGTCGCTCGCCGAGTTGCGGGTGCTCGTCCCGGCGCAGATGGGCGGCCGCGGCGTCTTCGACGAGGCGGTCGCGGTGGGTACCGGACTGTCACTGATGAGTGCTCTGGTGATGCTGTTCCCGGCATCGTTCTACGGCGAGGGAATCCGCCGCGCGTGCGTCACGCTGCATCCGCGCGAGGATCGCTTCACCGGATGGCGTTCCCGGATCTGGGTGCTGGGCTTGCTGGTCGTCCTGCCCCCGCTCACCTATGTCGTGGTGATGGTGAGCGGAACACTGACCACGCTGGCTCCGGACGGAGGCGGTTCCGGGGGGTTCGCGGACCTTGCTCTCCGTGTCGTCGTCGAGTTCATCACGGTGTGGCTGACCCTCACGGTCGCCCTGACATGGGTGTACTGGCGAGTGACGCCCGGACCTCAGACCCTGGGCGTCGCGGCGCTGGCCGCGCTCGGGACCGCATCCTTCATCGCCGGGTTCACCCAGGGATTCTTGTTGTTCCTGTCGCTGCCGATCGACGTCGGAATCCCTTACGGTGGTCTTCGGGTGATCGGTGGGGTGGTCGCCGCGGGCCTGTGGCTCTACGTCGCGCATGTCATCGTGATCGTGGGGTGGGCATTCGGCCAGGCCATCGGGATGCAGGGAGGCGAGCGTGTCCACCGAGCCTGATCACCTGGCCCAGGGAAGCGAACAGCGTCCGGCGTCGGCTCGGGAGGTCGCACTCGAAGCCTGGTCCGAACTGCACGGCGGCATCGATCCACGGACCAGCTTCTGGGTACGCAACTGGGTGTTGATCAGCCACGGTTGCGCGCGCCCGCTCGTACGCCTGGGGATCTCCCCGAACACGGTCACCGCACTGGGAGTCATCGCCACCGCACTGGCGCTGTGCCTGACCATCCTCGGAGACTGGTGGGCGCTGCTCGCGGCGTTCGTGATCCTGCTGGCCGCACTGCTCGACGGCATCGACGGCGCGATAGCCGCGCAGACCGGCACCGCATCGCGATGGGGACGCATCAACGACGCCGTCGCCGACCGGTTCTCAGACGTCATGCTGGTCGGCATCCTGGTGGTCGTGGGTGCGCCGGCGTGGCTCGGTGCGACGATCGCCGTCCTCACCTTGATCCTCGAGATCACTCGCGCGACAGCACAGGCAGTCGGGATGACCGGTCCGGGTGCGGTCACGGTGTGGGAGCGTCCGTCGAGGGTGATCCTGGCGGTGATCGCCGCGGCGTGTTCGACCCTGTGGTGGAAGGCAGACATCGGCTTCGCTCATGCGCTCGCCACCGCCATCGCCCTGATCGGCGTCGTGCTGGCCGCCGTGGGGACGATCCAGTTGGGAATCGCGGTGCGCCGACAGACCCGCGGACTGGGCTGAGAAGGGGCGCAGTCGGCTGGATTCGGTCCGGATCGCCGGGTTGGCCTCGCTCCCCATCCGGACCGGACGTCGGTGACGAACAATGGACGACGTAGCTCGACCCGACGAGCTTCACATGATGATCGCAAACCCGATGAGGATGCCTGGATGACGAACGATTCGGTAGTTCTCGCCGACGCCGATGGCCGCCCCTGTGGCACGGCAGACCGCGAGAGCGTGCACGGATTCGACACCCCGCTGCACTTCGCCTTCTCGTGCCACCTCGTCGACAACGGCCGCATCCTGATGACCCGCCGGGCCCTGTCCAAGCGCAGCTGGCCTGGTGTGTGGACCAATTCCTTCTGCGGACATCCGCGCCCGGGCGAAGACGTGGTCGATGCCGTGCACCGGTATGCCCGCCGTGAACTCGGCATCGACGTCGCCGACGTGCGATGCATCCTGCCGGATTTCCGCTATCGGGCCGTCGACGCGAGCGGGATCGTCGAGAACGAGATCTGCCCGGTGTTCGTGGCGCGACCCCTCGGAGAGCCGGAACCGGCCCCGGACGAGGTCGCCGAACACGTGTGGACCGACGTGTCCGACGTGTGGTCCCTCGTCGAGCGGACACCCTGGGCGGTCAGCCCCTGGTTCGTCGAGCAGGTGCGTCAGTTGCCGGGGCACACCAGCGCCTATGACACCCATCCGGCGATGTCGCGGGCGTCGAATTCATGACGTCAGGCAGATCCGTTCAATTCATGAGGACGAGGAGCGGTCGGATGATGCACATGCCCGGTCATACCGGGGTGGTTCCACCCCACCGACGCTACGACGAGGTCGCCGAGGCCAGCGCAGCGCTGGTGATCAAGTCGTATTCGAGTTCATTCGGGCTCGCGTCGCGACTGCTACCCCCGCGGATCCGCCGCGACATCCAGAACATCTACGCGCTGGTCCGCGTTGCCGACGAGATCGTCGACGCGCCCCGCCCCGAGCAGGGACTCGTCGACCGCAGCAACGAACTCGACCAGCTCGAAGAACAGACCAGCGTCGCGCTCGTCACCGGGTCGAGCAGCAATCTCGTCGTCCACGCCTTCGCCCAGACGGCGCGACGGGTCGGGATCGACCTCGACCTCGTCGGACCGTTCTTCGACTCCATGCGCAGCGACCTGACCCAGGTCCAGCACGACTTCGACTCACTGGCGACCTACATCTACGGGTCGGCCGAAGTGGTGGGTCTCATGTGCCTGCGCGCGTTCCTCGACGGCGAGCCCAAGTCGGCGGCGCAGTACGACCACCTTGCGCCGGGCGCGCGTCGACTCGGAGCGGCGTTCCAGAAGATCAACTTCTTGCGCGACTTCGGCGAGGACTGTGACGGTCTCGGCCGGCGCTACCTCGTCGGCCTCGACCCCGACGACCCGGCCGACTCCGCCTGGGCACTCTGGCTCGATGACATCGATCTCGACCTCACCGCCGCCGCGGCCGCCATCCCGCACCTACCGGCGGGAAGCCGGGTCGCGGTGTGCACCGCGCACGACCTGTTCGCCGAGTTGACCGCCCGCCTCCGCGAGTCGTCGGCCACCGAGGCCCGACGCACCCGCGTGCGAATCCCCAACCCCGGCAAGGCCCGGATCGCCGCCGCCGCCGTCGCGCGGCGTGGCATGCCGCGGACCACCCCACGTGCCGACGCCTTCGGCCTCCAGCGACGAAAGATCAACGTATGAGCGGGTCCGGAACGCGCCGTCCTGCGTGGGCTCCGCAGAAGAGAGACCAACGCATGAGCGAACCCAGACGCGTCGTCGTCATCGGTGGTGGAGTCGCCGGACTGGCCACGGCCGCCCTTCTCGCCCACGACGGGCACGACGTCGAGCTGGTGGAGAAGAACGACGAACTCGGCGGTCGAGCCGGTTCCTGGGATCGCGACGGGTTCCGCTTCGACACCGGCCCGTCGTGGTGGTTGATGCCCGAGGTCTTCGACCACTTCTTCGAGATGCTCGGAACGTCGACCGCCGAGCAACTCGACCTCGTGCGTCTCGATCCCGGGTATCGGGTGTTCTTCGGCGATCGCGAGGACTCCGATGAGAAGCCCATAGACGTCTTCGGCGACCGTGAACGCAACCGGGCTCTCTTCGAGCAGATCGAACCGGGTGCGGGAGCCGCACTCGACAACTACCTGCGGACCGGTAGGCAGGCCTACGACCTCGCGGTGGAACGGTTTCTCTACACCAGCTTCGATTCCCCGCGCGCCTTCCTCGGCCTCCCGGTACTGCGGCACGCGAAGACCCTCGTCACCCTGCTGACGACGTCGCTGCAGTCCTACATCGCCGCACGGTTCACCGACCGCAGGCTCCGTCAGGTTCTCGGGTATCCAGCGGTGTTCCTCGGCTCCTCGCCTGAGCGCACCCCCGCGATGTACCACCTCATGAGCTGGCTCGACCTCGCCGACGGTGTGCGATACCCCAACGGGGGTTTCACCACCCTGGTCGACGCGCTCGAGCGGGTGGCACGCGAACGCGGCGTACGGATCTCGACCGGTACGGCCGCGACCGCAGTCCTGACACGGAAGCACACCGGAACCCGGTGGGCGCGGTGGCGCCGTCGCGCCGGGGTGGCCGGGGTGCGCGTCGAAGACGCTGACGGTGCCAGGCGAGACCTGTTCGCGGACATCGTGATCGGTGCCACCGATCTCCATCACCTCGAGACGAGGCTGCTGCCCCGGGAACTGCAGACCTTCCCCGACCGCTACTGGAAGCGCGCCACCTCCGGTCCGGGTGCGGTGCTCGCGCTGCTCGGCGTGCGCGGCGAGGTGCCCGAACTGGCGCACCACTCGCTGTTCTTCACCGACGACTGGAAGACGAACTTCGACGCCATCTTCGAAAGCCCCACGCGTGTCCCGGACCCGGCATCGCTCTACGTGTGCAAACCGTCGGCCACCGATTCCTCGGTGGCGCCGTCGGATTCGGAGAACCTCTTCATCCTGGTGCCGGTGCCGCCCGATCCGGGGCTCGGCCACGGTGGTGTCGACGGCGGCGGCGACCCCGACATCGAGAAGGTGGCCGACCGCGCCATCGCGATGATCGGGCAGTGGGCGGGCGTTCCCGACCTCGCCGATCGTGTCGTCGTGCGGCGCACCATCGGCCCCGCCGACTTCGTGGACTCGGTCAACTCCTGGTGCGGCGGTGCTCTCGGCCCGGCACACACGCTTCGGCAGAGCGCGTTCTTACGTTCGACGAACCGGTCGCGCAAGGTCGACGGGCTCTATTACGCGGGATCGAGCACTCGTCCCGGCATCGGCCTGCCGATGTGCCTGATCAGCGCCGAACTCATCCGGAAGAAGCTTCGCGGCGACCGGTCGGTGGGGCCGATGCCGGTCGGGAGTCGCTGACCTGCAGTGACGGGTTGCTCCGTCGAGGTTTGACAGCCCGGTCACCCGGGTATGAGCGCGTGACGGTGCTCACAGTGAGCGGGCGAAAGGTCCGGGTGACATGGAGAGATCACGTACGAGTTCATGGTGGCGCGGCCCGCGGTGGGTATGGTCGCGTCGGAATCTCACGCCGCAGGAGCGATTCAACCTGGAAGCCTCGCGTGTACCGGTGGCGGTCGTGACCGCGTCCCTGGGCGGGCATGCCTACACATACCGCGATCGGGTCTGACGCAGTCGAGTGCACCGACCGATTACCGAACCGGCGATCACACGCCTTAGATCTGCACCTGGACGATCAGTGTGCTAGCTCCAGGCTGGTCCAGTTGGACGAGATCGGGATTGCTCGGTGAACCGGTGGTGAGTCTGCTCTGCTCGTTGAGCGCGGCGGAGAAAGTGGTCGTGGACAAGCTGTTGGATATCCGAAAATGCCACCGCACGGTTGCTGTCTGCCGACCGCCGCAACCTGGTATCACACTACCCATCAACTCGAACCCCAACGTGTACGAGCCTCCCGGGGTCACTCGACCTGGCGATCGGTCTTCCTTGCTCACCTGGTCTTTTCGTTCATCATCGTCCACCCGCACACATCTATCGATGTCGTCATCGACGGCAATCGTCACGTTCGCCGAGGGGCGAACCCTCGAGCTGTAGAGGTCGGACTCGATGTACCGGAAGCTCACCTTGAATTGTGGTGACGCGTATCCGGGCGCGGGGCCGGCCGTCGATCCCAGGTTCGGGAGAGCTCGCGCGAGATCGTCTAGTGGCGACGCCGACGACGCGCCGGCGCCGGCCACCACCTGGACGCCCGCGATGGTCGCCGCAATCACGGTGACGAGCAAGCAGAACCGGGAACCTCTTGTCGGCTGGGCCATTTGCCGATTGTAGTGGACAAGCGAACTTCAATCCGGGGATCTAGTGAGCCCGATCTCGTTGCATTCGTATCCGAGCGGTCCGGCGATCGCGGGTCGCGCTGCACCCACCATGATTCGGGCAGGAACAAGCGACGTCGTACGCCCGGCCCAACACTCAGCGATGCGCGGGCGCCGGACCGACCAGGTCCGCGACGATCTTCGCCGACATGACCACGAGCGGCAGACCGCCACCGGGATGCGACGATCCGCCGACGAGGTAGAGGCCCGGTATCGGTGAGGTGTTCGACGGCCGCAGGAACGCCGAGCGCGGACCGTTCGACGACGAACCGTAGATCGAGCCACCCGGTGTCCTGGTACGACGTTCGAGGTCGGCCGGCGAGACGATCAGGCGGTGACGGACCCGGCCAGTCAGGTCCAGGCCGCGGTCGGCCATCACCTCGAGGACCTGGTCGGCATAGGAGTCGGCCAAACCCGCAGTGTCCCAGTCGACGCCGTGCTCAGGATCGTGTCGGGGTGCGTTCACCAGCACGAACCACGCGCCCGTTCCCGGGCCGGGCACGATCTCGGGGTCGGCCGGGGCGGAGATGTACACGGTCGGTCGCGCAACAGGCCGCGGCGGGCCGCGGAACCCGAAGACCGCGTCGAACTCCTCGTCGTAGTCCTCGGCGAACAGCACCTGGTGGTGCGGCTGGGCCGGCGGGTCGTCGAGGGCGAGGAGGAGCACGAACCCGGACAGGGACGGCGTCGTCCGTCGCAGCAGCGCCGAGGGACGGCGGGCCGCGCGACGCGGCACCAGACGGTCGTAGACCTGCCGGGCATCGGCATTGGCGACGACCACATCCGCGGGTCGCCTGCTTCCATCGGTGAGCACCACGCCGTCGGCCCGGCCATTGCTATCCATCGAGATCCGGTCGACCTCGACACCCAGTTCGATCCGTCCGCCGAGTTCGGTGAGACGGTCGCGCATCGCGCCGGCGATCCGGCCCAATCCGCCTCGCACGTACCATGATCCGAACGCCTGCTCGGACCACGGCACGGAGGCGAGCGCCGCTGGTGCGCGGCGCGGGTCGGACCCGGTATAGGTCGCGTAGCGGTCGAGCAGCATGCGTAGGCGCGTGTCGTCGAGGTAACCCTCGCCGAGACCGCGCAGCGTTCGCCACGGCGCGACGGTACGCACGTCCGACGGGGTGGCGATCCCGCCGATCATCGTGCGGATGCTCATCGGAGATTCCAGGAACGGCTCGTGCGTGACATCCCAGACACGTTGTGCGCGTTCCAGAAACGACGACCACTGGGCACCCCGCCCCGGTCCGAGGGCGGCGTCGAGCGCGGCCGGGATGTCGTCGAGGGTTCCCGGCATGTCGAGGACGGTGCCGTCGGGGAAGCGGTAGCGGGCGGCGACCGGGAGGCGTTCCAGGGTCAGGGATTCGTGGATCGGCGATCCGGTCGCGGCGAAGAGCTCTTCGAACACATGCGGCATGGTGACGAGTGACGGGCCGGTGTCGAACACGAAGCCGTCGTGCTCGATGACCCCGAGCTTGCCGCCCACGTCGTCGAACTGCTCGAGGACGGTGACATCATGACCGGTCGAGGCGAGACGCATGGCGACGGCCAGCCCACCGACGCCCGCGCCGATCACGAGGACTCGGGTCATCGGCGAACCTCGATGGGTCGTCCCTTCCATTCCAGGCCTCCGCGGTGCCGTGCGAGCGTGGAATCCACTGCGAGGCCGGTGAAGACGAGGATCGACAGCGGGTGGCCGAGGGCGTCGGGCCACTCGCGGCCGCCGGTGCAGCGGGCCGACACCATCCGTGCGGCCACGCCGGCGAGGTACCCGACGAGGCCGGTTCGCGAGCCGAACAGCGCTGCGGCCGCGGGGAGTACGTACATCAGGCACAGCAACCCGGTGGCCGCCAGCGTTCCGCCCGGCGACCCGAACGCCGACCAGAGCGACTTGCGGTAGCCCGCGCGAACCTCTCGCCAGCCGTGATACATCCGGCAGGAGGCGACGCCGCTTCCCTCCGCAACGACGCCGCGGCCGCCGGCCGCCTTGATCGCACGCAACAACGCGATGTCCTCGAGCACGACGTCGTGCACCGCCGCGTGGCCACCGGCGCGCCGGTACGACGCGGCATCGACCACCAGGAACTGACCGTTTGCGGCCGAGAGGGATTCGCGCGATGAGCGCTCGGCGAGCCCGAGTGGCAAGGTGCTCAGCCACGACCACTGCAGGAGCGGCTGCACCAGTCGTTCGCCCGCACCTTCGGCGACCTGCCGTGGGTACGGGCTCACCAGGTCGAGTCCGGTGTTGCGGAGCAGCGCGAACGACGAGGTGAAGGCATGCGGCTCGACCACCACGTCCGCGTCGAGGAAGACATAGACCCCGTCGGAGAACGCCTCGTCCGCGAGTTGGGCACAGGCCCAGTTCTTTCCGAGCCAATCTGGAGGCGGCGTGGTACCAGTCAGGACGTCGAGTCGGTCATCGAACTCGGTCAGTCGGGCGAGTACGGCATCGGTTCCGTCCACCGAGCCGTCGTCGAGCACGAGGATCCTGATCGGACCGGGCCAGCGGTCGGCAGCTTCGAGGACGGCGAGCAGGCACCGTTCCGCGGTCTCGGCCTCGTCGCGCATCGGGATGAGCACCGAAAGCGGTTCCGGCGCCGGGATGTCGGCGAGATCGGGCCGGCGTACGCGGCGAGCGTTGTCGAGGGTCAGGGCCAACGACGCCAGCGAGAGCGCGGTACCCGTGGCGACCAACGGGCGTAGCAGGTCAGACACCCGCACGGCGACCCTTGATCTCGACGACCAGCAGCGGGATGGCGACGAGGCCCATCAAAAGTCCGCCGGTGAGGGCGACCGACGGGCGGCCGAAGAAGACCGCGTGGGCCATCACCGACGAGAAGTAGGTCCACAGATACGCAGTCACCGGCACGGCGTCCGTTCCGGCACGGCCGGTATCGGTGCTCTCGTCACGGCGGATCAGGAGGTCCAGCGTCGCGACGATGAGGAACGAGACCAGCAACCAGCCGGCGAAGTTCGTCAGCGGGATGTCGGCCACCCCGGGCAAGGATGGGGTCGGGTACCGCCACACCCAATTGCCCTGGTCGACCATCTGCGGATCGAGGAACACGTCCCACGCCGTCAGTGCGTACGCGCCGATTACGGCGGTGGCGGGTCGTGCCCACCGCCCGGCGATGCCGATCGCGCGGATGAGTCGTCGGGTCACGACCAGCGCGGGCCACGACATCATGATCCAGGCCAGCGGGACCAGCACCGGCACGCCGAGGACCTTCAATCCCAGGCCGTCGGTGTACTCGTAGGTCCCGAACGGGAATCCGGTGCTCACGCCGACGGACTCGGCGACCAGGCCGCCGCCGCCGGCCACCACCGCGAGGACGACCGCTGCTGCGACGCCGCGGGTCGCGGCCGCGTGGACGAGCGACGCCGACGCCAGGAGCAGCACGCTCGCCACGGTCAGCGGCAGGGTGCCGCCGCCGGTCAGCGGAAACGCGATCTGGACGCCGATCGTCGCCGCCAGCAGGATCCACGCGACGGTGACCAGCCCCCGATTCCACGACGTGGTGCCGTCCGTCCGCGATCGAGGCGTCGGAACCGAGCGGTCGGGGTCGGTGCTGTGCAGGAGACTCACGCCGACCTCCCCTCGTAGGTGCCGACGACATCGGTGACGGCGAGTCGGGCGAACAGCTCCTCGGCATACCAGCGCGACGGTGCGGTGCGGCGGACCGCCGACAGATGAGCGGGGGAGCGATAAGCGAAATCGGTCAGATGCTGGGCCGAGTCCCAGATCGAGAACGTGCCCTGCACACCGATCGGGAGTTCGCCGACGCCGAGTGCCAGCCGATTACCCTGTGCGCCTGCGAGTTCGGTCGCCACCGGCGGGACGGCGCGCCAGAACGACGCCATCGTGGTGGGCCGCAGGCGCGCCCGGGTCAGCGCGGCGACCGGGCCCGACCACCCGGCTCCGGGTCCGCGGTGGTCGGCCGACGGACGCGTCGTCTCGAACGGGTCGACACGCGACCACCGTCCCTTCGATCGGAGCGGTCGCATGGTGACCCGCAGTTCCTCGGTGCTCGAATCCTGCCAGCGTCGAAAGACTGCGGAATCTTGTGCTGCCGAGGCGGACTCGTCGTCGTACCAGACGGTGAGGGCGGCCCAGTGCTTGAGGTCGGCGCTCTCCATGGTGAACGTGCGCGCGGTGCCGGTGCCGAGGAGCTTGGCGAAACGGAGGCCGGGTGTGCGGCGGAGGGCCCGACGGCCGGACGACATCCGTCCGAGCGCCGGCAGGACCCGGTCGACACCCCAGACGCGGAGCTCGACCGTCGGTCCGGCGGGAGCGGTCATGCGCGCCGCCACACGCAGCGTTCGATCAGGGATGTCAGGGCATGCCGGCTCAGTGAATCGATCGGAGCGTCGTCGACGATCCCGAGCGCCTCCTCGGCGAGGTCGACGATGCGCTGTTCCACGCGTTCGACGGCTCCGGTGGAGTGCAGGACCTCGCGCATCCGGGCGGCACCCTCCGCATCGAGATCCGGGTTGCCGAGACAATCGGCGATCACCCGGCGCTCCATCCGCCCCGCCGATTCCTCGGCCACCGCGATGAGCATCGTGCGCTTGCCTTCCCGTAGATCGTCGACGGCGGGCTTGCCGGTGACCTCTTCGTCGCCGAAGACGCCCAAGATGTCGTCGCGGAGTTGGAAGGCCTCGCCGGCGGTGAGGCCGATCCGATCGTAAGCCTCGAGCAGTGCCGACGGGGCGCCGGCGAGCGTGCCGCCGAGTCGTAGCGGCTGGCCGATCGTGTACCGCGCGCTCTTGTAGCGCAGGATGCGCGCCGTGCGGTCGGCGTCGGTGCTGTCCTCGGTCTGACTGAGCATGTCCAGGTATTGGCCGGCGTAGGCCTCGTCGCGCATCGCCGACCACGTGTCACGAACGGCTCGGCGGGTATCGGAGGTCGCGTCGTCCACCGCCGCCGCGGCGAGATCGTCGGACCAGGACAGGCACATGTCGCCGACGAGGATCGCGACGGCGGTGCCGTGGCGCTCGGCGTCCCCGCGACGCTGGGCGCGCAGATGGGCGTCGGCGAAGTGTCGGTGCACGGTGGGCAGGCCGCGCCGGACGTCGCTGTCGTCCATCACGTCGTCGTGGACCAGGGCGGCGAGATGGAACAGCTCGATCGCGGCCGCCATCTCGACGATGCCCGGCACGGTCCGGCCCTCGGCTGCGCCTCGTGCGCCCCAGAGGCAGAACGAGGCGCGCAGACGCTTGCCGCCGCCGATGCGTTCCGACACGACGTCGATCGCGGGAGTCAGTTCCGCCCCGACCTGCTGCAGGGTCGAGGCGTGGCTGCGGAAGTGTGCGACGAGCACCTCTTCGACGAGTTCGAGATCGGTCGTCGAGGAGTCGATCGGATGCAGGTCGCAGGCCGGGGAGATCGACCGTGCAGGCGGCGCTGACGAGTCGGTCATCTCGGCGGTCGGTGTCATGACGGGGTCCTTCGGAAGTCCTGGGGTTGCGCTCGGTTACCCCGTCTTCGGAGCCGTAATCGTGGACGGATTGGTGGCGGCCGTGAAGCCGGTAGCGTGAGGCGCATGGCTGTGGATGCAACGGTGCCCGTGGTGGCGGTCGGTCTTGTCGGTGGTTTCGCGGTCGCCCGGTACAGCGGTCGACGTGAGCTGGGCGGTGTGGTGCTCGGCACGGCCGGTGCCTGGTGTACCCGCCAGTGGGCGGTGACGAAGGGGCCTGCTGTCGCGGGCGGTCTGCTGGTCGGCTACCTGGCGGCGTTCGGCGGATCGCATCCCCTGGCGAAGAAGATCGGCGCATGGCCGGCCGTGGCGGCCGTGACCGTCGCCGCGACAGGTGCCACCGCCGTCGCCACCCGCTGAGCGGCGCGCCTCGGCAATATCGGCCGGACGGCCGACGCCGGCACTACCATCACCACCCATGATCTCCGGATACGGGCGGGCGCGGCAGAACGAGATCTACACGGCTGGGGTGCATCGGCGAAAGCCGCGTGTGCCAACGGATTTCGCGGAACTCGAACGACGTGCCAAGCGTGCGATGTCGGCTCGGGCCTGGGCGTACATCGCCGGCGGCGCAGGCGAGGGCCGCACCATGGCGGCCAACCGCGCGGCACTCGACCGGTGGGCGATCGTGCCGCGCATCCTGCGGGATGTCTCTCAGCGGAATCTGGGTGTCGAGCTGTTCGGCCGGCAGTTGCCGGCGCCGGTGCTGTTCGCACCGGTCGGGGCCGGTTCGCTCGCTGCCCCCGACGCCGACGCGCTCATCGGTCGCGCCGCCGCGGAGCTCGGTGTGCCGTACATCTTCTCGAATCAGGCGAGCGTCGCCATGGAGAACGTCGCGGCGGCGATGGACGAGGTGGCGGACGGGGCGCCGCGGTGGTTCCAGCTGTACTGGTCCACCGACGACGACCTCGTCGACAGCCTGCTCGCACGCGCGGCGGCGATCCGCGCCGAGGCGGTGGTGGTCACGTTGGACACGACGATGCTGGGATGGCGGCCGCAGGACCTCAACCTCGGCTCGCTGCCCTTCGCCCGGGGTCAGGGCATCGCGCAGTACACCTCCGACCGTAGGTTCGTCGACATCGTCGCCGACCGGTTGCGCATCGCGACCGACGAACGCCCGGAGATCTCCCTCGGCGCGATCGCGACTCTCGTCTCGATCACCCGCAACGCACCCGGCCGGTTCCTGCAGAACATCCGGTCGCCGCAGCCGCGGGCCGCGGTGCAGACATTCCTCGACATCTACTCGCGACCGTCGCTGAACTGGGACGACCTCGCCGGACTGCGCGCCCGCACCTCGCTGCCGATCGTCTTGAAGGGCGTGCTGCACCCCGACGACGCGCGGCGTGCCGTCGACGCCGGGGTGGACGGCATCGTCGTCTCCAATCACGGCGGCCGGCAGGTCGACGGCGCGATCAGCACGATCGACGCCCTCGACACCATCGCGCCGGTTGTCGATGGCCGCATCAAGGTCCTCGTCGACTCGGGGATCTACACCGGTTCCGACGTGTTCAAGGCGCTCGCCCTCGGTGCCGACGCCGCCTGCATCGGGCGACCGCACATGTACGGTCTCGCCCTCGCGGGAGCCGACGGTGCCCGCGACGCGGTCGCCGACATCATCGCCGAACTCGACCTCACCCTCGGGCTCGCGGGGCACACCGATGTCGCCGAGCTCGGCCGCGAGGCGCTTCGGCGGCTGTAGACCCACTGTCCCCTAATCCGAAAGACCGCATAACCCCTGCTCCCTAATCCGAAAGAACCGCATAACCCCTGGTCCCTAATCCGAAAGAACCGCATAACCCCTGGTCCCTAATCCGAAAGAACCGCATAACCCCTGCTCCCTGAGGTGCGAGGAGCGCAAGCGACGAGCCTCGAAGGGCCTGGTGCGACACGTTGCGAGGCCCGTCGTGGCTCGCTTCGCTCACACCTCAGGGAGCGTGAAATTCGGGGGCGCGTCGAGGTTGACGAGCCTCGACGACTCAGACCAGCGGGCGACCCGTGCGCATACGCCACCGGACGTCGGCGAGTAGGACGTTGAACGGGAAGGCGCGTACCCACTTCGGGGCGCGCGTGATGACGGCGCGCAGGACCGCGTTGTGCTTGTCGAAGTACAGCTCCTGCCACGGCGAGAGCTGAACCCGCATCTTGCGACGGAAGTTCTCGGGCAGGAATCCGATGGCCATGATCTGGAAATGCCAGCCGAACAACCGGGAGACCACGGGGCCGAGGAACTCGGCGCGGGCGATCGACATCAGGTACTCGCGGATGGTGTCGTCGATCTCGAGGGTCTCGACCGTCTCGTTCCAGTACGTCTCGAAGTCCTCGCGCGTGGCGGGCCACATCTCGCGCGGGACCTGCAGCGTCGTGCCGAGTACCGCGCCGGCCTGGTAGCGCTCGTCGGTCACCTCGGTGACCCCACCGAAGATGCGGTGGACGTCCTCGGTCCCGCGGTAGAGACAGGCCGCGACCCACAGCTGCAGGGTCGGGTCGAAGGCGTTGTACTTCACAGGGCTGTCGGCGGTCGATCGGACCTGCGCGTGCGCCTTGCCGATGGCCTTCCGGTAGGCCTTGCGGTCCTTGGCGCTGCCGAGTCCGGCGACGGCGAGGTAACTCAGCGTGGTGCGGCCGCGCTTCATCGGGTGCTTGAACAGGTTCCCCGAGTCCACGCGGCTCTCGTAGACGCCGTACCCGACCGCAGGGAGGCTGAGCTGCATGATGACGTTCGCGGCGCCGGCGAGTACGCCGATGCCGAGGGGGTCGAGGTCGCTGGTGGGGAGCGCGTCGAGCTCGGCTCGGGACATGCGGGCGGATGAGGGGAGGAACTCGGTGTCCGGGCGCTCCGCGGTGAGGAACTCCTGAACCTCAGTGGTCACGTCCGGCGACGGCTGTGGTGACAGGGCCGAACTTCCACTGGTGATAGGCTCCGTTGCCATCGAACACCCCTCCTGCTCGAAATCTGGAAACGTTTGTTTCCCGTTTAATGACACACCTAACTTACCGGGGTGTCAAGATAGGAACCATGGGACGAGCACCATCGACTCCGGACAGCCGATCCGGTGCGGCGTCGGACTCGGCCGGCACGCTCCGCGCCTACGGCGGTGAGGGCGGCGACACCCGCGTCGCGCGGCGTCGATCAGCGCTGTTAGACGCCGGGCTCGACCTGCTCGGCGCCGGTGACGTGGGCGCGGTGACGGTGCGCGGCGTGTGTCGGCATGCCGGACTCACCGCCCGGTACTTCTACGAGAGTTTCGAGTCGGTCGATCAGCTCGTCGGCGTCATGTACGACGAGGTCATCGAGGAGATCGCACAGGCCAGTCTGGCGGCGTTCTCCGAGGGCGCGAGCATGCGCGCGAAGGTCGCCGGCGCGGTGGCGGCGATCGTCGACGTCATCGACGCGGACCGCCGCAAGGGGCGGCTGCTGTTCTCGCAGGCCCTGCTGAGCCCGGTCATCGCGGCCAAGCGGATGGAGTCGACCACGCTGTTCGCGGGCCTCACCCTGCAGAGCACGTCGGCCATTCTCGACGTCCATGTCGGCCCGTCCGCAGCCGTCGGCGTGGCGCACTATCAGGTCGGTGGACTCAGTCGGCTGCTCGCGGCCTGGCTCGAGGGGGACGTCGAACTCGGCAAGGCCGACGTCGTCGATCTGAGCATCGCATTGCTGGTCTCGCCCGCCGAGATGCTGGAGAAGAGTCTGTCGCGCCGTAGCGGCGATGCGGAGTAGTTCTGCGTGTGGGGATATGTTTGATGCCATGAGTGGCGGAACCGGCGAAGCAGACCTCCGTCCGGCAACGCAACCGCTGGGCGGCTGGCGCGACTACGGCGAGCCCGAACTCCCGGTTCCGCTGGCGGCGGCGCTGGCCGCGTTCGCCGAGCAGGGTTACCACGGCACCTCGGTTCGAGAGATCGCCGCACGCGCCAATCTGTCGGTGCCGGGTCTGTACCACCACTACCCGTCGAAGCAGTCGTTGCTGCAGGGTCTGCTCGAACGGACGATGACCGATCTGCTGGCGCGCTCGGAGGCCGCGATCCTCGAGGCCGGGCCCGAACCGATCCGGCAATTCGATGCGGTCGTCGAGTCGCTCCTGCGGTTCCACATGTATCGGCGCGAACAGGCGTTCGTCGGTTCCACCGAGATCCGCAGTCTGGACGACACCTACCGGCCCACCTACATCGGCCATCGGGACCGGCAGCAGCGGATGGTCGACGAGATCGTCTTCGCCGGCGTGGAGGCGGGCGAATTCACCACGGAGTATCCGAAAGACGCGGCGCGTGCCGTGGCCACCATGTGCGTCGGGGTGTCCACGTGGTTCAAGCTCGACGGGCTTCTGGGTCCGGATGAACTGATTGCGCGCAATCTCCAGCTGGCCCGCGCGCTGGTCGGGTACGGCGCGGGCTGACGGCACCGGCCGACGCCGTCGTCGGTGTGGCTTGACCCGGCGGGTGTCGCCTGGCAAGGTATGGAACGCCGAGCGAGCGATCGGTCGGCGATCGGGGAGTCCTCACCCTGCCCATGCGTTAAGGAGTCACCATGCCCATAGACCTCCGTCACGACGATGACGTGCTCGACGTGGTCGCGAAGACCGAGAGCTTCGTCCGCGACTACGTCCTGCCCATCGAGGACGAGGCGGTCGGCGACATCACGGCAGCCGGTGGTGACGACATCCGCCGCGAGATGAACGCGAAAGCCAAGGAGGCCGGGGTCTTCGGACCGCACGCGCCGGTCGAGTTCGGCGGACTCGGACTCAACATGTGCGATCGAGCACCCGTGTTCGAGGCGGCCGGATACTCGACGTTCGGGCCGATCGCACTGCACATCGGTGCGCCGGACGAGGGCAATGTGCACATGCTCGCGCACATCGCGAGTGAGGAACAGCGGCAGAAGTACCTCGCGCCGCTGGCCACCGGCGACGTCCGTTCAGCCTTCGCGATGACCGAACCCGCGCCCGGTGCCGGCTCGGATCCCAATGCTCTGCGTACGGAGGCCGTCCGGGTGGACGGCGGCTGGAAGATCAACGGCGACAAGCACTTCATCACCGGTGCCGAAGGTGCGGGCTTCTTCATCATCATGGCGCGCACCACGGGCGCGCCCGGCGACCGCGGCGGGGCCACGATGTTCCTCGCGCCCGCCGACGCTCCCGGGCTGACCGTCGGCCGTCACATCAACACCATCGACAAGGCGATGATCGGTGGTCACTGCGAGGTGGCCTTCACCGATCTCTTCGTTCCCGACGAGGACATCCTCGGTGAGGTGAACGAGGGGTATCGCTATGCGCAGGTCCGGCTCGGGCCTGCCCGCATGACCCACGTGATGCGCTGGCTCGGTTCGGCGAAGCGCTGCCAGGACGTCGCCGTCGACTACGTCTCGCGCCGTGAGGGATTCGGCGGACGCCTCGGAGATCTGGGCATGATCCAACAGCTCGTCGCCGACAACGAGATCGACCTGGCCGCCACCCGTGCGCTGCTGCTCAAGGCATGTCACGAGCTCGATCTGGGGAACCATGCCTCCGACGAGACGTCCATCGCCAAGACCTTTGCCGCCGAAGCCTATTCGCGGATCGCCGATCGCAGCATCCAGATGTGCGGCGGACTCGGCGTGTCCGCCGATCTGCCCCTGGCCCGGCTGTCGCAGGAACTGCGTCCGTTCCGCATCTACGACGGCCCTTCCGAGGTTCACAGGTGGGCGATCGCCCGTCGCGCGGTCGGCCGCGCGAAGAAGGCCCAGCAAGCGCTCGAGGCCAAGGCGTCAGCGGGTGCCCGATGACCGCCGTGGATGCCGCGCTCGACCGGGACCGGTTGCGCCAGTTGCTGATCGACAATGGCGTCGAACCCGCCGGTGACCTCTCCATCGACCTCATCAGCGGTGGTAAGTCCAACCTGACCTACACGGTCACCGACGGTGTCACCACCTGGGTGGCGCGCCGGCCACCGACGGGTGGGCTCACCCCGTCAGCCCACGACATGGGTCGCGAGTGGGCGGTCACCAGCGCACTGCAGTCGACGTCCGTCCCGGTCGCGCGCACCGTCGCTTTCGATTCCGATGGCTCGACGATTGGCGCGCCGTGCACGGTCGTGGAGTTTGTCGGCGGTCGTGTCGTCCGGACCGCGGCAGACCTCGACGCATACTCCGACGACGAGGTCGCCCGTAATCTCGACGCCCTGGTGCAGACGCTGGCCGACCTGCACGCGGTGGACCATCGCGAGGTCGGTCTCGGCGAGTTCGGGCGTCCGGCGGGTTTCGCCGCACGTCAGGTGAAGTTGTGGGCCCGCCAGTGGGGCCACGTGAAGACTCGTGAGCTTCCCGACGTCGAACGTCTTGTCGAGGCCCTGGCCGAGCGGGTCCCGGAACAGGCGCGGGAGTCGGTCGTACACGGCGACTTCCGGGTGGACAACACGATCATCGACGCCGACGATCCGGCGCGGATCGCCGCGGTCGTCGACTGGGAGATGTCCACGCTCGGCGACCCGCTCACCGACGTCGCGTTGATGTGCGTCTACCGAACCGGTGCTTTCGACCAGGTCCTCGGGTTCTCCGCGGCCTGGACCAGCGACCGCTACGCGTCCGTCGACGAGATCGCCCAGAAGTACTCCACCGCAACGGGTTCTGATCTGGGCGACTGGGACTTCTACCTCGGGTTGGCCAACCTGAAGCTCGGTGTGATCGCCGAGGGGATCACCTATCGCGCACTCTCGGGTGCGTCTTCGGGAGACGGCGCAGAGAGGGCGAGCGAGGCGACGGCGACGTTCATCGCCGACGGCTTGCGCCACATCAGCTGATCGAGTCGTGACGTCGTCAGAACACTGCCGTGCGCGCACGGCGAAAGGGGTAATCGCATGAGTGAGTCGAGCAGCAGCCGTTCCGTGCTGGTGACCGGGGCGTCGCGGGGGATCGGCGCGGCCATCGCCGACCGGTTCGCCGCCGACGGCTGGGACCTCACCATCAGTGCCCGCGGACGAGAGGCGCTGGAGAAAAAGGCGGCCGAGCTTCTCGAGCGGGGCGCCGGGCGGGTGGAGGTCGTGCCCGCGGACATGACCGACGCGGAGTCCATCAGCGCGCTCGGCACCGCTCACGCGGAGGCATTCGGGCGGTTCGACGCGTTGATCATCAATGCCGGGATGGGGTCGAAGGGCATGATCGCCGACCTACCGGTCAAGCGGTTCGACCGCCTTTACGAGGTCAACGTCCGAGCGCCCTACATTTTGCTGCAATCGGCGCTGCCCGCGCTCCGCGCAACCGCGGAGGCGCACGGGACTGCGAAAGTCATTGCCGTGGCGTCGATCACGGGTGTCTACCCGGAGCCGGAGCTGTCCGCCTATGGTGCGACCAAGGCGGCGCTCATCTCGCTGTGCGAAACCTTCAATCTCGAGGAGTCGCAAGCGGGTGTCAGCGCCACGACGATCGCACCGGGTTACGTCAACACCGACATGACCGACTGGCTCAAGGACCGCATCCCCGCCGAGGAGATGATCACGGCGGACGACATCGCGGTGATCGCGCACTCGGTCACACAGCTGTCGCGGTTTGCAGTGCTACCCAACGTCGTCATCACCCGACCGGGGGAGAACCTGCACCGGGCGTAGGGCTCAGCGCTCGTACCTGTCTCGCCGGGCCCTTCGAGGCTCGTCGCTTGCGCTCCTCGCACCTCAGGGAGCAGGGGGGTCGGTCGCTAGCGAGGTGCGCTCCCTCTGTTCCCTGAGGTGCGAGCGGGGTGCGCTCCCTCTGTTTCCTGAGGTGCGAGCGCGGCGCGTCACCCCTGCTCCCTGAGGTGCGAGCGAAGCGAGCCACGAAGGGTCAGCGGAAGGTGGCGATTCCACCTTCGCGGTCCGACAGGTGACCGTGTTCGTTGAACGAGACCACCGAGACGCCGCTTCGGCCGACGATGAGTTTGCTGATGGAAGCGTTGACCATCGTGCGGGCCATCGCCGGCCACGTCTCGTCGGGAATGCCCCACAACTGGGCGATCCACTGGGTGATGGTGCCGGCCGAGGACACGACGATCACCGTCTGACCCGACCCGGCGAGGTCGGTGGCACGGGCGGCCGCGTCGAAGACGCGGGCCTTGAACTGGGGATAACTCTCGGCGGGTCCACCGTCGAGGCCGGGTGCTGCGTCGTGCTCGCCGGCCGCGATCCACGCCGCGAGGCCCTTGTCGAGTTGCTCCTGATAGCTGCGGCCGTCGCGGTACATCTCCGGCGTGGCCTCGCCGACGAGTGCCGGCAGCGAGTACTCGTTCCAACCCGGGTCGACGTGGGCACGGGGCTGTTCGGGCCCGAACGCCCCGAGTACTCCGTTCAACGTCTGTTGCTGCCGCGGGAGGTCGCCGCTGACTGCTGCGGTGAAGGTGTCGACCTGCCCGGCGAGGAATCCGCCGGACAGCGCGGCTTGCGTCGCTCCTGCTGTGGTGAGACCGCCGGGCCCATTGCTCAGGTCGTCGGAGGCATCGGCGATGCCGTAGGCCAATGCGTTCGCCTGACCATGCCGAACCAGATAGATCACACCCATTCCTGCACCCTATGTCGGCTTCGATGAGTTCGAGGCGCCGGGCCGGTCAGTATCTCTGACCCCCACATGACTGGAGTGCGCTTGTGACGTCGATGCTGTTCGTCAACCTGCCCGTTGTGGACGTCGCGCGGTCTCGTCGCTTCTTCGGCTCGCTCGGGTTTCACTTCGATGAGATCTTCTGCGACGCCGGAAGCGCGTGCATGATGATCAACGACTCCGCGATGGTCGTGCTCATGCAGCGGCGACGCTTCGCGGGATATGCGGCCGGTACCGTCGCCGACCCGGCGCGCGGACGCGAATCGCTGCTCGCGATCTCCGCTGACAGCCGAGCACACGCCGACCGACTCGCCGATGCGGCGCTCGGGTGCGGGGGCAGCGAGCTCCGCGCCGCGGAGGACCTGGGTTTCATGTACTGCCGCAGCTTCTGTGATCCCGACGGTCACGCATGGGAGATCGTCTGGATGGACCCGTCGCAGATCCCGCAGACCGTCGACGACTGATCCCGGGATTCGCGGGAACCGCGACGATCAGTGCCAGGGGTTCGGCGCCGAACGCCCTGGCGCGTCGTATGGGGTTGCCGGGAGTCCGAAGCGCGCGAACTCGGCCTCCAAGTCGTCGCTGAAGAAGGCGACGACGTAGCTGACCTTGGCGACCGTGGGATCGATCTCGAGTACCTGTAGCTGGAACGGTCGGTGGACGCCGTCGGGTTCGCGCATGTACAGCCCGTACGCAGGTTGTCCGTTTGCCGTGGTGGGCAGCAGGATCTGATCGCCGGACTTCTCGGCCGGGCAATTGCGACGGATGAGGGTTCCGATGTTCTCCGCGCCCTGGTACCAACCGGTGAACGGCGGCATCTCCCAGATCGCTTTGTCGGTGAACAACTCGACCATGGCGTCGACGTCGTAGCGTTCGAAGGCAGACACGTACCGGGCCAGCAGTTCGCGTTTCGCCTTGTCGTCGAGTGTCGCCGTCGCTGCGTCGCCGACCGAGTCCTCTTGGGGCCGTGCGGTCTTGAGTTGTTCGCGGGCTCGCTGCAGAAGACTGTTCACGGTGGCGGTGGTGACGCCGATGGTGTCGGCGACCTCGGCGGCGCGCCACTGCAGCACGTCGCGCAGGATGAGGACCGCGCGCTGCCGTTCGGGTAGATGCTGCAGTGCTGCGATGAACGCCAACCGCACCGATTCGCGCGCGCCGACCACGAATGCCGGGTCCGCGTCGTCGCCGGGTGCGATCTCGTCGGCGGTACCGGAATACGGTTCGAGCCAGGGCACCTCGTGGTTCTGCAGCAGGTCGTCGGCAGGGTCGAATGCGTCTCCGCCGAGGCCAGAGGGAAGGGGCCGCCGTTGCGAACTCTGCAGCGCCGTGAGGCACGTGTTGGTCGCGATCTTGTGCAGCCAGGTGCGCACGGACGCCCGATGGTCGAACTTGGCGTAGCCACGCCACGCCCGGAGGAAGGTCTCCTGGGCGAGATCCTCGGCGTCGTGATGGGACCCCGTCATCCGGTAGCAGTGCGCGATGATCTCGCGGCGAAAAGGTTCGCTGACCTCGAGGAAATCGGCGTCGGCTGCGGCGCTGGACTGGGCCGCGGGACTGGTTGTGGTCATGCTCACAATCTACCGGGGTCCACCGACAGCCTCGACTCGAGTGGGCAAGCCGACCCCGGTCCGCTTGCGCCTGGCCCGCAGGTCGGGGCGCCGGTCGCCGTCGGAGTTCGAATCAGGGTGAGTGCAACCCCTGTCCGAGGGTGGCCGCGAGCCTATTCTCGCCGGTGGACGCGTGTGCGGCCGGTCGCCGACGCCATCGTGACGGGGCGCAATGGCTTGCCGGTGCGGGGACGCGTTGCTAGCTTGATCCGCATGACAAGTGCCGACCACAGGCTCACGGAGGTCACCTATGTGACCACCGCGCTGGGCTGTCGTCTGCCGCTTGCACGCGTTCTCTGTTGTTGTCGTCGAATGCGCTGACCGACCCCCGCCGAGTCATCTCCTCCCCGGGGCGTCGCTTTCCCGAGTCTCTGCTCAGAGCACCAGCTTCCGGCTTACGCCCCGCGATCCGCGGGGTCTTTCGACGAGGACCATCATGACCGCGACACTTCCCGAGATCTCTACTCGTACCCTGCGCAACGCCCCGGCCTCCCCCGTTCGGCGCCAACCGCTCACCCGTGCGGTGCGTCGTGCTCCGCAGGGCACACGCCAGCCCGTACCGTTGTCTTCCGTACCGCCGACTCGGACCCCGGGTCCGAATGCCGACCGACGCGGACCAGTGAAGGGGGACCAGCGGGTGCACGTCGCAACGCCGCGCCTGGAGTTGTCGACCAAACCCGCGGCTCTCGTCCTCCGGGCCGCCCGACTGTCGGGCCCACTGTTCCGTGACGACGCGGCCGAGCGCACCGGGCTCAGCATCTCCACGGTCAACCGCCAGGTCAGCGCGCTGCTGAAAGCGGGATTGATCCGCGAGCGCGCCGACCTGGCGCCGTCGGGCGCGATCGGACGTCCGCGACTGCCGTTCGAGGTCAACATCTCCGAGTTCCTCACCCTGGGCATCCACATCGGTTACAAGGTCACCGCGATCACCACCCACGACCTGCTGCACCGCGTTGTGGGTGCCATCCAGATCCCGACTCCGCACGCCGACACACCAGAAGAGGCGCTCACCGCGATCGGCGTCAGCGCACGGCGCTTCGCCGAGCGATGGACGGGCCGGCGGGTGCTGTGGGTGGGCGTCGCACTCGGTGGGCGCGTGGCCGACGGCGGAGTCGTCGATCATCCCCGACTCGGTTGGGAGAGCGCGCCGGTCGGCCGGACGATCGCCGAGGCCGTCGGACTACCGGTGTCGGTCGCTTCCCACGTCGAGGCGATGGCCGCCGCCGAACTGGTACTGAACCCCGATGACCAGCAGTCGAGCTTCCTGTACTTCTACGCTCGCGAGATGCTCGGCATCGCATTCAGTGTGGGTGGGACAGTGCACACCCCGACCGCAGGCCCGCCGGTGATCGGTCACTTCCCGACGGGTTCGACCACCTTGCTCGACCCGAACCGCACGGGCCGCCTGGAGCCTGCGGTGAGCGACACCGGCGTCGTGGAAGCGGCTCGGGCGCTTGGTCTCTCGGCGACGGATGTCGAAGATGTCCATGCCCTCGCCCGCAATGGGGACGTGACGGCGCGTCGCCTGCTCGAAGAGCGGGCGGAGGTGCTCGGACGCACGGTCGGGCTCATCGCCGACATCTTCAACCCCGACCACATCATCCTCGGCGGTCAGGCCTTCACCGACTACGCGGCCGGTCTGCCCACGGTGGCGAAGGCCGTGCGTGAGACCTCGATCGTCGCCAAACGCGATGTGCGCGTCTCTCATTCGGGAGCGACCGTACAGCAGCAGGCAGCCGGCGCGGTCTCTCTCGACGCGATATACAGCGACCCGCTGCAGGCAATCACGTTGACTGCCTGAGCGGGCCGCGTCGACGAGCCTCGGTGGGTGGTGGTCAGTCCGAGGTTCGCTTGTTGTAGGCGCGCAGTGCGAACGGGGCGAAGATCAGCGTCAACGCGACCGTCCAGATCACCGTGGCGAGGACCGGATACTGCAGGGGCAGTGCTGCATCGGAACCGAATGCCGGACCGTTGCCCCACAGCACACGCAACGCCTGCACCAGCGACGACATCGGATTCCATTCGGCGATCGTCCGTAGCCAGGTGGGCATCGGTTCGGTCGGGACGAACGCGTTGGACAGGAACGTGATCGGGAACAGCACCGAGAACATGAAGCCGTTGACGGCCTCGACCGTCCGCAGCCACGATCCGATGAGGATGCCGAACCAGATCATCGCGAAGCCGAAGAGCAGCAACAGGGCGAAGGCGAGGACCGCCTCACCGAACGAGCCGCGGATTCGCCAGCCGATGGCCAGGCCGGTCACGGCCATGACGACGATGCCGATGGAACTGTGGAGCAGGCTGGCGATGCTGCGTCCGATCAGCACCGACGACCGCTGGATGGGCAGCGACCGGAAGCGGTCGATGATGCCCTTCTCGAGGTCGGCGGTGATACCGGTGGACACGATGAACGCGGTGAACACGATCGTCTGGCCCATGATGCCCGGGAGCAGGAATTCCTTGTACGACGCGGAGTCGGTTTGGATCGACGCGCCGAACACGTAGGCGAACAACAGCACGAACATGATCGGCTGGATGGTCACGTCGGAGAGCATCTCCGGCATCCGCTTGGTGTGGATCATGTTGCGCTTGACCATGATCCAGGCCTGTTGCCAGATGGTGGTCGGGTGGGTCCGCGGCTTGTCCGCGACCACCGCGTGGGTGTGTGCCGTGGTGGTCATCAGGAACGCTCCTCGGTGGTGGTGTCGGTGTCGTCGGCGTTGCTGGTCTCCTCGGCGCGGTGACCGGTGAGGGAGAGAAACACGTCGTCGAGGCTCGGGCGGGAGAGTCCGAAGTCGTCGACGTCGATCCCGCTCTCGTCGAACCACGCGGCGACGCGCGGCAGGTCGCCCAGGCCGGCGGCGGCGGTCGTGAGCCGACGGGCCGCCACGTCGACGAACACCTCGGCTCCGTTCTTGCGCAGCAGGGCCTCCGCGGCGGGAAGGTCGTCGGCGTGGGAGACGGTCAGTACCAGGCTGGCCGAACCGGCCTGCTCCTTGAGCTGCAGTGACGTGCCGTGCGCGATGATGGCGCCCTTGTCGATGACGACGATGTCGTCGGCGAGCTGATCGGCCTCCTCCAGATACTGCGTGGTGAGCAGCAACGTGGTTCCGTCGGCGACGAGCTCGCGTAGGACGTCCCAGAGTTCGGAACGGCTACGCGGGTCGAGTCCGGTGGTCGGCTCGTCCAGGAACAGGACCGGCGGGGTGGCCAGGAGGCTGACCGCCAGGTCGAGTCGGCGGCGCATGCCACCGGAATACGATTTGACCTGCTTGTCACCGGCTTCGGCGAGGGAGAACTGTTCGAGGAGCTCGTCGGATCGGCGCGCGAGGGTTTTGCGTCCGATGCCGTACAGGCCACCGATCATCCGCAGGTTCTCGCGGCCGGTCAGGATCTCGTCGACCGTGGCGGCCTGGCCGGTGAGGCCCATGTTCTGGCGGACCATCCCGGGTTGCTCCCGTACGTCGAAGCCGGCGATACGCGCGGTTCCGCTCGTGGGGGGCGACAGGGTGGTCATCATGCGGACGGTGGTGGTCTTGCCCGCACCGTTGGGGCCGAGCAGGCCGAGCACGGAGCCCCGCGGCACGGTGAAACTGACGCCGTCGACAGCGGTGAAGTCGCCGAAGCGCTTCACGAGATCGATGGCCTCGATGGCGACGTCGGCCGTCGCGACTTCTCCCGGTGCGGTGGTGGGAACTGTGACTGAGCTCATGATTCTCCACGGTATCTAGGGGGTGTGACAGCCGCGACTGAATTTCGTGGCGTCCGGGTAACGTCGGGGAACAATTCAGGGCACCTTCGGGGTGGGCGATCGTGTACGAGAGGTCAGACCGTCCGCCCGCACCGAATTCATCGGTAACGGGGCCAGGAATCCGACGGCCGGATCGGATTCGAGCCTAGGACCTCAAGCTCGGTTGAGGTCAATAGTCCCAGAATCCGCACATACGGATCATGCGGCGATGTATTGCCGCAGATGCGGATACCATGACTCGGTGACCTCTATTCGGATCCGAGACGCAGCCATTCTTCTCGGGGTCAGCGACGACACCATTCGACGGTGGATCGCCGCAGGCGTCCTCAAACCCTCCGACGACGGACCCGTCGCCACGGTCGACGGCGTGCAACTGGCGGCACTGGCTCGCGAACGCGCCGTGGCACCCGACGACGGGGCGTCTGTCGGCCGTTCGGCGCGCAATCGGTTCACCGGTCTCGTCACCGACGTCCGCACGGATGCGGTGATGGCCCAGGTGACCCTGCAGTGCGGACCCTTCGAGGTGACATCGCTGATGAGCGCCGACGCGGTTCGCGAACTCGACCTACGGCCCGGCGTCGTCGCCACGGCCGTCGTCAAGGCGACGACCGTGATCGTCGAGACCAACAAGGAGAACAGATGAACAGGTGTGCCGTAGCGGTCGTCGCCGGATTGCTGCTCGTGGCCGGGTGCTCGTCCTCCGAGGGGACCGACACGGGCTCCGGTGACGCCGCAACCTCGACGACGACCCTCGACGTCTCCGCGGCGGCATCGCTGAAGAAGACGTTCACCGACATCGCCGACGAGTTCGAGAAACAGCATGACGGCGTCACCGTCCGGTTGTCCTTCGACGGTTCGTCGACCCTGGCCAATCAGATCCAGCAGGGCGCACCGGCCGACGTCTTCGCGAGCGCCGACGAGAAGAACATGGGCAAGCTCGGCGATCTCGCCGTCAGCCCGAAGATCTTCGCGACCAATACCCTCGTGATCGTCACCGCCCCGGGCAACCCACGAGACATCAAGTCCTTCGCCGACCTGAACAAGCCGGATGTGACGACCGTCGTGTGTCAATCTGCCCAGCCATGCGGCGCAGCGACGGAGACAGTCGAGCGCAACACCGGGATCACCGTCGACGCCGTGTCGGAGGAGCAGTCCGTCAGCGCGGTGCTGACCAAGGTGACGACCGGCCAGGCGGACGCGGGCGTGGTGTACGTGACCGACGCGCGCGGCGCCGGTGACAAGGTGCAGTCCGTGACCGATCCCGCTTTCGAGGCCGTGGTGAACTCCTATCCGATCGCCGGCCTCACCGGAGCCGACGATGCGGAACTCGCTGCGCAATTCGTCGAGGAGGTCCTCGGCGCGGGTGGTCAGAAGATCCTGCGCGAGGCCGGGTTCGGAGCGCCTTGACAAGCGGTTCGTACATTCGCTCCCGACGGGACCCCGCGGGGTTGCCCGGTTGGACGTACGGCCTGGCCGTGATCGGAGTCGGGCTGATCGTCCTACCTCCGCTGGCGCTGGTACTCCGCTCGCCATGGGGCACCTTCGTCGAACAGATCACATCGTCGTCGTCGCTGGATGCGCTGCGACTGTCACTGATCACCGCGGCCGTCAGCACCGCCATCTGCCTGATCGTCGGCGTACCGATGGCACTGGTCTTCGCGCGGTACGACGGCCCGCTCATCCGGGTGCTCCGCGCGTTTGTGCTGCTACCCCTGGTGTTGCCGCCCGTCGTCGGCGGTCTCGCGCTGCTATACACCTTCGGGCGGCTCGGGATCGTCGGCGAACATCTGCATGCCGCCGGCCTCGACATCGCCTTCACGACAACGGCTGTCGTCCTCGCACAGAGTTTCGTGGCGCTGCCGTTTCTCGTGATCAGTGTCGAAGGTGCGGTGCGCGTGGTCGGTACGCGATACGAGGAGGTCGCCGCGACCCTGGGTGCCGGTCCGACCCGGACGTTGTGGCGGATCACCCTTCCGCTTGTGCGACCGTCACTGATCGCGGGACTGGTACTCGCCTTCGCGCGGGCATTGGGCGAGTTCGGTGCGACGATCACCTTCGCCGGGAACGCGCCCGGGGTGACCCAGACCGCACCGCTGGCGATCTACGTGCAGGCCATCGACGACCCGCAGGCTGCTATTCCGTTGTCGCTCATCCTGGTTGTCGTGTCGCTGATCGTCGTCGTGGGTGTTCACAGTCGGCAGTCGCGTACCGGGGCCGGTGGATTGTGACCGGCGGGGACCTGAAGGTGTCCATCGACCTCGCGGTGCCTGAGTTGCGCGTCGAGCACCGGTTCGCCGCGGGTGCGACCACTGCGGTCGTCGGGCCCAACGGTGCGGGCAAGTCGACGATGCTGCGCGTTCTCGCCGGTTTGCTCCGCGAGTCCGGCGGGTGTCGGATAGCGCTCGGCGACAAGGTGTTCTGCGATGAGGTGACCTTCGTGCCGCCGAACCGGCGGGGGATCGCGCTGCTGTCGCAGGACGCCCGGCTCTTCCCGCACCTGACGGTAGCCGACAACGTCGCGTTCGCGCCTGCGGCGCAGCGACTCGCGCGGTCGGAGATCCGGGCTCGCGTGGAACGCTGGCTGGCGGCAACCGAGGTCGCCGACCTGGCCGACCGTAAGCCGCATCAGCTCTCCGGTGGGCAGGCGCAGCGGGTCGCGATCGCTCGCGCCCTGGCTGCCCAGCCGCGAATACTCCTGCTGGACGAGCCGTTTCGCGCACTGGACGTCGACGTCGCGAGCCGGTTGCGTGCGCTGTTGCGAAACCTTCTCGCCGATCGTGACCGAACGACGATCATGGTCACTCATGACCCGGTCGACGCTGTGGGTCTGGCCGACGACATCATGGTCCTCGAGGCCGGTCGCGTCGTCGAATCCGGTTCCGCGCGCGATGTTCTGACACGCCCCACCAGCCGATTCGCGGCGTCGTTGTCCGGACTCAACCTGTTCGTCGGGCGCCTGGCCGCGGGTGACGCCGTCGTCGACCCTTCCGGCAATCGCGTCGTCGGTAGCGTCGGCGACGACGGACCCCAGGAGGGTGAAGGCGCGGCCGCCACGTTCTCGCCGCGGGCCGTCGCCGTCTATCTCGAAGCGCCGCACGGCAGTCCGCGTACGACATTGGTCGCCACGGTCCGAGATGTGGCACCTCGCGGCGACCACGCGGTGGTGACCGCCGAGGTGGGCGAGCAGGTTGTCGCGGCCGAGGTCACCTGGGCGGCGGTCGCGGACCTGGGGCTCGTCGCCGGTCTCGGTGTCCACCTGGTGGTGAAGGCGAGCGAGGTGCGGATCAGCGCCGTGGGCCCGGGCTCGCTCTGACCGCCAGACCTCAACTCGACCGATGGACTTCGATCGAAGTCTTTCGGTCGAGTTGAGTTCTGGGGGTTGGGCTTGGGTCAGGGCTCGTCCTTTCAACCGGCTATCGTGTGGCCGCAGAACAGGCCGGCGAAGAATGCGATGCCAGACGGAAGGCAGATCGCAGTGTTGATGAGGTAGCTAGTCGTGTCCGACACCGACCGTGAGAAGCGTGCTGAGAACGCTTCCGCCGGCTCGTGACCTTCGGCGTGCCTATGCCGTCCGACATACTGACGACTCATCGATCGGACTGTCCGTCCATCAGGGTTCCGGGCGAGGGACGTTGGCTTCTGACGTCGTGATTCGATTCCATACTGCTCCCTGCTCCCTGCTCCCTGCGACTTGACGATGCGCGCCGCGTCATCGTCGCGCCGAACACGAACTCCGACACAGGGCTCGACCGCCGGACTGCGATCGAAGTCGAAGAGTCGGCGTGAGGTTCACCGGTAGCTCTCGGCGCCGTGGTCAGGACGTGCTGGTGAAGTAGGCCAGGACCAATCCAAGTATGAAACAGAGGATCGGGTAGGTGACGAACATCGAAAACCTCCCACTGAAGTAGGTCCTCAGTTCCCGCCACTTGTTGTTGTCGTCGTCCGCAGCCAACTGTCCTCCATCTCGGTGATCTCGCTGATTACCCGGTCCCAATCGGCGATCGGGACGGTACCCGTGAACAGGGACAGCATCGAGTTCCCATCCGATCCGCGGTAGGCCAACTGCGATCGGCGAAGGCGCAACTCGCGCCCTTCGGCTGTGTAGTTTCCGTCGTCTACACAGAGATAGCCGTCTCGGTGGGCACTGTGGTTCAGCACTGTAGCGTTCTGCAGTGCTGCGATGTCCAGCGTGGTATCGAGTGTGTCCAATCGAAGTACCTCAATGGGGCCCAGGTCGAAATATTGGACCACCACGTTCGAGACGAACTCTGGAACCGGACTCTCCGATCGTAGGAGTACTCGACTTGCGCTCGCGTCGTGAGCGGTCTCGGTGTCCATGTCATACCAGGCCGGTGCCGGCGAGAAGTCCAGCGCAGGCGTCGAAGCGTAAAGCGTCGCCGTGCTGCCGAGATTTACGATCGCGTATTCGATTGCAGCGATCACGCGCTTGCTCGTGTCACGCGAGAGCTCCTCCGGCTAGGAGCCCGAGGGCGAATGCCAGGCCTGAGGGGAGGCAGACGAGCATGTTCTTGAGCTGATGGGTTGCATCGGATAGGTAGTAGGAACGGCCTTTCGGAAACGACTCTGCGTGATGGGCGCCTACGTGCCTGTTCCTTCTCGTGTTCATCAATCAAACCAACCTTTCACCGACTTGCCGATGTTCGCACCGACGCTGCTTCCGATCGCGGCACCGATTCCCGCCCCGATGGCCGTACCGACGGGCCCGGCAAAGGACCCGATGGCCGCTCCTGCGGCGAGTCCGCCTAACGCGCCACCCCCCAAGGCGCCTGCGCCGCCCGCTATCGCGTCGCCGCCGTCTTGCTCACCCCGATCGAACTTGCTCCATTCGTCATACGCGGTGACCGCAGTCCCGGCCCAGAAGGAACCGCGGGCCAAATTCTTGCCGACGGAGTTCAATCGAGCAATATCGTCGGCACCCATCCCGGCCTGACCCACGGCACGGCGGGGACGGTTGTAAGCACGTTCAATGTCATTGCCACGCCTTTGGAGCGCAGAAAATGCTCCAGTGACGGCCGCGCTCCTGGGGTCCATGCCCGCAAGTCCCAAGGCGTTGAGGAGGTACTGGAGGCGTGATGGCTCCAGGTCCGAGGGTTGCCCGGCTTTCAACTTTTCCAGCTGCTCCGGGGTCAGATTCATCGCGCGTAGGAATCGCCCACGCTGTTCAGGAGTCGCCGTGCCGGCGCGCACGGCGGCGGCGTCACTCGCTGCGAGACTCGAGTCGACGAGCCCGCGGTTGACGGCGTTGGCGGCGGGTGTCATTCCGCCGAGTTCGCCGAGTGCTGAGTTGATCCCGTCGCGGGTGGCGGTGACGGCGTTGTCGGCCGCGGCTCCGAGGCTGATGAGCGCGGAATGGTGCTCGAATGCTTTCCCCGCGTCGTACTCTGCATCTTTTGGTGCGCGAGACTCGTCGAAGTTGATTGTGTACTCGCGGCTTCCACGATCGAGGATGTAACCCTCGGAGTCCGCAAGGCTGGTTCGGGTCTCGAGTGCCCTCATCGCATCGCGAATGCCGATCTGCCCGTTCGTGAGTACGGAAGCCAGATCACCGAACTCGTCGGCCACACCGCGAATCCACCGGGTGAGGCCCTCGGCGCGATCATCGGCAGGACCTCGAGCCATCCCGGTCCACTGAGCACGCGTCAGGTTGAGAACGGGTTCTCCGGCCTTTGGTGCCTCGACCTCCAGGTGTGCCTGCAGTCGAGTGATCCCATTCGCGATCGACGTCATGACCTCGGGGTTCCAGGACATGACGTCGTCATAGCTGGGCGGCACGACCTATTGGACCGACAGCAGAACGCTGAGCGGGACCACGTGGTCGGTCTGCTGTCCTTGCCGTGCGGGATACGCCGTGGCGTCCTTGATGGTGCTTGCACTCGCCTGATCGGTCTCGACGGTGGTGTCTTTGGCGCCGAGCACCAGTTCGGAGAACGAGGACACCGTGCCGGACACATTGGCCAGCGCGGATGCGATCCTTTCGTCGGCACCCGCCGCCACCGCGGACATGTCGCTCGAAGCCCCGCGGAACTGGCCGGCGAGCTGGCTGAAGGTCGCTGTCGTACCGTTCAGTCCGGCATGGGAGGTGAGCTCCAACGCCATCAGACGGGATGCGCATCTCGAGATCTCCGTCGCTGACGCCCCGACAGCCGCTGGATCGACGATCAAGTCCGACAAAATTCCCCCTTTGACTTCGTGAACCACCATAAATGTTCGACGATGACGATAGCCGGGCAGGGCGCAAACAGCTCGCCACCGTCCACAGCCATGAGTCGCTCCGACCGGCGAACCTCAACTCGACCGATGGACTTCGATCGAAGTCCAGGGGTCGAAATGAGGTTCGCCAGTGGGTCAGTCGCTCAGGGGCCCGTCGCGGTGGGCTGCGAGCACGCGGGCCTTGAGGTGTTTGTACCCCCGGACGCGCAGAGTCGGTATCGATTTGAGGTAGAAGCGGTCGTCGCCGCCGAGCTGGTCGGCGATTGCGTCGTCGATGAGTGTGGTTCCGGGACGGGCGGATCCGGCGAGACGCGAGGCGATGTTCACCGGCTCGCCGAAGACGTCTCCGAGTCGGGCGAGGACGGAACCGCGCGCCATGCCGACCCGCAACGGGGGAAGACTGTCGTCCGTGGACAGCTGATGGATCTCGAGTGCTGCACTCGCCGCGGCGGGGGCGTCGTCGAAGGTGAACATGACCGCGTCGCCGAGGGTCTTGATGACGCGGCCACCATGATCCACGACCACGTCGAAGGTGTCGTCCTCGAATGAGCCGAGCAAGGACTCCAGGTCATTCAGATCGATGCGCCGGGAAAGGCTTGTATAGCCGACGATGTCGGCGAAGCCGACGATCAGGTCGATCTCCTCGTCGTCGGAGTGATCGGTGTGACGCTCGATCGCCTGCGCCATGTGCCGACGCCAGATGAGTTGCTGGATCTGGCCGAGCGCGAGACTCATCTGGTCGAAGTCCCACGGCACCGCGGGGTCGTCGACGATGTCACGCAGCAGGTCGGCTTCCCACTCCGCGAGCCGGGACATCGTCTGTCCGATGGCCCGGGCCATCGCGATCTGGCTGGTCTCCGGCATCGCCGACGAGGAGGATGCGAACATGCGCAGGGCGGCGAGATCCCGATCGGTGAAAACCTTGTCCGAGGACGGTTGACGCACGAAACCGAATGCATTCCAGGCCTTCTCGGCGAAGTCAGCGGACAGTCCGAGTTCGGCGACCAGTTCGTCGCGAGTGTAGCGGGGGCGGTCCCGCGCTTCCGAGGCGTCGTTCATTCGATCCGAGTCCCATCTCCGGCGTCGGCTCAGCATAGCGGCACACGGGCCGCCCGACCCGCTCCTCACCGAGAAGGGGCGACCGCCGCAGCCGCTGCGGACAGGGCGACTGCGACGCCGATCATGACGAACCCGAGCGTGTATCCGACGTCCGACGGTGCGCCGGGGGCGTCACCGCCGACGGTGACCAGGCTGGCCATGAGCGCGGCACCCACCGCGCCGCCGACTGTTCGGATGTTGACGTTCATCCCAGTGACGGCACCCGTCTGGTCCGGCGGGACAGCGGCGATCACCAGGTTGGAGACCGCGGAGAAGGCCAGTCCCAGGCCGACACCGACGATCATGCACCAGACATAGATCAGGCCGGCCGTGGAGTGTGCGGCCGCGAGGGCCAGGTAGCCGACAGATGCGACGAGGGAGCCGACGATCAGGAGGAGCCGGGCGCCGAATCGTCGGGTCAGACGACCGGCGAACAGTCCCAGCACGAACATCCCGGCCGAGATGGGCATGATCATCAGGCCGGCGACCGTGCTCGACGCGCCGAAACCGAACCCGTCCGTCTCCGGGGACTGGAGGAACTGCGGTAACGCGGTGAACGCGGCGAACATCCCGACCCCGAGGAGGAAGGACGACAGGTTGCCCGCCCACACGGTCGGCTCCCGCATGATCCGGACATCGATGAGGGGCACCGTACTTCGGAGTTCGACGGCGAGCCACAGTCCGAACAGCAGAATCGCCACGGCGATCAGCCCGGCGAACGGCCACGACGCCCACCCGATCGTGGGCGCCCGGCTGATGGCGATCAGCAGCGTGAGGAGCCAGCCTGCGAGAACGACCGCGGCGGGCCAGTTCACCCGCGCGCCCGACGAGCGTGTGGCGTCCGGTGCGACCACCATCGCCGCACAGACCGCCGCCAGCGTGATCACCACAAACGGCAGGCCGAACAGCCACCTGACACCGAACGTCGACTCGATGGGCCCCGCGACGACGATCCCCATCCCGAAACCGACCGCGATCAGTGCGGCTATCGACCCGATCGCACCTGCCACCCGCGCCGGAGGGAAGACGTCGCGCACGATGCCGAACGCGGCGGGCAACAGACCACCGGCGACTCCCTGCAGCACGCGCGAGACGATCATGACCGCGAATGTGGTGGCGAATGCCGCCATCACAGTGCTGAGCGCGAGGACCACGAGGCACCAGACGAACACTCTCTTGCGGCCGAACAGGTCCCCGCACCGTCCGATGATCGGGGTGCACACCGATGCCGACAGCAGGAACGAGGTGAGGACCCACGTGATGCCGACCGAGTCGGTGCCCAACTCCTGCTGAAGTGCGGGTAGCACCGGAATCACCACCGACTGCAGCATCGCCATCGACGAAACGGCCACCGCGAGAACGAGGAATGTCGGACGGTGAGAGTGACGGACCCCGTCGAGGGGGAGTCCCGGCGCGACCTTGCCGTCGGACACGATCCACCCCTTTCGACAACATAGTGAAGTGAACTCAGTTAAGGTTCTGGGTACGCGCCGAGTCAAGGGGCGGACATGGGCAGAAGCCGCGAACGGTTTCCGAGCGAGGAGAAGACATGACAGACAACGGCGTCGACCTTCTCGTGATCGGCGCGGGCATGGCCGGTTGCACCGCGGCGGCCAGGGCTGCGACCCAGGGCCTGTCGGTGTGCCTGGTCGACGTCGCCGACGATGTGGGCGGGTCCGCCCGATACGCGGGTTACGTGTGGACGATGCCCGACCACGAGGTGATGGCCGAGCAGAACCCGGATGGTGACCCGGTGTTGCGCCGGCGATTGGTCGACGGCTTCGGTCCCGCCGTCCACTGGCTACGTGAGTTCGGTGCCGATGTTGGTCCGGCGCAGCGGATTCTGAGTTACGGCCGCGGCCATCGGTTCGACACCAACCAGTATGTCGACCTGTGCCGGAAGACGGTGGCGGATCACGGTGGCGAGATCCTGCTGGGCACGGACACCGAGGAGTTGTCGATGTCGGCGGGCGCGGTCGTCGGTGCCGTCGTCCGGCCCGCGGGTGAGTCGACCCGCGAGATCCGGGCGAGGCACACGCTCATCGCCACCGGTGGGTTCCAGGCCGACCCCGAACACCGCGCGCGCCATCTCCATCCGTCGGCACGGGGGATCGCCCTCCGCTCGAACCCGCACAGCCGGGGTGGCGGGCATCGTCTCGCGACCGCGGCCGGTGCCGCTCTCGGCCCTGCCGGGGCGGGCTTCTACGGCCACCTCATCCCCAGCGAGATCTCCTTCACCGATGCGGATTACGTCCAACTCGCCCTCTACTACAGCGAACACGCACTGCTGTTCAATCTCGAGAACAAGCGCTTCACCGACGAGTCGCTCGCCGACCACCTGACGACGATGGAGTTGCTCGCGCAACCGGAGGCGCGCGGTCTGCTGGTCGGCGACGCGCGAGTCCACCGCGACTGGATGACGACGGCGTATGTCGAAGGTGCGATCGCTCCCGACAAGTTCGCGCTGGCGAGCAAACGAGGTGGCCGCGTCGGGGTCGCGGAATCCCTCGACGAACTGCAGTGCCTCCCGGAGGAATGGGGCTATGACGGCGCGGTCATCGCCGCCGAGATCGAGTCGTACAACGCGAGGGTGCGCGACGGCTCTCCGTCGGTCCCGCGTGCCCTGGACCCGATGCCGCTGGACGAGCCGCCCTACTACGTCATCGAGACCGTTCCCGCCGTCACCTTCCCGTTCGTCGGCCTCCGGACCGACGAGAAGGCCCGCGTGACATCCGAATCCGGCGACCCGATTCCCGGACTGCTGGCCGCCGGGTCGGACACCGGGGGTCTCTGGTACCGCGCCTACGGTGGCGGATTGGCGACGGCGCTGGTCTACGGTCTCGCCGCGGCCGACACCGCTGCTTCGGCCTAGCCGTCACGGACGGGGAGTCGCGAACCGCATACTCCCCGAGTGGTCATCCGTTCGGACGGACCACGGCCCGGCCGGCGACCTCGCCGCGCCGCAGCAGTTCGTAGGCCCTCGGCACGTCCTCGAGCGTGAATTCGACCGTCTCTGCGGACAACCGGCCGGCGGCGGCGAGCTCGACGACCGCCGTCAGGTCCGACCTCGTGCCCCAGAACGGTGCACCCACCTGCCATCCCTGGGCGAGCCCGAGGTCTTTGCCGACGAGCACACGGCCACCTGCGGTCCCGACCACCACCAGGCGCCCGCCGGGACCGAGAAGTCCCAGCGAGGTCTCCACCGTCGACGGTGCACCGGCGAAGTCGATGACGATGTCGGCGCCGCCGAGACCGCGTGCAACCGAATGGGCCTCGTCGACCGACGGGTGTACGGAGATGCAACCCAGCGTCGTCGCGAGGTCGCGTGCGTCCGGACGCTGATCGACGGCTATCACCGTGGAGACGCCCAGTGCCGCAAGGATCTGCACGGCCATGTGGCCGAGTCCACCGACGCCGACCACGACCGCGACGGTCGACTCGTCCACAACGTCCAGGTTCATCCGGATGGCGTGGAAGGCCGTCAACCCGGCGTCGGCGAGGGGAGCGGCGAGCCCCGGGTCGAGGTCGCCGGTCGGGACGAGGACCTCATCCGACGGCACGAGCAGCTTCTCGGCGAGTCCACCATGGTGACCCAGGCCGTTCCCGATACGCGGCAGGGGTTCGCCCGGGATCCGCGCCAGACGCAGACAGTAGTTCTCGCGTCCGCGAACACAATTGCGGCATCGCCGGCACGCCCAGATGCCGTGCACCACCACGCGCCTGCCGAGCCAGGACGCGTCCGCCGACGGCCCGACCCCGACGACCGTGCCGGCGGCCTCGTGGCCGAGGGTCAGTGGGAGCGGGTAGTCGAAAATGCCGGCGCCGGTGTCCATCACGTGGATGTCCGACAGGCACAGTCCCGCCGCGTCGACGCGCAGGACCAATTCGGCGCCGGTGGGTTCGGGGTCGTCGATGTCCCGGATTTCCGGCGGCTCTCCCCACTCGACGAGCTGAACGGCGCGCATGATCAGTTCCTCTCGTCGAGCGTCACGAGGGTCTTGCCGAGGTGATCGCCGTGCAGCATCGCGATCATGGCTTCCGGCGCGGAGGTGAGGCCGTCGAAGACCCTCTCGTCGAACCGTATCCGTCCGGCGGACAGATGATCGCCGAGTTCCTCCTGCATCGCCGGGGTGAGGTGGTTGAACGAACCGGCCCGGTATCCCTCCATGCGAATGCTCTTGGCCACCAGTTGGAACAGGTTGTGGGGGCCGGGAACCGGGGCCCCGGCGTCGTAACCGGAGATGGCGCCGCACACGGCGATCCGGCCGCCGGTCCGCATCGCGTCGAGCGCGGCGGTCAGATGGCCACCACCGACGCTGTCGAAGTAGGCGGTGATGCCCGCCGGCGCAGACTCGGCGAGTGACTCGGCCAGGGGCTGCGCGCGATGGTCGAACGCCGCGTCGAGACCGAGGTGGGAGAGCAGATGCTCGACCTTCGGCGGGCTGCCCGCCGAGCCGATGACGGTGGCACCGCGCTGACGGGCCAGCTGCGCGACCAGGCTGCCCACCGCCCCCGCGGCCGCGGACACCCAGACCGTGTCCTCGGCGTCCACGTCGAGGATCACGGTCACCCCGACGTATGCGGTGAGGCCGGAACTGCCGAGGGGGCCCAAGAACCAGCGGTCGGGGAAGCCGTTCGGCTCGATCCGGGTGGGGGCGCCGTAGCCGCCGAGGGTGGCGGCGTCGCCGCCGAGGATCGCGAGGTCGCGATACCCCTGTGTGTGCGAGACCAGCTCGCCCACTGTGAAATCGGGGGACCGGGACTCGACGACCTCGCCGAGGGCGAGACCCGCCAGCGGCTCGCCGATGGCCAACGGCGGGAGATACCCGTCCGGAGTCCGGGCTTCCAGCCGGATGCGTAGCGATGGGTCGATGGACAGCCAGGTGTTGCGGACCAGGACCTCGCCATCGGCGAGCGTGCGCACCGGTGTCTCGATGATGTCGAAGTCGTCGGCGCGCAGCGCGCCCTCCGGCCGGCGTGCCAGACACAACTGTCGGTTGGCCATGATCTCCTGCGTTCTCCTACGGTGAGCTGTGGCGTCCGGACGTCGAGTCCGGTCAGTGTGGGGTCGGGCTCCCGCTGCGGTGTGAGCCGGCGACGCTGAAGTACTCCACCCCGTCGCGTGCATCGACGCGTACATCGGCGCGACCCACCAGCACATCGAGGTGCGCCATCGTCTCGCACACGGCGATCAGCTGATTGAACGTGTCGAGGGCGTGGAGGGAGCGATTGTGGCGGGTCCACGGCAACCCCTGTGCCACCGCATGTCCCGACAGTGGTCGTTCTCGGCCGGTGAGCAGATCGACGATCTGGGAGAACCGGTGCTCATGATGAGCGAGGAGGGCTTCTGCGCGTGCGCCGATCTGGCCGCCGACGGCGCCATGGGCGGGCGCGATGGTGTGGCCACGATCGTCGACGAGCAGTTCGAGGGACCGGAGGAACTTCGCGAGGGGCATCTCCCACTCGCCCAGCTCGAACCCGATCGACGGCGTGATCGTCGGCAGGATGTGATCACCGGTGAAGGACAACCGGTGATCGTGATCGTGGAAGACGATGTGGCCCTTGGTGTGACCCGGGGTGTGGACCGCTTCGATACGTCGTCCGGGAAGGGGGAGGAGACCGGGCTCGAGCCAACCGTCGGGGTGCTCCCAGTCGTCGATCGAGAAGGGCTCGGCGATCGTCAGCGCGTAAACCGTGTCGGCCAACTCGCGCGCCCCGGCACGCCGCACCTCTCGCAGTGACGATTCCGGGACGTTGCTGTCGACGCGGGCGATCTCGGCCAGGCCGGGGGCTTCGGCCGCACCCAGGTGGACTCGACATCCGTATCGCCGCCGAAGCTCGACCGCGAACGTGTAGTGGTCACGGTGGATGTGGGTCACGAAGACGTCGTGGATGTCGGCCGGGGTGTGCCCGATGGTCGCCAGGGCCTCGTTGAGTTCTCGGTGGGTGTCCGGCCGGTGCCACCCGCCGTCGATGAGAGCGATTCCCGAATCGGTCTCGAGCACATAGACATTGACTGCCCGCAGGCCGTCCTGCGGAAGGGTCAGCGGAATTCGGTGGACACCGTCGACGACGGGGTGACAGCCCGGCTCGAGCCACGTCGTCGGGGAACTCCCGACGGTCACGGCGTCGGTTCGGTCAGCGGCACCATGGTCATCTCGTCGCCGTACCAGATCATCCGGCGCCCGCGCATGGTGCCGACGTGGGCGACCGCTGCCTTCCATTCCGGACTCGCGAGCGCGGCGTCGAGTGCTTCTCGCGACGAGAAGCTGAGCACCGACAGACCGTCCCAGCCCGAGGATTTCTCGTCGATGCCCTCGACGATCTCGGTGTGCTGCCACCGGAGCAGACCCGGCAGCGGATAGGTGACGTCGGCATGCTCGCCGCGCCACCACTCGATGAACTGGTCGTGGGTCCAGTCGCTGGGACGCGAGGCCAGGACCATCAGGTTGAACATGGGTGCTCCTCTTCGGGTTTCACACGGATTGGCCGGCGAGCCGGGTGGCCAGCGCGATGGCGTCGGGCCGCGAGAGCTTCCCGACGCGATTCTGCGGGAGGTCCTCGACGGCGAACACGTACTCGGGCCACTTGAACTTCGGGAAACCGGACCGGTCGAGCTGGTCGGTGACCGATGCCAGCGTCATCTCGGCCCCGCCGGCGACGACGAGCGCCGCGGCGCGTTCGCCGAGCATGTCGTCGGGCACGGGGACGACGCAGACCTGCACCACACCCGGGATGCTCGCAATGGCGCTCTCGACCTCGTTGATGTCGATGTTGCGTCCGCCGCGGATGATGATCTGTTTCTGCCGTCCCATGACCTGGATGAAACCGTCGTCGGAGACCTCGACGAGATCCCCCGTCGGCAGGAATCCGTCCTGGGTCAGCTCGGGCGGGTGCGGCTTGCCCTCGCGGGCGTAACCGACGAACAACGACGGCCCCCGAACCTGCGCATCACCGATCTGCCCGGCGGGCAAGGTGGCGCCCGAGGCGTCGACAGCGCGGACCACGGTGCCGGGAAAAGGCTTGCCGTCCTTGCTGAGCCGGCGTTCGGGCGGATCGGTGGGCAGAGGGGTCGTGTGGCCGAGGCACTCCGACATCCCGAACACGCGGAGGAACGTGGTGCCCAGCGTCTGCTCGGCTTCGGAGAGTGCGCGGACGTTCATGGGTCCACCGCCGACGGTCATGGCCCGCAACGCGGTCAGTGGCACATCGGAACCGTCGGCGATGGACAACTGCAGCGCCATGGTCGGCACGAGCATCGTCCAAGCGACGTCGTGGTCACGCATCGCGGCCAGCGCGCCGGACGGAGTCCACCGGTCGATACAGACCATCGTGCCGCCGAGGAACGCCGGGAGGTACATGCCGAAGCAGAACGCGGCGACCGAGGACAACGGTACGAACGCCCCGATCGCGTCACCGGCTCGCAGGCCGACGGCGTCGATGGTGCTCTGTGCCGCGTACCGGATCGCGTCCTCGGACTGCACAACGCATTTCGGTCGTCCGGTGGAACCTGAGGTCATCGCGATGGCGGTCCCGCCCGACCAGCGGTCGATGGGCCCGAACTCCGGCCGCGCGAGTACCGTGCGCGACGCCCCGCTGGACAGCCGCCGGCTGAAACGTCCGTCGTCGGCGCCCCAGTGCGCGAGTACGTCGTCGTCGGCGAGGACGGCGTCGGGCGCGATGTCCTCGACCGCGAGATCGAACTCCGATGCCGTCGCGTGCGGACTCAGCACGGCGACGAGTCCGCCGCGCAGGCCGACACCGATCGCACCGGCCAGGGTGTGCCACGTGTTGTCCGCCTGGACGATCACGGTGGGGGCGGCCGCATCATGTGCCGCGAGTGCATCGGCGATCGACCGGGCGCAGTCGACGACGTCGCCGAGCCGGTGCTCCCCGAACCGGTCGATGACCGCGATCTGGTCCGGCGCCGCGGCGGCCCGGCCGATCAGTTCTGTTGCCAGTGTCTTCATCCCACCTCATCTCCGAACATCTCCAACGTAACTCCTCGGCGGATGACCGGATCCGGACCGATGCGGGCAGCGTTCACCGCGCGGTCCATCCGCCGTCGACGACCAGGGTCTGCCCGGTGACATAGGACGCGGCATCGGATGCCAGGAACAGGACCGCGCCGTCGACCTCACCGTCGCGTCCGCCGCGCCCCAGCATCGTGTTGCGCCGCACCCATCCGGCCGACTTGTCGTTGGTGAACAGACCATCGGTCATCTCGGTGTCGAACCAGCCGGGTACGACGGCGTTGACGCGGATGCCGCGCCGGCCCCATTGGCCCGCCAGTTCGCGTGTCATTCCCAGCGTTCCGGCCTTGGATGCGGCGTACGAGGCACCACCGATCGGGGCGGTCGACACCAATCCGATGACCGAGGCGATGTTGATGATCGACGCGCCTGCGCCGTCGGCGAGCCGGCCGGCGAGGTAGGTCGACAGGTGGAAACCGGCCAGCAGGTTCAGGTCGAGGATCGCCGAGAACCCCTCGTGTGTCTCCTGTTCGGCGTCGGGCGGCCCGGCCATCCCGGCGTTGTTGACAAGGACGTCGACCCGGCCGGTGACGCGGAACGCCTCGTCGACGAGGTGGCGGCGGCTCGCGTCGTCGGTGACGTCGCACCGGACGGGAACGATCGCCGGGTACTTCTCCGCGAGTTGCTCGAGCCGGTCGAGGCGGCGCGCGGCCGCGACAACGGTTGCGCCGGCCGAGGCCAGCGTCGTGGCGAAGCCCAGGCCGAGGCCCGACGACGCGCCGGTCACGATCGCGGTGCGGCCCGTGAGTCCGAAAAGCGCCGACAGCGGGTGTTCGGTGGTGGTGGTTGTCACTGTCGCCTCCTCAGTAGACCGCGGTGCGGCCGCCGTCGACCGGGATGAGCGCGCCGGTGGTGTAACCGGCGTCGTCACCCGCGAGATGGGTGACGAGTCCGGCGATCTCCGACGGCCGGCCCAGCCGTCCGGCCGGGAGCCGGTCGGTGACGAGGCCGATGAACTCGTCGTCCCAGTTCTCGGCCATGTCGGTGGCGAAACTGCCCGGCATCACGCAGTTGACGCGGACGGTCGGCGCGTACTCCTGGGCGAACGCCTGCGTCAGCGCATTGAGGCCGTTCTTCGCCGCGGCGTACATCGCCTCCGCCGGACTGGGACGAACGGCGCCGATGCTCGAGATGTTGACGATCGATCCGCCGCCGGCGGCGCGCATCCGGTCGCCCGCCACGGCCATGAGCCGGAACGGACCTTTGACGTTGACCTCGATGGTCTTGTCCCACAGCGACTCCGAGACGGACATCAGATTATCGGCGAGGGGCGCGATGCCGGCGTTGTTGACGAGGATGTCGAGGCTGCCGTGGCGGTCGATGATGCCGTCGACCGCCGGTTCGAGCTCGTCCCAACGGCCGACATGCACCGCGAGAGGGTACGCCTGTCCGGGGACGTCCTCGAGAGCGGCGACGGCCTCGGCGCAGGCGTCGGGCTTGCGGCTGGACACGATCACGGTCGCCCCGGCCTCTTTGAGGCCGCGGGCGATCGCCAGTCCGAGCCCGCGACTCGCGCCGGTGACGAGCGCGACCTTGCCGGTGAGATCGGTACTCATGAGTGCTTCTTGACCTCCAGTCGGGCGATGGTGCGCAGATGGACCTCGTTGGGGCCGTCGGCGATCTGCAGGGCACGCGTGATCGCGTGGAGACGGGCGAGGACGGTGTCGTTGCTGACCCCGGCAGCGCCGAAGGTCTGCACGGCGCGATCGACGACCCGGTGCGCGACCTCCATCGCCGACACCTTGATCGCGGCGACCTCGGACCGGGCGGCGGCGTTGCCCTGGGTGTCCATCAGCCACGACGAGTACAAGACCTGCAACCGGATCTGATCGATCTCGATCCGGCTGCGCGCGATCCACTCCCGGACGACGCCCCGGTGGGCGAGCGGCCCACCGAAGGCATGGCGTTCCAGCGAGCGCTTGCACATCATGTCGAGTGCCCGTTCGGCCATTCCGACCGCACGCATGGCGTAGTGCATGCGGCCCGGTCCGAGACGCCCCTGGGCGATGGCGAACCCGTCGCCCTCCGCGCCGAGCATGTTCTCGGCAGGGACCCGCACATCGGTGAACTGGACCTCGCCGTGACCGAGGCGGTCGGTGAAGCCGAACATCGGCAGGTCGCGGATCACCTCGATGCCCGGGGTGTCGAACGGAACCAGGATCATGCTCTGCTGTCGGTACGTCGGACCGGCGGGATCGGACTTGCCCATGAAGATGATGAGCTTGCAGTCCGGGTCGAGAACACCTGAGGTGTACCACTTCCGGCCGTTGAGCACGTACTCGTCACCGTCGCGGGTGATCGTGGAGGTGATGTTGGTGGCGTCCGACGACGCGACGGCGGGCTCGGTCATCGCGAAGGCCGAGCGGATCGAGCAGTCCAGCAACGGCTCCAGCCATTGCCGCTTCTGCGCCTCGGTGCCGTACATGGCCAGGATCTCCATGTTGCCGGTGTCGGGGGCGGAGCAGTTGATGGCCTCGTTGCCGATGATGGACCGGCCGACGATCTCCGCGAGCGGCGCGTATTCGAGGTTCGTCAGCCCGGCGCCGAGTCCGTCGTGGGTCATGAACAGATTCCACAGGCCGCGGTCACGGGCCAGCTTCTGCAGATCGCGCATGATCTGTGGTTGTTCGTGCGGGTTGTCGTTCTCGGCGATCTGCTCGTCGTAGACCCGTTCGGCGGGATAGACGTGATCGGTCATGAACTCCTCGAGCTGTGCGGCGAGCTCGCGGGTTCGGTCGGAGTAGGAGAAGTCCACGGTGAGGCCTCCAGGCTGGGTGGTCGGGGACGGCGGGGCGTCGCGGTCAGGATCTCGACGTCACTGTCTGCGCGACAGCACGTCTCGTCTCCTCATCGGTTCTGGGCCATCAGGTCGGTGCCGGCCTCGATGAGGCGGGCGATGGTGTCCGGCAGCTTCTCCTGGTCCGGGTCGTGATGGCGCCCCTCGCGATGCCGTCGGAGGTTGTGGCCCATGATCGCCGCCATCTTGAGGCGGCCCAGGGCGTCGAACCAGGTGAGTTCGGGTAGTTCCGGTCCCGAGGACTCATAGGCGGTCACGAGGTCGCCGGCGGAGGGGAGGCCGGCGACCTCGCGTCCCACACCCGGGAAGTTGGTCCCGTCGGCGAAGACGAGGAACCACCCGAGTTCGACGCGGGGATCTCCGATGCTCCAGATCTCCCAGTCGATGAGAGCGGCCGGCTCGGCGCCGGCCGCAATGATGTTGCCCAGGCGGTAATCGCCGTGGACCAGAACCGGATCGATCGCCTCCGGGATGCGCCGGGTCAGCAGGGCGAGCAGACTCTCGCCGCCGTCCACCAGCTCGGCCGGCACCGCGCGCAGCGTACGGGCCCAGCGCTCGAGTTCGTTTGTGGGAGACAGGACCGCGCCGGCGTCGGGGATGCGTCGGTGGTCCACGGCGTGCAGCCGGGGCAGGATCTCCGCTGCCCGCAGCATCCGGGCGGCAGCGAGATCGGGGAGCACCGGCGGGTCGTCGAGAACCGGTTCCAGTGACTCGCCGGCCACCAGTTCCATGGCGAACCAGGCCGGCTCCTCGGGGTCGATCGCGAGGACCCTCGGCACCGGTACGTCGGTGTCGGCGAGTGCCGAGAGGATCGCGGCCTGTCGCATCATGTCGTGACGGCCGATCGACCGCTGCCCCTCCGGGACCGCTTTGACGACGAAGTCCCCGCCGTCGGTCGCCACCCGGTAGGTGAGGCCGGAATGCCCGCCGGGCAGCGTCGCGAACGACGTCACGGTCAGGTCGTGCGCCGCCCGGAGCCGGGTCGAGACCCGCTGTTCCAGAGAGGTTGTCGAGTAGAGCGTCACAGTCGCGGTTCCTTCGGGAGTCCGAGCACTCGCTCGGCGATGATGTTGTGCTGGATCTCGTCGGTGCCGCCGGCGATGCGATATCCCGGTGCGCCGAGTACGTGTTCGGTCCAGGCGTATCGCCCCCACGCGCCGTGATCGGCGACGAGTCGGGAGCCGAGCAGCAGCCGGACCACCTCGGAGGTGCGCGCCATGGTGTCGGTGGCGAGCAGCTTGCCCATCGATGCCTCCGGGCCCGGGTCTGCGCCGCTCATCATCGTCTGTGCGACGCGCATCCCCGCGATGCGCTGGACGAACCCACGGGTCACCAGGTCGGCAACCCGGTCCGCCTCGACCTCCGTCAGCGAACGGTCGAGGTGACGGGCCAGTTCGACGGCGCGATCGGCATTGGCCAGACCGAGACCGGCGCCGTCGAGCCGCTCGGCGGCCAGCACCGTGAGCGCGACGGACCAGCCCGCCCCCACCGGACCGAGGCGGTGATCGTCGGAGAGCCGGACGTCCTCGAGGTACACCTCGTTGAAGGAGCTGCCCCCGGTCATCTGCCGGATCGGTCGCACGGTCACCCCCGCTGCGTTCATGGGGACGAGGAAGACCGTGAGCCCTTGGTGTTTCGGCGCATCGGGATCGCTGCGGCAGACGGCCACCCCGTAGTCGGCGACGCGTGCTCCGGAGGTCCAGACCTTGTGTCCGTTGAGAACCCAGGCGCCGTCGCGTGCGACCGCGCGGGTGCGGACCGCCGCCAGGTCCGAACCGGCCTCGGTCTCGGAGAAGAGCTGGCACGCTATCAGATCCGTGCGGAGCATCGCCCGGACGTAACGGTCCTGCTGGTCGGGAGTTCCCCACTGCGCGATCGTGGGGGCGACGAGTTGTTGGGTGACCGAGAACATCTCGGTCCGACGCGGGACGTCGAACTCCTCCTCGATGCCGCGGAAGGCGAGCTCGAAGGCCACCGGCAGGTTCCGGCCGCCGAATTCAGTGGGCCACGTCAGTGCGCCCCACCCGGCATCGAACTTCGCCTTCTCGTACTCGGCGACCGCGTCGGTGTGTGCTCGTTCCTCCGCCGCGGTCCAGTTCTCGAACACCGCGACGGAGTCGCTGCCCGTGCCCCAGCGTGCGTCGGCGGCCGGCGAGGCCATGGTGCGCAGCCATGCCCGGGCCTCGGCGGTGAAGGTGGCCAGGTCGGGGAGGGTGGTGGTCATCTCGATCCGATCGCGAGTGCTGGGTGTTCAGACGGTGAGGACGGTGCACGCACTGATCCCGGGCGCGCCGTACACGTGGGTGAAACCCACCTTCGGTGCCCCGGGGACCTGGCGGTCGCCGCCGTCGCCGCGCAACTGGGTGACGATCTCGTGGATCTGGCGCAGGCCCGATGCGCCGATCGGCTCACCGTTGGCGATGCAACCGCCATCGGTGTTCACCGGGAAGGCGCCCCCGATCTCGGTGCGCCCCTCGGCGATCCACTGCTCTTGGGCCCCGTGTTCGCAGAAGCCGCACTCGGCCATGTGCATGATCTCGGCACCGCTCTCGGTGTCCTGGAGCTGCGCGACATCGACGTCGCCAGGGGCGATGCCGGCCTGTTCGAAGGCGGCGGTGGCGGCGTCGGCGGTGACGCTGACCGGTTCACCGGTGCCCTGCACGGCCGGGCTGAAGACTTCGAACGATCCGAATCGTCGTGTCCGATGGCTGATCGCGCGGACCTGTACGCCACGGGCGCCCAGGCGGCGGGTGGCCTCGGCGCTCGCGACGACGACCGCCGCGCCTCCCTCGCCCGGGGAGCAGAACATGTATCGCGTGAGTGGATCGTTGACCATCGCGGCCCCGGCGATCTCGTCGGCGGTCATCGGCTCCCGCCGCCACGCGTTGGGGTTGACTGCGCCGTTGCGGTAGGCCTTTTCGGCGACCTTCGCCAGCGTGGGCGGGGTGATGCCGTGTACGTCCATGTAGCGCGCGATCTTCGAGCCGAAGAACTGCGTGGTGACCATCAGGCCCGCGTCGCCGTAACCGTCGTCGAGGCCCCACTCCGCGGGTATCGGGTCGAACGCTCCGCGTGGGTGCTTGTCGAAGCCGACCGCCAGGGCGATGTCGGCCGCGCCGGACCGGATCGCGTTCACGGCCGACACCAGTGCGCTACCGCCGGTGGCACAGCCGTTCTTGACGTTGGTGAAGGGGATGCCGGTGAAGCCGAGTTCGGCGACGAGGGTGTCGGCCAGTCCGGCTCCGTCGCTGCCGCCGAAGGCGACCTGGACGTCGGGCCAGGAGATCCCGGTGTCGTCGAGGGCGGCTCCGATGGCGGTGACGGCCATCTGTCGGCCGCTCGTCCCGGGCTGGCGTCCGAACTTCGACAGCCCGGCGCCGATGATGTTCACGTCGTTCATCGGGACACCTCTCCTGGAATGGTTGCGCCGGCCGGTTCGTCCGGATGGACCGCGAAGCGCGGTACGGGTTCGGTGGCGATGAGAACGGCAGGGGCACCCATGAGGCCGTCGAAGGTCTCACAGTCGAGGATGCCCGCGACGCGAATGCCCTCGGGCAGTTCGACGTAACCCATCGCGAAGGGCGAGAAACCGTCGGGTGGGGGGACATACGGAGGCGACTTCGGCGCGAACCGCTGGACCGTGTAGGTCCACACCGTGCCCCGGGTACTCAGTGCCCGGGGCGTCGCCGTCGCGGTCGCGCACCGCGCGCAGTGCGCGGTGGCCGGGAAACCGACTGTGCCGCAGGTACTGCACTCGGAACCCATGAGGACGCGATCGATCTCCGTCATGTCCCTCCCATCCACTCCGTCTCGAGAATCAGTCGGCCGAACCGGTCAGCGACCGACCCACTTCGGCTCGCGCTTGTTCAGGAATGCGTTGACGCCTTCCTTGGCGTCCTCGGACTGCAGCGCGTTGCCGACCGCGAGGTGCTCCATGACCATGAGCGACTGGATGTCGGCGTCGAGACCACGGTCGATGGTCATCTTGGTGAGCTTCATCGCGAACGGGCTCTTGTCGATGAGAGGCGCGATGAAGTCGGCCTCGAGCTGGTCGAGCTCGGCAGCCGGCGCCGAGGCGTTGATCAGGTTCCAGTCGGTCGCCTCTTTGCCCGACAGCAGCTTGCCGGTCAGCATGAGCTCCTTGGTCTTACGGATGCCGATCATGCGGGGGAGGCGGTAGATCGGACCGGCGCCGCCGAACAGCGCACGGCGGATGTGGAAGTCGCCGATCCGGGCGTCGTCGGCGGCGATGGCGAAGTCGCACGAGATCATCAGCTCGAAGCCGCCGGCGGTGACGTAGTCCTCGAGGACCGCGACCGACGGGGTGTTCATCGAGTACAGGCGGTCGCACACCTTGGCCGAGAGCACGGCGACGTCCATGGCGTTGGTGGTGCCGACGAAGTCGCTGAGCAGGATGTCGAGGTCGAATCCGGAGCAGAACTGGTTTCCCTTGCCGCGCAGGACGAGTACGAGCAGGTCGGGGTCGTTGTCGACCTCGACGATGATCTCGTCGAGACGGTGCAGCAGCTCGGGGGTGACGGCGTTCTTCTTGTGCGGGCGGTTCAGCCACACGCGGGCGACGGGACCGTCCTTCTCGAGGATGATGTGGTCGGTGTCGATCATTGAGTTTCTCCTTGACGGACGAGCAAGTTGAACTGGATTCACTTCAGTTGTAACGGCCGAGCAGGGTGGAAGTCAACACTCGACACCGGAAAGCCTACTGAACTAAGTTCACTTTATGACTGTGATCGAAAAGTACTACGCCACGGTCGACAGCGGGCGGCTGGAGGATGCGATGGCCCTGCTCGCCGCCGACGTCGAGTTCACGATGGTCCTGCCCGGTGGTGAGAATCGCGGCCGGGGCCGTGACCGCATGCTCGAGTATCTGCGCAATCGACCTCCGGTGAACCGCAAGCACGTCGTGCAGCGGACCGCGGGTGACCGCGATCTCGAGTTCGCCCAGGGCAAGGTGACCGAGAACGACAGCACCACAACGGGATTCTTCGTGGGTGTCATGCATCTGGACGGTCACGGGCTCGTCGACCGCTATCAGGTGACCTTCAGTGCGGACTTCGCGCTGATTCCGGAAGGATCGAACCCTGACGAGCAGGAGGACCGATGACCACCGCCCCGACCCCGACGCTCGCCCGCTGGTTCGAGTACATGGATTCCGATGACCCGGACCGCGTGCTCGGCATGATCGCCGACGACTTCGTGATGTCCGTGCAGTTCTCCAAGGGGGGCGGGGAGTCCGCCGAATTCGTCGGGGACCGGGCCGGACTCGTCGGTTATCTCGCTCAGCGGGAGAAGAGCACGCTGGTCCACCACATCGACGTGGGCGTGACCGAGACCGGTCACGAGATGGTGCTCGGCCGCACGACGAGGAACGGCGCCTTCGAGGCATCGTTCTCCGCCATCGCGCAGGTCGACGCCGCCGGCTCGGTGCGCCGGTTGCTGATCGCCCGTACTCCCGAGGTCTCGTTCGGCTGAGTTGTCTGTCGAAGTGCCCCGTGTCCGCCGTCGTGTGGGCGCGGGGCACCTCGCGTTCCTGGCGGGTGTGTCCTGGTCACAGACTCGAACACGTTAGTGATTGACATCACTTGCATATCTCACTAAATTGCAGAACTGAGATCAGTTCAGTTCGGTCCGGAGGGGTTCACATGAGTGTTGTCCTGGTACATGGGGCGGGGATGGGGAGTTCGTGCTGGGACCGCCTCGTTCCGTTCCTCGACGGACCGGCGGTCGCCGTCGACCTCCCCGGCCGCGGCCGGCGAGGTGACGTCGACCTGCGCGGGGTGACCCTCGGCGACTGCGCCCAGGCCATCCTGGACGACATCGAGGCCGCCGGGCTCGACGACGAGATCGTCCTCGTCGCGCACTCGTTCGCCGGTGTGTCGGTGCCCAGGGTCATGCCGGTCCTCGCGCCACGGCTGCGATCGGTCGTCTTTCTCTCGGCGGTCGTTCCGCCGGATGGCACCCGCGTCCTCGATCAGATCGATCCGGGTGTCCGAGAAGCGGTTCGGGCATCCATCGGCGACGGCATCTATCACCAGGACCGGGTCGCGGTGGAGGCGATGCTCTGCAACGACATGGATGCGTCCCAGACGGCGTGGACCGCCGAGCAGGTCGTCGACGACTCGGCCGCGCTGCTCGAGGAGCCCGTCGACCTCAGTGGCCTGACGGCGCCGGTCGCCCGCACCTACATCCGTCTGACCGACGACCACTGCTACACACCTGATCTCCAAGAACGATCGGCCGCCCTCGTCGGCGGCGACGTCGCGCACCTCGACTCCGGGCACATGCCGATGGTGTCGATCCCCGAACAGCTCGCCGATCTGCTGAACAAGATCGCCGGTCGGCGAGCCACCACCGATTCCACGGCCGATGGCCGCACGAAAGGTATGTGAGAGATGAAGAGCCTGAAGAGAATGACGGCGGTGGCCATCGCCGCGGCGGCGGCCACCGTGCTCGCGGCCTGTGGTGGGGGTGGCTCCGGCTCGAGTGGACCCGTCGACGGAACCTGGGAGGACGTCGTCGCGGCGGCGAAGGAAGAGGGCAGCGTCATGCTGTACTCGAGCCAGAAGCCGGCGAACCTCGAAGCGCTCAAGACCGCTTTCACGCAGAAGTACCCGGAGATCACCCTCGAATTCGTCCGCGGTACCGACCCGGACATCAACCCGAAGGTCGAGACGGAGAACAAGACCGGCAAGGGCATCGCCGACGTCCACATGCTCACCGACGCGGCGTGGATCGACACCGCCGCCGAATCGGGTACCTACTCCACCGATCTCGTGGGTCCGGCCCTCGACGCGCCCGACTACGACCGCGACAAGAGCGTGATCGCCGACAAGTTCGCACTCACCAGCGCCGCCGTGTTCGGCCTGGGGTGGAACACGAATGCCGTCCCCGGTGGTCTGAAGACACCGCAGGACATCATCAATCCCGCGTACCGGGGCAAGATCGGCGTCGTCAACCCGACCGGAATCGCGTCGTATGTCGACATGTACCGCTATTACGCGAGGACCTACGGCGAGGACTACTGGCAGCAGATCGCCGAACTCCAGCCGCGGGTGTACCCGAGCGCTCTGGGCGTGGCGCAGGCGCTCACCTCGGGTGAGATCTCGGTGACACCGTCCGTGCAACCCCTCGTGACCGAGGTCGAGGCCGGCGCCCCGGTCGACTGGAGTCTCCCGGAGACACCGTGGGGGACACCGTGGTACACCCAGGCGCTGTCGGTCGCACCGCACCCCAACGCGGCGCAGGTGCTCGTGGACTTCATGATCAGCCGCGAGGGACAGGTGGCGCTCAACTCCGGGTACGCCGCAGTGCTCCCCGACATCCCCGGTGCCGTCGCCCGCGCCCAGGACATCGCGCTGCCCCAGACGGCCGACCTCACTCCGGACAAGGTCCGTGAGTACTCGCAGGACTGGGCCAAGGAGTTCCAGCCGTGACCTCGGCCGACGACTTCCATGGCGCGGGCGTCCTCGTCACCGGTGCCGCCAAGGGCATCGGCGCGGCGACGGCGGCGCTGCTCGCCGAGCACGGGGCACGCGTCTACCCGACCGACGTCGACTCGGTGACCGGGGTCGCGTCGGCCGCGGAGTACGGTGCAGCCGATCGCTTCCGGGTGCTCGACGTCCGCGACGAGGACGCCTGGGAGGCCGTCGTGGCCGACATGGCGGCCGACGGGGCGCCGCTGCAGGTCCTCGTCAACTCTGCGGGCGCAGCCATCAAGGCGCCGCTCGCCGAGACCACACTCGACGGCTTCCGGCGCATGCTCGAACTCAATCTGGTCGGGACGTTCCTCGGCGTGCGCGCCGCGGCCCGGCACATGCGGCCCGGTGGTGCGGTGGTGAACATCTCCTCGCTGCGCGGCGTGCTCGCCACCGCGGAACTCGGTGCGTACGGGGCGTCGAAGTTCGGTGTACGGGCACTCACCCGGGTCGCAGCGATCGAACTCGCCGACAAGGAAATCCGCGTGAACGACGTCTGTCCCGGCAGCATCGACACCGAGATCACCGCGGTACCGGACTTCGCGTCCGACGACATGGACAGCTACGTTCGCAGCATCCCGATGCAACGACGCGGATCGCCCACCGAGGTCGCCGAGGTGATCCGGTTCCTGGCCGACCCGCGCAGCAGCTACATCACCGGCGTGGACCTGCTCGTGGACGGCGGCACCGGGGCCGGCGTCCGCACCCCGAAGAAGAATGCGGAGAGTCTGACGTGACAACACATTTCGCGGTATCCGGACTGGTCAAGAAATACGGTGACAACACCGTCGTGGACGATCTGGATCTGCCCATCGAGGACGGCGAGTTCCTGGTCCTGCTCGGGCCGAGCGGTTGCGGCAAGACCACGACGCTGCGTTGTCTGGCCGGACTGGAGACGCCGCAGGGCGGCACCATCAGCTTCAAGGACCAGGTGGTCTTCGATGCCGAGCGCAAACTGAATGTTCCTGCGCACAAGCGCAACATCGGGATGGTCTTCCAGTCGTACGCACTCTGGCCGCACATGACCGTACGCAAGAACATCGGGTACCCACTGAAGGTCCGCAAGATGCGCGACGCGTTGCGGGACGGCTCGGTCGACGAGGCGGCTCGCATGGTCGACTGTGAGGGTCTCCTCGACCGCTACCCGTCGCAGCTCTCCGGCGGACAGCAGCAACGCGTCGCCGTCGCCCGCGGTCTGGTCTCCCGGCCCGACCTGGTGCTGTTCGACGAGCCGCTGTCCAACCTCGATGCGCGGCTTCGTGATCAGGTGCGCTCGCAGATCCATCAACTGCACCGGCAGCTGGGCTTCACGGCGGTCTTCGTCACCCACGATCAGTCCGAGGCGTTCGCCCTCGGTGACCGGATCGCGATCATGAAGGCGGGCAAGATCGAACAGTACGACGAACCCGACCAGGTCTTCGAGTTCCCGGTGTCGGAGTACGTCGCGGCGTTCATCGGCATGTCGAACCGCATCGAACTGCGCCGTGGACAGCATGGCTGGGAGACGACGAAGGGCGACGCCGTCGATCTGTCGCGCGCCGTCGTCCGAGGCGTACCCGACCGCGGAACCGAAGCGGTCGCCCGCCTGCGTCCCGACGATCTGCTGCTGCATGCCGGCGAGAACGAGGTCCCCTCCGGAAACGTGGTGTTGCACGCCGAACTCGTCGACCACGAGTACGGCGGCCGCTACTACGACGTCACCGTCCGCAGCGGTGAGGACACGCTCATGTTGCGCACACCGGCCGGAGAACACGGCGGCACGCTGAAGAAGAGCCGACCGGGCGAGAAGATGATCGTGAGTTTCGCACCGTCGGCGCTGCGAGTGTTCGCCGACGAGGCCGGCGCGACCGTCGACCGGGTGTCGAACTCGGCCAAGACGCGCGCCACCGGGCGGGACGACGCGCCGGTGATCGAGGCCGAACACGCGGGGTCGCCATCATGACCGCGACCGTCCCGGCCGGGCCGATGGCGTCGGAGTCGATGCGTTCGTTCGCGATTCCCGCCCACTGGCGCGCGCGGATCGGATACCTGGCGCTCCTCGCCGTGCTCGCCTACCTCGTCGTGCTGCCGATGATCAGGCTGCAGGCACTCGCCTTCGAGGACGGGGCGCAGGGGTACCAGAGCCAATACGGACGATTCGACATCGGTGAGACGATCCGGACCACGATCGCGCTGGCGATCGGTTCGCTCGCCATCGCCATGGTGCTCGGGACCCTGCTGGCCTTCGCGGCCAGCCGGCTGCCGGCCCGGATGGGGTTCCTGAAGATCGTGCCCATCCTGCCGATCGTCATGCCCGCGGTGGCCAACATCGTCGGCTGGGCGTTCCTGCTGTCACCTGGCCCCGGGTATCTCAACGTCCTGTTGCGCAAGCTGCCATGGTGGAGTGGGAGCGACAGCGGTCCGATCGACGTCTACACCGTGCCGTGGATCATCATCCTCACCGGCTTCGGGCTGACCTCCTTCGTCTACCTGTTCGTCAGCGCGGGGATGCAGAACATCAGTTCCGAGCACCTCGAGGCGGCGCAGGTCAGCGGGTCGTCGACGATCGGTGTCTTCTTCCGGGTCGTGTTGCCGCTGCTCCGCCCATCGCTCATCTACGGCGGCGGGATCGCCTTGCTGCTGGGTCTGGGCCAGTTCACCGGCCCGCTGTTGCTCGGTCAGAACACCGGCGTCAACGTCCTGACGACCGACATGTACCGGCGCGTGTCGGAATCCCCGTCGGACTTCGCCGCCGCCGCCGCGGCCGGCTCTCCGCTGGTGATTCTCGGGATCGCGGTCGTCCTCATCCAGAAACTGTTGCTGGGCAACCAGAACCGTTTCGTGACCCACGGCGGCAAGGCCTTTGCGCCCAGTGGCGGCCGTGCGCGCTGGGCGACGGCGACACTGGTGATCTACGCCCTGGTCGCCCTGGTCATCCCGCTGGTCGGACTCATCATCGTGTCGCTGACACCCTACTGGTCCGGCGCGTTGTCCTGGAGTCTGTTCACACTGGACAACTTCCGCGAGCTCGTCGCCACCACGGCGGTGATCGAATCCGTGGTGACCAGCGTGGTGACCTCCTTCGGCGCGGTGCTGATCTGTGTGCCGATCGGCTACATCATGGCCAATCTCCTGGTGCGGGGCAGGCGCTTCCGGGTCCTGTCCCTGACCGGTGATCTGATCACCGCGCTGCCGTTGGGTATCCCCGCGGTCATCTTCGGCGTCGGGTTCCTGTTGACCTACACCGAACCGCCGCTGATCCTGTACGGCACCCGTACCGTGATCGTGCTGGTCTACGTGGTGCTGATGCTGCCCTTCGCAACCCGGATGCAGATGACCGCGATGCTCTCGCTGGGCAACGCCTACACCGAGGCATCGGCCACAAGTGGTGCGTCACCGATGGTCACCAACCTCCGGATCATGTTGCCGCTCATGCGGCCCGCGATCCTGTCGGCGGTCGCGCTGATGTTCATCCTGCTCACCCACGAGTTCGCCGCCTCGTTGCTGGTGCGGGCGTCGACGACGCAGGTGATGGGCACGCTGCTCTACGACATGTGGCAGAACGGGTCGTATCCGCAGGTGGCCGCGATGGCCCTGCTGATGACCGCGGTGACCACGGTCGGTGTCGGTGCCGCGATGGCCGTCGGCGGCCGCAACGTCCTGAGCAACCTCTAGAAACGGAGACACATCCAGATGAGCGTGGGCATGTCACGCCTGGCGGGCAAGGTGGCGCTGGTGACCGGCGCCTCGGGCGGGATCGGCGTCGAGATCGTCCGCCGGCTCGCCGACGAGGGGGCGGCGGTGATGATCACCGACGTTCCCGGCACTCCCCGGGACGAACTGCGCGACGGCCTCGCCGATCCGGGGCGTCATGCGGTGGCCGACCTGGACATCGCCGACGAATCCGGATGGGAACGAGTGGTGGCCGAGGCCGGCGAACGATTCGGCACCGTCGACATCCTCGTGAACAACGGGGCCATCGGCAGTCTCGGCAGCGTCGTCGACGAGACACTCGACAACTATCGGCGGGTCGTCGACATCAGCCAGACCGGAACGTGGCTCGGGATGAAGCACGCCGGTGCGTTGATCGAGAGTTCCGGAGGGGGGTCGATCGTCAACCTCTGCTCCATCCTCGGAAGCGTTGGCGGCCTGGGGAACAGCGTGGCCTACGCGGCGGCGAAGGGCGCGGTGGCGACGATGACAAAAAACGCCGCGCTCCACTGGGCGAAGCGTGGGGTGCGCGTCAACTCGGTGCACCCGGGGTTCATCGGCACCGAGCAGCTCCGGCGGCGCTACGAGGGCACGGAACGGTATGCGGCCATGGTGGCGAACACCCCGATGGGTCGGTTGGGTGACGCCGCGGATGTCGCTGCCGCAGTGGCCTTCCTGGCGGGCGACGATGCCCTGTACGTGACCGGAACCGAACTGTTCGTGGACGGGGGTTGGACATGCGCGTGACGGCTCTGGTCGCAACGACGATGGCGGCCGTCGTATCGATGGCGATCGCTGCGTGTGGCTCGTCGTCGACGCCCGCCGGCCCGGTCGAGGGTGACTGGTCCGAGGTGGTGGCGGCCGCCGAAGAAGAGGGCAGCGTCTTCCTCTACTCGACGCAACACCCCGACAACCTCGCGAAACTGAAGACCGCTTTCGAGACCGAATACCCGGGCATCACGCTCGATTTCGTCCGCGGCACCGACGTCGAGATCAATCCTCGGGTGGAGACCGAGAACAGGACTGGCAAGGGGACGGCGGACGTCCACATGACCTCGGATCCGGCCTGGATCACCACGGCCGCCGAGTCGGGCCGATACTCCACGCCCATCGTGGGCCCGGCCTTCGATGCTCCTGCCTACGAGCGCGATCGCAGTGTCGTGAACGATCGGTTCTTCCTGGTGAGCGCCGCCGTGTTCGCTCTCGGGTGGAACACCACCGCACTGCCCGGGGGACTGCAGACGCCGGCCGACCTGCTGACGGAGTCGTTGCGGGGCAGGATCGGTGTGGTCAACCCGGCCGGTTTCGCGGCCGTGGTCGACGAGTACCGGTTCTTCGACGAGAACTGGTCGCCCGACTTCAACCGCCGGCTTGCGGCCCTGCAACCCCGCGTCTACCCGAGTGCGCTCGGTGTCGCGCAGGCGCTGAACTCCGGCGAGATCGCGGCGACGCCGATGGTGCAGCCACTGGTCCGGGAACAGGCGGCCGGCGCACCGGTGGGTTGGGTTCTGCCGCAACCGGCGTGGGGGACCCCGTGGTACAGCCACGTCCTCACGTCGGCGCCGCATCCGAACGCCGCTCAGGTCCTCGCCGACTTCCTGGTGACCGAGGAGGGGCAGACGGCGCTGTCCACGGGATATGGATCGGCACTGCCGGACATCCCCGGTGCGGTCGCGCGGGCGCAGGACATACCGCTGCCCGACACCAACACCCTCACGGCCGACTCGGTCTCGCGGTTCCAGCAGGAATGGCGCGAGCAGTTCATGCCATGACACCCACGATCAACCCATATCCCGAACTCTTCAGACCGATCGCGCTGGGGGGCACCACACTCAAGAACCGATTGGTGGCGCTGCCCGCCGGCACCAGCCTGGTGCAGGAGGGGATTCCCAGTCACGGCGACGTCGAGCATGTCGAGCGGCTTGCCGCGGGTGGAGTCGGGATGATCGTCGGCGGCGCGACCGTCGTCCATCCGACGACCACGCTGCGCTCACGCAAGCTCGTAGAGGCCTACCAGGAGGCCGTGATCCCCGCGACTGCGGAGAAGGTCGAGGCCGTACACCGTCACGGCTCTCGCCTGGTCACCCAGCTGGTCCACCTCGGACGGGAGTTCATCGGCGGTGAGTCCGACTCGCCCCCGGTAGCGCCGTCGCCCGTCAAGACGGTCCGCGACGCCTACCCACCGCATGAGCTCACCATCGGAGAGATCGAGGACATCGTCGAAGGATGGCGCGTGTCGACCGAGAACCTCGTCGCAGCGGGCGTGGACGGTCTCGAGGTGCATGCTGCGCACGGATATCTCGTCGCGCAGTTCATGTCTCCGCTGACCAACCGTCGAACCGACTGCTTCGGCGGGTCATTCGAGAACCGCATGCGGTTCGGGCGGATGATCGTGGAGGCGATGCGCTCGGCGATGCCTGCGGGCCGGATTCTCGGCGTCCGCCTCAGCGGGGAGGAGGAGATCCCCGGCGGCATGACGATCGAGGACTGCCTCCCCATCGCGGAGTTCTACGCAGGACTGGGGGTCGATTACCTGAGCATCACGCATGGCACCCGGGGCGCCTATGTGAAGGACTCGACGCAGCCCGATGCCGTCGCGGTGCCTTCGGCCTCCCGCGTACGCGCGGCGACCGGCCTGACGACGTTGGTGGGACAGCGGATTCGCGATGCGGCCACCGCCGAACACATCCTGAAACACGGACATGCCGACCTGGTGGGGATGGCGCGCGCGTTGATCGCCGATCCGGAACTGCCGAACAAGTCGGCGCAGAACCGGCTACTGGAGATCCGCGGGTGCCTCGGAGTCAACCAGGACTGCCGGGCGTTCGATCCGCACCTGCACTGTGCGGTGAACGCCGAGGTCGGCCGAGGCCGGCATCGGCAGGCGGGGGTCAGGGCATCGGAGACCAAGGACGTCTACGTCATCGGTGGTGGCCCGGCGGGGCTGGAGGCGGCGCGCGTCGCTGCCGAGCGAGGACACCGCGTGTCCGTCTTCGACAAGGACACCGCACTGGGCGGGGCGGTGCGCGTCGCGGCCGCCGCACCGCACCGAAGCACGGTGATCGATGTCATCGACTACCTGGGCAACGAGATGCGCCGACTGAAGGTCGAGGTGAACCTCGCCGCCGGGATCGATGCCGACGACTTCGCCGAGATCCGTTCCATCGCAGACCACATCGTGGTGGCAACCGGGTCTCGGCCGGCGCCCGCACCGGAATGGCTGGACGGACACCCGACCGCGAGCGTCGACGAGGTCATCGTCGGCGATCCGGCGGGGATCTCGGTGGGCGAGGCGGTCGTCGTCGACGACGGCGACGGCTTCTGGCCGGCGTACAACGCCGCCGAGTCACTGGCACAACGCGGTTGGCGGGTCACGCTGGCAACCCCGCTCACCGCACTGTGCTCGCGAGTGCCCGCCGAGAGCGCCGGGCCGCTGCTCCGTCGACTCGGCGACGCCGGGGTGCGGCTCCGGGTGGCGCACGCCGTGGCACCCGGATCGGACGGGAGGACGCCACTGCTGCAACCGGTCTTCGGCGGCGCGGCGACCGCGCTCGACGGCTCGTTGATCGTCTGGCACGGGCCGCGGCAACCGGTGCTCGACCTGGGTGCCCTCGCCGGCGACGACACGATCGACGTCGTCGGCGATTGCGTGACCCCCCGACGCATCGGCCATGCGATTGCCGAGGGATATCGCGCCGGATGCGAGATCTGATTCCCCGAACTCAGGAGAGACGCTGATGGACAGTCAGTTTCAGGGTGCCATCGCGGTCGTGACGGGCGCCGGGTCGGGGATCGGTGCGGCCACGGCCCACGCTCTGGGCCTGCGGGGCGCGAGTCGGGTATACGTCCTCGATCTCGACGAGACCGGCGCGCGGACCGTTGCCGAATCCATCACCGGTGCGGTCCCCGTGGCTGTCGACGTCGCCGATCCGGTACAGGTGGCCGATGTGTTCGACACCGTCGTCACCGACAGCGGGCGCATCGACATCGTGGTGCATGCCGCAGGCGTCGACGATCCGGTGAGCAAGGCCTGGATTCAGGAGGCCGTGGACTCGGGTGATCCGGTCGACGTGATCGCGCGGCTCTCGGACGACATGTGGCGGCGTGTGCTGGCGGTCAACCTCGACGGCACGTTTCACGTTCTGCGCGAGGCAGTCCGGTGCATGCGCGACCGAGGTGGTGGATCGATCGTCACGGTCGGGTCGTCGTCGGCGTTTGATACGCTGATCGGCTATCCGCACTATTCGGCGTCGAAGGCGGCTGTGCACGCGCTGACTCAGTCCGTCGCGAAAGAGGTCCTGCCCTTCGGGATTCGGGTCAACACCGTTGCGCCTGGGCCGGTCGACACGGGGATGGCTGCCCGTACCCCGCCCCACCTACGTGCGGCGATGGAGTCGGGACCCGCTCGGGGATACGCCACTGCTGCGGAACTCGCCGACTCGATCCTCTATCTCGCGTCCCCCGGCGCGGCCAACGTCGTCGGGGCCGTGCTGCTGAGCAACGGTGGTCGGTTCACGGTCTGAGAAGCCGCTAGGGCGCGGTCACCATCCGGATCGCCGAGTCGGACACGGTCCGGATGAGGTCGTCGAGCGACAGCGGGCCGCCGGGGCGGTACCAGCGCCACACACTCACCAGGGCGCCGAGTACGAGACGGGAGTAGACCACCGGGTCTCCCTGGACGAAGATGCCCTCGTCCATGCCGCGCTTGATCAGGTCGGCCCAGTTCTTCTCGATCTCGGCGACGAGTTCCCGCGACCGGAGACGCTCGGCCTCTTCCTTGTCCGATTGACGCGGCGTGCTCAGAATATCCATGTGGTTCTGCAGGATTCGACGCTGCAGGGCGTCGATCGGCTCGCCACGCAGCGAGGCGTCGATGGCCGATCGGAGAGCTTGTGCCGGGTCGGGGATTCCGGCGGTGCCCGCGCGGAATCTCTCGACCGAGTCGGTGAGTTCGAGCCGCATGATGGTCAGCAGGCAGTGCGCCTTCGACTCGAAGTAGTGATACAGCGCCGTCTGGCCGATGCCGACCTCACCGGCGACCGAGGCCCACTTCGTGTGCTCGTAACCGACTCTGCCGAACTGCTCGATCGCGACTGTGAGTATCCGCGCGCGTTTGGAACGGGGACCGTCCTCGCGCACCTCCGTAGCCACTGGCATGGTGACCCCCTTCTGTTCGTTGCCGAAGTATACGTCGAATGAGCTGAACTCGGGTCAAGCTGCGGACGGGAGCAGGGCGAGGGTCTGCGCGATCCGCCGCCGGTGAGCAGCGGTGTCGCCGAACAGCGTTTCGTTGGTGAGCGCACGGCGATAGTAATTGTGGGCGGAGTGTTCCCACGTGAACCCGATGCCGCCGTGCAGCTGGATCGCCTCCGTGGACGCGCGGACGACGACGTCTCCGCAGACCGCTCCGGCGACCGCGGCGGCGAGGGCGGCTCGGGACGGATCGATGTCGTGGAGGGCGGCGGCGTACCGGGCGGTCGACCGTGCTCGTTCGAGGTCGACGTACATGTCCGCGAGCCGGTGCTTGATCGCCTGATAGGACGCGATCTGCCGCCCGAACTGCTTGCGGGTCTTGGTGTGGTCGAGCGTCATGTCCACCAATGCGCCGGCGATCCCGACATTCTCGGCAGCCAGGGCGATGACCGCGCGGTCGCGCAGGGTTGCCACGGCGCGGGGGGTCTCGTGGGGATCGGTGAGCGCGATCGCCGAAGCGTCGTCGAAGCGCAGAGCGGTGATCGACCGGGTCGGGTCGAGGGAATCCAGCGACGTCCGCTCGACGTGGTCTTCGGTGGGGACCGCGAAGAGCATTCGACCGGTGCCGGTTTCGGCCGTCGCGAGAACGACGTCGGCGGCCACCCCGGAGGCGACGGCCGGCGCACGCCCGGTGACGAGCCATCGGTCACCGTCGGATTCGGCGGTCAGGTCGTCGGACTCCGGCGTGAGCGAGGTCGTCGTCACGATCCGGCTGCCGTCGAGGGCTCCGTCCAGCAGCGCGGGGAGTTCCTCGCCGCGCCCGAAGAGGAGGCCGCGAACACCGATGGCGGCGGACATGACCACGGGTTCGGGCCGCAGCGCCCGGCCGCACTCCTCGATCACCGTGCACAGTTGGGCGAGTCCGTATCCGAGACCGACCGGTTCCGGTACCGCCATGGTCGTCACCGACATCGACCCGGTCAGAGCGGACCACATCTCCGGTGAGTATCCGAGCGCGGTGGCGGCAACCCGTCGCACGTCGTCGATGTCGCCGGTTCCGAGGAGATCCCGGATGGCCGCACGCAGATCCTCCTCTTCCTCGGAAGGCAGCACCGGGACCGTGCTGTCGACGAGCCACGGCTTCGTCGACAGGTCGTCTGTGTGGCTCATCAGGGCTCCGTCACGTCGATCAACAAAACTGATATCAGTTCAGTAGACCAGGTGGGAGTATTCGGGTCAACGTCCCGGACGGCGGAGTGGACCATAAAACCAAAGTGAAGTAAGTTCAGTTTGTGGGAAACGAACCGGCGCATCCTCGTCGGCGCGGATCAGAGCGCGAGCACGCCTTTCATGAGGTAGGCCATCCGCGCGGCGAACTGCGGACTCTCCGAGCCGCGTCGCATGCGCACGGCGTCGTTGACGATCGAGAGTGCGGCGTGCACGGCGACCGCGCCCTGATCGCGCTTGATCTCCGGGTCGACCTGCATGAGCAGATCCACCCAGCGCGCCACGTAGCGTCGCTGGACGTCGACGAGGTCGGTGGCGCTGGCCTGGCCGGCGAGTGCGGGGGAGTTGTTGAAGCTGACGGAGAGGTCGGGGGTGCTGGTGATGGTCTCCACATAGGAATCGACCAGACCAGCAAGGAGTTTCGCGGGATCAGACGTCGCGCCGTACACGGCCATCACGCCCGCCTCGAGCCGGGCCCCGCTGCGCTGGCCGATCGCCACGAGAATGGCGAGCTTCGACGGGAAGTGTTTGTAGACACTGGGACCGGCGATACCCACTGCCCCGCCGATCTCGTCGACACCGACGTCGGTGTACCCGCGGTCGGCGAAGAGCTCGGCCGCCGCGTCGAGGATCTCATCGCGACGCGAGCCAGGCACGGAGGTGACCGTCGGCGAGGTCGCGAACGGAGGTGCCGCGGCGGGACTCAAGGCGAGAATCCGGCGAATGAGCTTCTCGATCTCGTCACGCGCACGCGCTCCGGACATGCGCGTGTGGTGCACGGTGAGGCTGCCGCTGACGCTCAGGATCGCCCATGCCAGCTGCACGGCCTCGCGCTCGGAGAGATCCGTGCGCCGGGCGGCGAGCGCGGTCGCCCAGTGGCCGATCACCTCGCGGGTCCGGATCGCCACCTGTTTGTTCTGCTCGGTGGTCAGGTAGTTGCTGGTCCACCGCCACAGCGACGCCGCCTGGGGGCGCTGGACGGCCAGGTCGCACACCGTCGAGATCAGCGAGGTCGTGTCCCCGCTGCCGGTGAGGGCCCGGTCGGTACAGGTCTCGAGATCGTCGACGCCGGCCAGCACCGCGGCCGCCAGCAGGGACTGCTTGTCGTCGAAGTGTCGGTACACCGAAGGCGCGGTGACGCCGGCCGATCGCGCGATGTCTGCGAGTGACACCTGCGCGTACCCGCGCTGCAGGAAGAGCGCGGCCGCGGAGTCGACGAGTTGTCGCTTGCGGTCGGCGCCCCGAGTGCGGGTGGTGGGTTTGCGGTCAGGCATGGTGAACAGACCATAGCGCACATTCGACACAACGCCAGACCTCTTGACCACCGGGTATAGCCAAACAAGTTATTCCGCGTTAGCCTCGGTGGGTAACCAACCAGTGGTTCGTGTGAAAGGAACACTTTCGTGCCTGATCAAGCATTCATCTACGAGGCGATCCGTACGCCTCGTGGCAAGCAGCGCGGCGGCTCGCTGCACAGCGTGAAGCCGGTCGACCTGGTCTCCGGTCTCATCAACGAGGTCCTGTCGCGTCACGGCGGCCTCGATCCGGCAGACGTCAACGACGTCATCCTCGGTGTCGTCTCCCCGGTCGGCGAGCAGGGTGCGGTCATCTCGCGCACCGCCGCCCTCAACAGCGGCCTCCCCGAGACCGTCCCCGGCACCCAGATCAACCGCTTCTGCGCCTCCGGCCTGGAAGCCACCAACCTCGCCGCGGCCAAGGTCGCCTCCGGCTTCGACGACCTGGTTCTCGCCGGTGGCGTCGAGTCGATGTCGCGCGTCCCGATGGGCAGCGACGGCGGTGCACTCTTCACCGACCCGGCCACCGCATACGACCACTACATCGTCCCGCAGGGCATCGGTGCCGACCTGATCGCCACCATCGAGGGCTTCTCGCGCGAGGACGTAGACGCCTACGCCGCCGAGTCGCAGGCTCGCGCCGAAAAGGCATGGAACAGTGGTTTCTTCACCAAGTCCGTGGTTCCGGTCAAGGACATCAACGGCGTCACGATCCTCGATCACGACGAGCACCGTCGCCCGGGCTCGACCGTCGAGAGCCTCGGCAAGCTGAAGGCCGCCTTCGCCGCCCTGGCTGACATGGCCGGCTTCGACGACGTCGCCCTGCAGAAGTACCCGAGCGTCGAGAAGATCAACCACGTTCACACCGGTGGCAACAGCTCCGGCATCGTCGACGGTTCGGGCCTCGTGCTCATCGGCAGCGAAGAGGCAGGCAAGCGCAACGGCCTCACCCCGCGTGCCCGCGTCGTCTCCTTCGCCGAGATCGGCAGCGAGCCCACCATCATGCTCACCGGCCCCACCCCGGCCACCGAGCTGGCCCTGAAGAAGGCCGGCCTGACCGTCGACGACATCGACGTCTTCGAGCTGAACGAGGCCTTCGCTTCGGTCGTCATGAAGTGGATGAAGGATCTGAAGATCCCGCACGAGAAGGTCAACGTGAACGGCGGCGCGATCGCCATGGGTCACCCGCTCGGTGCCACCGGCGCCATGATCTACGGCACCTGCCTCGACGAGCTCGAGCGCACCGGGGGCCGCTACGGCCTGATCACTCTCTGTATCGGTGGCGGCATGGGCGTCGCGACCATCATCGAGCGTCTCTGACGCTCCCCGCAGCCCTGCCACTTCACGAGAAAGAACTCTGCGAATCACCATGAGTGACAACATGATCAACTGGGAGAAAGACGCCGACGGCGTCGTCATCCTGACCATGGACGACCCCAACCAGGGCGCCAACACGATGAACGCGCTCTACCAGGAGTCGATGGCCGCGACCGTCGATCGCCTGGAGGCCGAGAAGGACGACATCACCGGTGTCGTGCTCACCTCGGCGAAGAAGACCTTCTTCGCCGGCGGCGACCTCAAGGACATGACCAGCGATCGCAAGGACGTCTCCAAAGCGGAGATCGCCACCCAGATCACCGAGACCACCAACGCCATGAAGAAGGTGCTGCGTCGTCTCGAGACCCTGGGCAAGCCGGTCGTCGCCGCCATCAACGGTGCCGCCCTCGGCGGTGGCCTGGAGATCGCGCTGCACACCCACTACCGCATCGCCGCGGACGTCAAGGGTGTCCAGATCGGTCTGCCCGAGGCCACCCTCGGCCTGCTGCCCGGTGGCGGCGGCGTCGTCCGTACCGTACGTCTGCTCGGTATCCAGAACGCCCTCATGGGTGTCCTGCTCCAGGGTCAGCGCTTCAACCCGACCAAGGCCAAGGAGACCGGCCTCGTCAACGAGGTCGTCGGCTCCATCGAGGAACTGATCCCCGCCGCCAAGGCATGGATCAAGGAGAACCCCGAGGCCCAGCAGCCGTTCGACGTCAAGGGCTACAAGATCCCGGGCGGTGCCCCCACCAACCCGGCGTTCGCCGCCAACCTCCCGGCCCTGCCGGCGCTGCTGCGCAAGCAGATCAAGGGCGCCAACATGCCGGCTCCGCGTGCCATCCTGGCCGCTGCCGTCGAGGGCGCGTACGTCGACGTCGACACCGCCGACATCATCGAGACCCGCTACTTCGTCTCGCTGGTCACCGGCCAGGTCGCGCAGAACATGATCAAGGCGTTCTTCTTCGACCTGCAGCACATCAACGGCGGCGGCTCGCGCCCCGAGGGATACGACAAGTTCACCGCCAAGAAGGTCGGCGTCATCGGCGCCGGAATGATGGGCGCGGCAATCGCTTACGTGTCGGCGAAGGCCGGCATCGAGGTGGTCCTCAAGGACATCGACCTCGATGCTGCCAAGCGCGGTAAGGGCTACTCGGAGAAGCTCGAGGAGAAGGCTCTCGCCAAGGGCAAGACCACGCAGGAGAAGAGCGACGCTCTGCTCGCCCGCATCCACCCGACCGTCGACGCCGCCGACTTCAAGGGCGTCGACCTCGTCATCGAGGCCGCCTTCGAGTCGGTCGAGGTCAAGCACAAGGTGTTCCAGGAGATCGAGGACATCGTCGAGCCCGACGCCGTCCTGGGCTCCAACACCTCGACCCTGCCGATCACCATCCTCGCCGAGGGCGTGAAGCGGTCCGAGGACTTCATCGGAATTCACTTCTTCTCGCCCGTCGACAAGATGCCGCTGGTCGAGATCATCCGCGGTGAGAAGACCTCGGATGCCGTGCTGGCCAAGGTCATCGACTACACCCTGGCGATCCGCAAGACCCCGATCGTCGTCAACGACAGCCGCGGGTTCTTCACCAGCCGCGTCATCGGCACCTTCGTCAACGAGGCCATCGCCGCCGTCGGCGAGGGCATCGAGCCGGCGTTCATCGAGCATGCGGGCACCCAGGCCGGTTACCCGGCCGCGCCGCTGCAGCTCATGGACGAGCTGACCCTGACCCTGCCGCAGAAGATCCGCAAGGAGACCGAGGCAGCGGCCAAGGCCGAGGGCAAGGACTTCCCGCAGCACGGGTCCAACGCCGTCGTCGACTGGATGGTCGACAACGGCCGCACCGCCCGCAAGGACGGCAAGGGCTTCTACGACTACGACGAGAACGGCAAGCGCACCCAGCTCTGGCCGGGTCTGCGTGACCACTTCAAGTCGGGCACCAAGGAGATCCCGCTCGAGGACATGAAGGAGCGCATGCTCTTCGCCGAGGCCCTCGAGACCGTCAAGTGCTTCGACGAAGGTGTCCTCACCTCCGTGCCGGACGCCAACATCGGTTCGATCTTCGGCATCGGGTTCCCCGCCTGGACCGGTGGTGTCATCCAGTACATCAACGGTTACGAGGGTGGCCTGCAGGGCTTCGTCGACCGCGCACGCGACCTCGCGTCGAAGTACGGCAAGCACTTCGAGCCGCCGGCCTCGCTCGTCGAGAAGGCCGCCAAGGGCGAGAAGTACTGATCTGAACTGACACTCAAGAACCCCGGCCGGACGTGTTCCGGCCGGGGTTCTTGCTGTTCGCTCACCTTCTCCGCTCCCGCTCACCGAAATCGAGTGAGCGGGACCGGAAAGAGTGAGCGGAAGGTCATGCAGCGAGCAACCCGAGCTTCTGCAGCCACGGTCGCAGGACCTCGTCGAGTTCACCCTTCCGCAGCGTCGCCCAAGTCCACCGGACGACCACCACTCCGGCGGCCCTCAGCCGGTCCTCGCGGATCTTCTCTCGGATGACGGCGTCAGCCGATGTCTCGCCGGGTTTCACCAGCGCGTCGTACTTCTGCAGACCGTCGAACTCGCCGACGAGCAGCCCCTCCCAGTCGAAGTCGCACCGGTACCTGCCACCACAGATGAGGTACTCACGCTGCAGTGTGGGGGTGGGTAGGCCGGCATCGATGATCTGGGCCCGGCTCCACGATTCCCCGACGCTCTCCGACGCGGCGTCGGCGAACGGCAGGGCGCGCCTGGCGTTGCGAGCGCTTCGACGCCGACGGCCGGACAGCAGGTCGCTCATCGTCTCGCGGTCCGCGCCGACCCGCAGCGCGGCGTCGAAGACGACGAGCGCCTGCGCAAAGGTGCCCATGATGGCGACGTCGACCGCGGTGCGCTCGATCGAGGTCGTGCGAACCCCGTCGATCTGGATGATCTCGGCGGGGTCGAGTGGCGCGGCGTGGATGTGTCGCTGTGCCCGGATGGAGCCGCCCGAAGTGCGACCGGTCGTCACGTGGACGAGGGACAGATCGGGGTCGAGCATCGGCAGACCGAGCACTGCAGCTGCGGAGGTATGACTGAGGGGGTGTCCGTCAGCGCGTTCCGAGGTGGCGGCGGCGAGCGCGCGGAGGCGATGCCGCTTCTCGGCCGAGTCCGCACCTGTGGGCTGACCGGCGGCGGCGATCCAGACGCCCGGGTTCACACTGATCAACTCGCCGCGGGTGACGGCCCCGGACAGCTCCTCGTCGGAGAACCCGGCGCGGAGTGCGGCGTCACGATGGAGGAGTCCGAACCGGTCGGCGGGGAACATCAGCATGGGTACTTCGACGCAGTGGAGCGCTCTTCGGTTCCATCTCCACTGCCGCTCACGATATCCGTTCCCGCTCACATGATCTGGGTGAGCGGGAACGGATTCGGTGAGCGGGAATCAGTCGTCCGACGGCACCTCGGCACCACCGACGCTGAGGACGACCCGAGCTCCGTAGGGGACGGACTCCACGAGGCGCAGCTGCGCCAGCGCCGGGTGGGCGTCGAGCAACCGACCCGCGTTGGCCAGCGCCCGCAGGGCGGCGGTCTCCGCCCGAGCCGCCTCCAGCTTTGCGAGACCGCGCGTCTTGGCGGTGATCACCTCGAGTGCGGCACTGCGGACTTCGGCCGGGACGATGACGTCGCGGACGACGACCTCGAGGACTTCCATCCCAACTGTCCCCGCGACCTGTGCCGCGGCGACGCGGATCGGTTCGACGTTGACAGAGTCGCCGCGCCGCACGAGATCGTCCGACGCAACGCCGGCGCAGACCTCACGCAGCGCGATCTGCGCGGCCAGGTAGACCGCGCCGATCGGGTCGGAGGCCCGCTCGACGAATGCCACGGCATCGATCACTCTGGCGCGCAACGTCATCGAGATACGGACCACCATGGAGTCGGCGGTGAGGATCTCCTGCGGTGCGACCTGGATCAGGCGCTCACGCAGGTCGACGCTCAGCGTGGCGTCGGGCTTGCGTACGCGGTGACGACCGGTGGGCAGCGTCTGGACCTCGGTACCTCGGTAGGCCAGCACGGTGTGACCCGGGGGGACGGTGATTCGGTTGTGGAACAGCATGGCGATCCTCCTTTCCGTTGCGTCGCAATGCTTGTCGGGTCATCAAAGTTCGGATGGCGACACCACTCGCGGGCGGGCCGGTCGGTGGGGTGCGTCGCGGGGTCGCGAACGACCCGGACGACGACCGCAGAACCGACCAGGCCCGTGCTCCCGGGAGCGGTGCCGTGTCAGGACTCGAACCTGCTCAGGAGGTATCCCTTGCCATCTGAAGGCGGACGAGGATTCCGACGCGCAGAAACACTTCGCGGTACCCCGCTCCGGTCTGCTGGTCCTCGTGCCGAACGGGAACTATGCCAGCGTCGTGCGCTGGGGCGCAACGGAGTTTCGCTGCTCCCTGAGGTGCGAGCGCAACCCCTGCTCCCTGAGGTGCGAGCGAAGCGAGCCACGAAGGGTCGTCCCAATTCGTCTCACCGAGCCCTTCGTGGCTCGTCGCTTGCGCTCCTCGCACCTCAGGGAGCAATAGTTATGTGATTCTTTCGGAATGGGGAGCGGGGGATGGAACCGTGTGGCGGCCCGGCACGTCCAAGTGCCGTGATCCCGATACCCACTGATCATTCCGGTCTCATCCTGCGCGAGCACGCGGTGCGCGCCGGACTCTCCGACGCCGACCTCGACGAGGCGGTGACCCGTGACCATCTGGTGTGTCTGGGTCCCGGCGTGTTCGCGCTCGCGGTGGGATACCTGCTGTGGTCGCGGGGATGACGAACGGCGCGCCGGGAGGTTCCCGGCACGCCGTTCGGTTGAGGCTCGACGCCGCCGCGTCAGGCCGGTCCGCCGACCGCCTGGCCCCGAAGGGGTGCGGTTCCGGTCGACTGGCTCCCGGCCACGTCGTCGGACACCTTCGGCTCGGTCCGGCGGAGCAGCAGGATGAGTCCGAGTGCGACCGCGACGGGAGCGCACGCGATGAGCACGATGGCACTCGTCGACAGTCCCAGTCCGATCAGGGCGCCGCCGACGATCGGGCCGACCACTGATCCGAGGCGGCCCATCGAGGACGCCCAGCCGACCCCGGTCGCGGCGGTGGCCTGCGGATAGATCGACACCGCGACGGCGGCCTGCCCGATCATGCCGGCCTGCAGTCCGAGCCCGACGCCGCCGAACACCACCAGCAGCAACGCTTTGTCGGCGCCGAGAAAGGCGGACAGGATCAGGAACACGATTGCCGCCACCGTGGTCCCGGCAAGGACGGAGCTCATCCGAAAGCGGGTCGCACCGAGGATCAGCACTCCGGCGCCGACGATGCTGCCGACGCCCAGTGCCGCCGACCCGAGCGGTGCCAGCCCCGTGCTGAAGCCGTAACTCGTCAGCAGGGTGGGCAGCCAGGACGAGAAGATGTAGAAGACCGAGAACACCATGAAGGCGAAGCCCCAGAGAAGCATGGTCCGCCCGCGCACTTCGGGGTCGAACAACCGGGCCACGGCCGCGTGGTGGCGGGCCTCCGAACCCTGGGTCACACCGGTCAGCTTGCGCTCGTCGGGCAGCCACACCCACAGGAAGGGGAACAGGACCGCCGAGGCGATGGCACCGGCGACGAACACCGACGGCCAGCCGTATGCCGACACCAACTGGGAGCCCAGCAGTCCGGCGATCAACGCACCCATCGAGATGCCCATCGTGACGAACACCGCGATCGACTGCCGGTGCCGTGCGGGGTTGAGTGCGGTCGCCTGCGCCACCGCCGCCGGCATGACCGCGCCGAGACCGAAGCCGGTGATCAGGCGCAGCACGCTCAGCTCGACGATGTTGCCGGCCCAGGCTGTCAGCAGACTGCCGACGGTGAAGACGATCACCGCGGCCAGGATGACGTTGCGGCAGCCGAACCGTGCGGTCAGGCGTCCGACCGCGATGTAGCCGAGTGCCACGCCGAGACTCGTCAGCGAGAGCGCGGGGGTGAAGTGGGATGCGGGGACACCCCAGTCCTCCTTGAGCGCCGGTACCGAGAGGCCCAGGGCGATGGTGTCGTAGCCGTCGAGGACGACGGCGATGAAAGCGAGGATCAGGACCGGCCAGTTGGGTCTGTCGACTGCCGGTGCTGAGTTGTTCGGGCTGGAGTTGAGAGTTGGTCCGCTCACGATGGCGTCCTCGGGGTGTAGTCGGCGTGGCTGACGCCGGTTCGAGTGATTCTAGTCGGCCGCGGGTGCGGCCTTCGGGAGAAATCCCTGTGCTTCGACCTCGACGCTGAGGCCGGGCTCGACCAGTGCCGACACCTCGACGAGGGTCGAACACGGGAAGTCTCCGGAGAACATCGCGCTCCGGGCGCGTCCGACCGCCGCCTTGTCGGCGATGTCGGTGACGAAGATGCGCAGAACGACGATGTCGTCGACAGTCGCGCCGCACGCCTCGGTGAGTGCGCGGACGCGGCGGAAGGTCTCGACGGCCTGCGCGTACGTGTCGTCACCAACCACCGGTCCGCCCGGACCGCCGGCGTGCATCCCCGACAGGAAGAACTGGTCGCCGACGACCCGGGCGTTGCTGAACATGTCCGGACGAGGCGGCTCCGCGACACCGGGGTGGCCGACCCGGCTCATGACGTCACCGCCGCCCGCCGCGCATCGGATTCGCGGGTCAGTCGTTCGCGGACCGGTAGGAAGTCGTACGTCGGGTAGAAGTCGGTGGCGAAAGAACCCCACGCCCGCCGTTCCAGTTCGACGTTCACCGCGGGCAGCCGGTCGGCCGGGAGCCGGAGGGTCACGATCTGTCCGATCCCCATGGCGACGACCCAGGAGACGATCTCGCAACCGGCGGGCGGGAAGCCGTGCCACCAGTCGTTCTCGTCGAGCCGGCCCTGCAACTGTTCGAGGTTCTGGCTCTGATCGTGGCGCAGCACGACGGTGAGCAACATCGTCTCGCCTGCGGTCATGCGTTCGCTGCGACGAGTTGTTCGGCCTGGGCGACGGCGTCGGCGCGGTAGATCCGCCGAATCCGGGAGACGCCGAGATCGTGCTGGTAGAGGTGCTCCTCACGGTCGGCGTCACCGGCCAGCGCCTCGAGCACCAGCCGGTCCTGTTCGAGGACCTCCCAGTGCTTGGCCTCCAGCGTCGTCCGATACAGGAACCGCCAGGTCTCGCGTTCCCAGCCGGACACGCGGCGGGTGCGCCAATGGAAAATCGCCGACGTCGAGCGGTCGATGGGCGTGCTCATCCCGACGATCCCGAACACCCCGCCGGGACCGGCGCCGGGACCGTACGGGATCTCGAGGTCGACGTAATCCATCGATCCGCGGACGAACTCGACCCAGTCGAAGTTGACGCCCCGCTGGTCGGTCTTCTCGAAGAAGAAGCCGCGGTCGGTCTCGCGGATGCGGAACCGCGCCGAGGTGTCGCCACCGAACATCGAATGCGAATTGCGGTGCAGGAACGCGCCGTGCATGGGATCGAGGACGTTGTCCATGTAGAAGCGCCACGGTCCCGCCCATTCGGCGAAGTTGCCGAACCACGACACCTCCGGATCGGACAGCCGGTCGGGCAGCACGAACGGGGTGGGCACCGACTCGGCGGTGAGCGGAAGGAAGGCGAAGATCGTGTCGGCTGCTTCGACCACCTCGAGCGACACCGTCGCCCGGCGGCCCTCGAGGGCGCATCCCGGCATTCCCGGCACCGACACGACGGTGCCTTCGCCGTCCACCTGGACACCGTGATACGCGCAGGCGATGCGGTCCCCGAGATGTTGGCCCACCGACAGCGGCGCGCTGCGGTGCGGGCACCGGTCCTCGAGCATGCGGACCCGTCCCTGCGCGTCGCGGAACAGCACCCAGTCGACCTCGAGCCGACGGACCGGGACCATGGCGCCGGGTTCGAGCATCCGCGACGGGAGGATCGGGTACCAGCGGTCTCGGAGTCCCGTCGCCGCGATCTCGTCGGCGTCGAGGTGACGGCGGGTCCCCACGGCGTAGGTCGGGGTCCGTCGCGCGGAGGGCCGTTCGCGGGTCGCGGACCTGTGGTCGGAGGTGGGCTGCGTGGTGGTCATGTCATTTCCCCAATCTGCGCATCTCGGCGCGGAAGGTCTCGGCGGTCCACGGACCACCGTCGGGTCCGTGGAGACCGAGGGCGTTCAGGCCGTCGGTGACCTCGTCGAGAGTCGTTGCCCCCGCGGTGAAGATCTCGGTGACGGAACCGGCGAGCTTGAGCTCGTAGGGGGTCAGCGGTTCCGGATGTGTCTGGTGCGTCTCGAGGTAGGGCTCGCGGGCTGGGCGAGTCATCATCGGAGAACTCCTTCGTCGATGAGTGGGGTGGGCTGGGCGAGGAGGCGGCCGTCGCGGGCGGCGAGGCCCTCGGCGATCGCGACGAATGAGACGGCCCACTCCTCGAAGGACTCCCGGCACTCGGTGTGCGCGGGGACGGGGGCGCCGTCGAGAACGACGAAGACACCGTTGTCGATGTCGCCGGCCAGCGTCTGTGCCGCACCGAGATCGGTGTCGGCGTCTGGCGCGGAGGCGAGCACCAGGGTCGGAACCCGCACGGAAGAAAGCATCTTCGTCGTCTCCGCGGTGAGTGGTGCGGGCTCGGCCAGGATGAGACTGAGCACGAGATCCGGATTCTCGACGGCAAGTGCGACCGCGTCGGCGACATCGGTACCGGAGGCGAAGACGTGGGCCTGGTCTCCAGAACGCACCCGCGTCGCGAGGTCATCACCCCACCAGAGGGCCGGGGTGGTCATGAGGAAGCCCCGGACGGATTGTGCTCGGTGGGAACGTGCACGGGTGGGACGAACGGGCCGGGAGCGGGCTCGATTGCCTCGACATCCACCTCGATGAACGACGGTCCGCCGCGTTGCACCGCGGCCTCGAGGGCCTCGGAGATGACGCCCGGACCCCGCACGAGCCGGTAGGGGATGTCCATCGACGCGGCCAGCAGGTCGAACCGCGGGGTGTGGAGGTCGACACCAGCACGACGGAAGCCGTTCTTCTGCTGCATGTTTCGCAGCACTCCGTAACCGCCGTCGTTGACGACCAGCACGATCACCGGGGCGCCCGACCCGGCCAGGGAGGCGAGCTCGCCCAGGTGGACGGCGAGTCCGCCGTCGCCGGCCAGCACGAGTGTAGGGACGTCGGGCCGGGCATGCGCCGCACCGATTCCCATGGCGAGTCCCTGACCGATGCCGCCGCCGAGCGGGAAGATGTTGGTGCCGCGCTCGTAGATCGGGAGCAGGCGGTTGCCCCATTGGCTCGACGGGATCGTCACGTCGCGGGCGATCACCGAGCGGCGAGGCAGCGCAGTGCGGATCGCCGTGCAGATCTCGGCGTAACCGCCGATGTAGGTCGTGAGATCGGCCCGGACCTCCTCACGGACCGCTGTCACCCGGGCGGGCCACTCGTCGACGGTGGCGACCGTGTCGAGGCAGTCGAGGATCGCCGTGATCGTTTGTGCGGCATCGCCGGTGAGTCCTACCGTGGCGGGATAGACCCGGCCGATCGTCGTCGGCTCGACGTCGATCTGGATCATGGTCGCCGGCAGCGACAGCGAGTAGGACGCCGTCTCGTTCGACCGGAAGTGCGTGCCGACGGCGAGGAGCAGGTCGGCGTCGTCGAGCAGCGCTCGTACCGCGGGAGTGGTGGCGAAGTTGCCGATGACCAGCGGGACATCCTCGGCGACGATCCCGCGTCCGGAGTTGCTGGTGACGATGCCCGCGCCGAGGCTCCGCGCGAGCTCGGCCACCTGGTCACCGGCACCGGCGGCCCCGCCACCCAGCCAGAGCAGAGGCCGTTGCGCGTTCCGCAGCAGATCGGTGGCGCGGGCGATGGCGTCGGTGTCGGCCACGGGCAGTGCGACCGGCGTCGACGGAGCCGGTCGCTGGGCGTCCGGTGAGGCGAGATACTGGAGGTCCGTGGGCCATTCGACGCTGGCGGGGCCCGACGGTGCGGCGAAGATCCGCGCGATGGCGGTCTCGAGTTCGGCCTCGACGTCCTTGGCCTCGGTGATGGTGGTGGAGTACGCCGAGATCGCGTCGAGCATCTGCGGCTGGGCCGGGAACTCGTGGATGACCCCGCGACTGGCGACCGGCCGGCCGGGTGCGAGGAACTCGCTCTCGATCTGACCGGTGATGTGCAGGACGCGGCTGCCCGCGGTCAATGCCTCCACCATCGAGCCCGCGGCATTTCCGGCCCCGGTACCGGTACTGGTCAGCGCGACGCCGAGACCGCCTGACGCGCGGGCGAATCCGTCGGCGGCGTTGACCGCGGCCGCCTCGTGCCGCATCTCGACGAACACGAGGTCGCGGTCGACGGCTTCGACGAGCGGGAGATTGTGGATGCTGATGACCCCGAAGACGGTGGTGACGCCGTGCCGGCGCAGCACCTCGACGAGGACGTCGCCGCCGGTGGGTCGGCGGTTCCCGGTGTGTTCGGTCATCGGATGGATCTCCTGTTGCTGGGTTCGTATGGGGAGGGCGGGACTCGTGTCAGGCAAGAGCGCGATCAGACATAGCGGTGCACCCCGCCGCCGACCTCGAGCGTGGCGCCGGTCGTGTAGCTGTTCCGCGGCGAGAGCAAGGTGGCGATGGGAAACGCGAGCTCGTCGGCGGAGCCGAAGCGTCCCAGTGCGATTCCGCGGTCACCGGCGATCTCCGCGCTCCACGCCGCGAAGTCGTCGGCGCCGCTCTCGGCGAACCGGCGCTGCCACTGCCCGGTGTCGATGAGGCCGAGCAGCACCGAGTTGACGCGCGTCCCGTCGGTCGCGAGCTCCTCGGCGAGCGAGCTCGACAGGTTCAACAGGCCCGCCCGGGCCGCCGACGTGACTGCCAGGCGGGTTTCGGGCTGCCGCGACAGGATGGCGTTGACGATCACCACGGCGCCGCGGTCCGACGCCGCGAGCGCGGCACGGGTGGCACGGATGACGTGCAGGGCGCCGAAGATCTTGAGGTCGAACTCGTCACGGATCTCCTCGTCGGTGGTCTCGTCGAGCGACCGCATGAGCGACCGGCCGGCGTTGCAGACCACGCCGTCGAGACCACCGAGGCGATCGACGGCGGTGGCGACGAATGCGTCGACCGACGCGCGGCTGGTGACGTCGCACGAGGCGGTGACCACGTCGGTGATCGCGGCGAGATCGGCTGTCGCGGAGCGAAGGCGGTCCTCGTCCCGGGCGCAGAGTGCCAGCCGCGCGCCTTCCTCGGCGAGGAGCCGGGCGGTGGCGAGACCGATGCCGGAGCTCGCGCCGGTGATCAGCAGCCGGCGACCGGCGAGTTGCAGGTCCATGGGTACTCCTCGGGGCTGGTGGTGGGGAAAGGTGGTGCGGGGCCGCGTCGTTCAGCGGAAGATGAAACCGCCGTCGACGACGATGGTCTGACCGGTGACGAAAGCGGCGTCCTCGGACAACAGGAAGCGGACCACACCGGCCACGTCCTGCGGGGTCTGTTCGCGGTCGAGTGCGCGTCCGGCGGCGTAGGTGCGGTACCGGTCTTCGGGAACACCCTCGGTGGCCTCGACCCGGATCAGCCCGGGCGCAACGGCATTGACGCGGACACCGTGTGGGCCGGCGTCGCGGGCCATCGATCGCGTCATACCGATGACCGCGGCCTTGGACGACACATAGTGCACCAGCCGCGGCGACCCGTACATGGCGACGTCGGAGGCGATGTTGACCACAGCGCCCTGAGAGCGGGAGAGCAACGGCCACAGGTACTTCGTGACCGACCAGGTGCCGCGGACATTGACGTCGGTCAGTCGGCCGAACTCGTCGTCGGCGAGTTCGAAGAACGTCGCACCGCCGACGCCGTCGGCGATCGCGGCGTTGTTGACCAGCCCCACGACCCGGTCACCGTCGTCGTCGAGACGATCGGCGAGTGCCCGCACGGAGTCGACGTCGGCGATGTCGGTGACGATGGCGAGCGCGTCGTGGCCGCTCTCGCGGAGTGCGGCCTCGGCGCGACCGGCGGTCTCGGCGTCGCGTTCGGCGATCACGAGCCGATGACCGTCCCGGCCGAGCCGCTCGGCGATGGCCCTGCCGAGACCGCGCCCGCCACCGGTCACGACGACCGTGCCGGCGTTCACGGCAGGCTCCCGAGGAAGTCCATGACGTGGTCGGCGACCGTGCCGGGGCGTTCCTGGATGGCGACGTGTCCGGCGTCGGAGACGATGCGTAGCACGGCCCCGGGGATGCGTTCGGCCAGGAGGCGCGACTCGTCGACTCCGGTGATGGTGTCGTGCTCGCCGACGACGACGAGGGTGGGTGCGGTGATGGAGGCCAGGTCGGCGCCGAGGTCGGTGGCGGCCATGAACTCCGCCGCGACCCCGAATCCGGGCAGACGCACGGCTGACATGGTGCGCTGGACCTCGGCGGTGATCGAGGGGTCGGCGCCCGGGGCGGTGAGTGCCCCCGCCCGCTCGGCCGCCACCGCGGCGGGGCCGCGATCGGCGAGACCGGTCACGCGCGATCGCATGGCGGCCGCCCTGTGCGCGGAGGTGCCCGAGCCGCGGGTGCTGTCGGCGACGACGAGCGCGCTGACGAGGCCGGGGTGCCGGATCGCGAGTGCCATCGCGATCACCCCGCCCCAGGACGTGCCGAGCAGGACGACCGACCGGTCCGGGGACAGCGCACGCACCACGTCGGCGATCTCGTCCACCGGGTCGACGCCGGCGCGTGGATCGTGGGAACGTCCGTAACCGGGCGCGTCGGGACACCAGCAGTTCAGTCCCGCGGCGGCGAGTCGTGCGGCGAGCGGTGCACAGGACGACGCCGCTCCGCCGATGCCGTGCAGCAGCACCGCGTCGTGTTCGCCGCGGACCTCGCGTCCGGACGGGTGGTCCTCGACGTGCACGCGTTCGAGAACTGGTGTGGCGGTGATCATGCGACACCCACGGGTTCGGGCAAGGCGATGAAGTAGTCGGGGTCTCGCGGTGTCACCAGGGAGCTCGCACCGTGGTCGGGAATGCCGGCCATCGCCGAGCGGACCGCGGTCGTCGGCGGGCCTGCGGTGCCCCACTGATCGGACAGTTCGGGCGTGCGTCGCCAGGTCCGGCACAGCCATGCGTCCTCGTCGATCTGCGCCACCTCGGAGGTGTACTCGCAGACGAGCCCCGCCGGATCGGTGAAGTAGGAGAACGTGTTGTCGCCGGGGCCGTGGCGGCCCGGACCCCACTGCGGCGAGATCCCGTGGGAGCGCAGGTTGCCGATGCCGCGCATGAAATGGTCGATCGAGGTCATCTCGTAGGCGACATGGTTCAGCGCCGGCCAGGCCGCCTGATTCAGCGCGATGACGTGATGCTCGGAATTGCATCGCAAGAACGACATCTGGCGCTCCGACCAGTCCGACACCCGCATTCCCAGGACCTGGGTGTAGAACGCCGTGATCCGCTCGATGTCGGTGGTGTTCAGCACGACGTGGGCGATCTTGCGCGGGATGGCGCGACGACCCGAGGGCTCCTGCGACGACACGGCGTGCACATCCGCCGACAGTTCGACGGTGCGTCCCTCCGGATCGACGAGGGCCAGACCGTATCCGCCGCCGGCGTCGTCGAGAGGCCCGGGTTCGCGGAGCAGCGGCACGCCGATCCGCTCCAGGGCGCGGGCGGCGTCGTCGACCTCGCGGGGTGTCCCCAGCGCGAAGCTGAAGCCGCCCAGGGCGTTCGAGTCGCCCCGGCAGAGGTCCAGGACGTGGTGCTCGGTGCCGGTGGCGCGGAGCCAGAACCGGTCGCCGTCCTCGTCGACCGTGCTCAGTCCCCACACCTCGTGGTAGAAGTCCCGCGAGGCCAGGGGATCGGGGACGCTCAGTGTGACCGACCGCAGGCTGCGCAGTCGGCACACCGGCTGGTCGGTGAGAACGGGAAGCTGGGAGTAGAGCACGGGATTCCCCTAGAGGTCGAGTACGAGTTCGGCTGAGCGGCAACGCGAGACGCACGGAAGCATCGTCTGGCCGCTCGCATGTTCGGTGTCGGTGAGTACGAAGTCGCGGTGGTCGAGGTCGCCCTTGACGACCCCGACCTCGCAGGTTCCGCAGATGCCTTCGGTGCAGGAGCTGGGGACATCGACGCCGGCGTCGGCGAGGGCGTCGAGCACGGACCTCTCGGCCGGTACCGGGATCCGCTGACCGGTCCGTTCGAGGACGACGTCGAAGGCCGTGTCCCCGCCGGTGTCCACCTCGACGACCGGCGCGGCGAAACGTTCGCTGCGCAGGGGGATCTCCGGAGGGACGACGCCGGCGACGGCGTCGAGCAGTGCGGCCGGCCCGCAGCAGTACGCCACCGATCCGGGCGGCACGTCCTCGAACAGCGCTCTCAGGTCGGGCAATCCGCCGCGCTCGTCGTCGGCATGAACGACCGACGCCGAGTGCGCGGCCACCTCGTCGACGAACGCCATCGACCGTCGTGACCGGCCCGCGTACAGCATCCGCCAGGACCCGCCCTCGGACTCCAGCCGGCGCATCATCGCGACGATCGGGGTGATGCCGACGCCGCCGGCGATCAGGATGTGGTGCGCGGCATCGGGGTCGATGGCGAAGGCGTTGCGCGGACCGTCGACCTCGATCTCGGCGCCGACGGACAGTCGGTCATGGACATATGTGCTTCCGCCCCGGGACTTCTCGGCCCGGAGGACGGCCACGGTCCAGCGCGACGAGTCCTCCGGCGCCGAGCACAGCGAGTACTCCCGCACGAGCCCGTCCGGCAGACGAAGCGCGACATGCGACCCCGGTTCCCAGCGCGGGAGTTCGGCACCGGACGGATCCACGAGGGTGATGCTCGTGACGCCGTCGGCCTCCCAGGTCTTCTGGTGCACGCGAAGGACTCTCGTCGTGTCTGCGGACATGGTGGGCACCTCTCGGGTTCGGGTACGGGCAGGACGAGGCTCAGCGCGTGACGCCGAACATCTCCGAGCTCGGCGGGTAGGTGGGCAGCTGCGGCTTCTCGGCGCCGATGATCACGCAGAACAGCGCGTCGGTGTCGCCGACGTTGGCGAGGCTGCGGGGGACGCCGGCGGGCACGCGGATCAGGTCGCGGTAACCGAGACGACGGACCGCCTTCTTGGTGCCGTCCTCCACGTCGTGGACGGCGACCTCGAGCTCACCCTCGAGGACGAAGAACACCTCTTCGACGTCGTGGTGGGTGTGCTCGGGTCCGACGGCCCCGGCGGGCAGGCGCATGTTGGAGAACGTGAAGTGGTCCGACGGCAGGGTCCGGTTGTCGTTCTCGTGGTTGCCGGTGGCGCCCGAGCCGATGTAGCGGATCTGGGCGCGCTTGAAGCGGTCGCCGCCGGCGGCGGCCTGGAAACCCAGTGTGTCCCAGTCCTCGTGGCGGGTCTCGCGGCTGGCGATGCACGAGTCGATCTGCTGCTCGAGGTCGGCGACGGTCTTCTCTGGTGCGGTCATGGTGATGATTCCTCTCGGTGTTCTGGGTGGGATTGGTGCGGAGGTGGTCCGGTCAGGACGAGTGGGCGATCGCCTCGATCTCGACGGTCGCGCCATAGGGCAGCGCGGCCACCTCGACGAACGACCGGGCCGGGCGCGGTGCGTCGAAGACGCTCTCGTAGTGACGGTTCGCGGCATCGCGCAGCGAGACGTCGGTGACGAAATAGGTGGTCTTGACGATGTCTGCGAGGGTCATGTCGATGGTGGCCAGTCGCTCGCCGAGCCGGGCCATCGCCGCGTCGAGTGCGGCGTCGACACCGGGCACGGCCACGCCGTGCTCGTCCACCGACAGTGCGCCGGAGACGAATCCGAAACCGGCGACGGCGAACGCGGGGCTGTAGGGGTGCGCGGTGTCGTGGTCTGATGTGGCGGAGTCGGTTGAGGCTGAGGTGGTCGAGTCTGGGGTGGTCGAGGCTGGGGCGGTCATGGGTGTGGTTCCTTCCGTCGGGGTGTGGATGTCGTCGCGATGCACGGATGGCGCGGTCACGGCCGGCGACCCCATGCGATCGGCTCGTCGCTGCGGTCGAGGTAGATGCTCTTCTGGTCGGAGTACTGGCGGATCGCCTCGCGTCCCTTCTCGGTACCGAGCCCGCTGTCGCGGAGCCCGGTGAACGGCGTGGAGATCGAGAACTGCTTGTAGGTGTTGACCCAGACGGTTCCGGCGTCGACGGCCTCGCCGACCCGCAGGGCGCGGCGGTAGTCCTCGGTCCACACTCCGCAGGCCAGTCCGTAGACGGTGTCGTTGGCCTGCGCCACGACATCGGCCTCGTCGTCGAACGGGATGATCACCGCGACCGGTCCGAAGATCTCCTCCTGGCTGATCCGGTCGGTGTTGGCCACCCCGGTCAGCACCGTGGGCGGGTAGTACCAACCATCGGCCAGCGGACCGTCGACGGGAACCGCACCACCGCAGCGCACTTCGGCGCCGTCGGCCACGGCACGATTGACCTTGTCGGCCACCGAGTCGCGATGCGCGGCCGAGATCATCGGTGCGACGTCGGTGCCGGGGTCGGTACCCGGGCCCATGCGCAGCTGCTGGGCGCGCCGCACCAGATCGTCGGTGAAGGGCTCGACGATGCTGCGCTGCAAGAACACTCGCGAGCCGGCGATGCAGCTCTGTCCGCTCGACGAGAAGATGCCATACAGCACGCCCTGCGCGGCGCGTTCGAGATCGGCGTCGGCGAAGACGATGGTCGGGGACTTACCGCCCAGCTCCAGCGTGATCGGCATGAGCTTGTCGGCCGCGATCCGACCGAGGTGGCGCCCGGTGCTCGTCCCACCGGTGAACGACACCTTCGCGACGTCGGGGTGACGCACGATGGCCTCGCCCACGGTCCGACCAGGGCCGGGCAGAACCGAGAGCAGGCCGCGCGGCAGTCCGGCCTCTTCGCAGATACGGGCCAGCAGCAAGGTCACCCATGGCGCCCAGACCGGCGGCTTGCTGATGACCGCGTTGCCCGCTGCGAGCGCGGGCGCCAGCTTCTGGGCGTCGGACGCGATCGGCGAGTTCCACGGGGTGATGGCACCGACGACACCCATCGGACGATGCGTCGACATCGTCAGCCACGGGCCGCGCGGGGTCGTGAGCGCGCCGTCGGAGGTCTCCGCGGCAGCCGCCATGTATCGAAAGGTGTTGGCCGCACTCACAGCCAGTGCCGTCGTCTCGCCGAGGGTCTTGCCGGTGTCGAGGGTCTGCAGCCGCGCGATGCGATCGCGGGCGGCGTCGATCCCGTCGCCGATCCGGTGCAGCACCGCGGCGCGCTCGTGGGGAAGTGCGCTCGCCCAACCGCTTTCGTTGCCAGCTTGCAGACCTGCCCGGACCGCGCTGTCCACGTCCGCCGGTGTCGCCGCGTGCAAGGTCGCGAAGACCCGGCCGGTCGACGGGTCGACGGACTCGATCAGGTCACCGCCACCGACCTCCCAGTGGCCGCCGACGTAGATGCGGTCGTCGAGATCACGGGAGTCGACCGTGAGGTGTTCGGGGGTACTGGTCACGAGGGGCATGCGATTCCGTTCGGGGCAGAAGACCGAGATGGTCCGGAGGAATATCTTTGCGCTAAGACAGTTGTAAAGCCTTAGCGCTAAGAGGTCAACCGGGGAAGTCGCAGTACAGAGCTCTGTAACGCCGGTTTTACGTCGGCGAAACAGCGGAGACGCAGGTCACATGGGGTGTGTCGGCCATCACGGCCAGGCAGAAAATTTTTCCACCGGGGAGGTCAGAGCGCTGCGATCGGATCCGATTCGCCCGGATCGAGACCGTCGCCCAGGACGGCGAAGCGCGCGGAGTGCTCCAGCTTCCCGAGCAGCCTGGCAAGGTCGGCCGCCTCATCCGACGACAGTTCGGCGAGCATGGCATGAAGCTTCGCGAAGTGCTCGTCGGCGATGCGGTCGACGAGTGCCGCACCCTCGGGGGTCAGTTCGACGTAGACCACCCGGGCGTCCGAGCGGTCGCGCGTGCGCGTCACGAAGCCCGCGTCCTCGAGTCGTTTGACGCGCAGGGACAGACCGCCCGTGGTGACGAGGGTCTGTTCGGCGAGTTCTCCCGCGGTCAGGCGGTGGTCGGGGACGGCTCGGCGCAGACAGGCGAGGACGTCGAAGCCGGAGTCGGTGATGTTGTGCTCGTCGAACGTCGAGGCGATGCGCGCCTTGTAGACGAGGAAACTGCGGTGGAGCCGGCCGAAGACCTTGAGCGCGGAGACATCGAGCTCGGGCCGGGCGACGGCCCAATGGGACACGATGACGTCGACACCATCCATGGTGGCGAGGTTAGTGGATCACCGGGCGAGGAAAGCTCCCACCGTCGCCTCGAAGGCGGCCTTGGCCTCGATCATCACCCAGTGGCCGCACTTCGGGAAGATGTGCAGCTCGGCGTCGGGGATCAGACGCATCGGGACCATTGCCATGTCGGGTGGACTGACGCGGTCGTCGCGGCCCCAGGTCAACAGCGTCGGGCAGGCGACCTTGTGCATCGACGCCCAGTACGGCGGGTTGTCGGAGGCGGCCATGAACTGCTGCTGCATCTCGAAAGCCGCTGAGCCGTACATCATCTGCGCCGTCTTCTGCGCGTCGGGATTGATGGCCGCTTCCCATCGCTCCTCGATGAGCTCCTCGGTGACGAGCGAGCGGTCGAAGACCATCGAGTTCAGCCATCGGACCAGCTTGTCCCGTTTGCCGTCGAGGTCACTGTCGGGGGCGTCGGTGAACTCCTGCAGCAGGCGCAGGCCCTCACTGGGGCTGGGGCTGAACACATTCGGGCCGACGCCGCCGATGGTGACCAGCTTCTCGACGCGTTCGGGCTTCTTGATCGCCAGGTTGACGCCGACGACCCCGCCCATCGAGTTGCCGATCATCGCGGCCTTGTCGATGCCGAGTGCATCCATGAACCGGATGACCGAACCGCCGGCGGTCAGCACCGGGTGGCCCTCCACGGGGTCACTCACCCCGAAGCCGGGGAATTCGATGACGAAGCAGTGATGTGTCTGGGCGAAGTGCCCGAGGTTCCCTCGGTAGTTCCGCCAGCCGGTCACGCCGGGGCCGGAACCGTGCAGCAGGATCAGCGGCGGGGCGTCGGCGTCGCCGGCCTCGTGATAGCGCAGCGTGCCCTTGTCGGTCGTCAGTTCCCGTTTGGTCGCATCGAAGGTGACATCCACGACGACCAGACTAGAACGTGTTCTAATCCGTTGTCACCGGGTGGGCATGATCTGGCCGATCTGCGGAGGTGATGTGCCCGACGCCGATGATGTCGTGCAGGATGCGGTGCACGATCGCGTCGCCGACCACCTCGTAGTGGACCATCCGACCGGCCTTCTCCGAGCGGACCCAGCCCTGGTCGCGAAGCTTGCGGATCGACTGGGAAGCGGCGTTCTCGGTGATCCCGATGCGGGTGGCGAGTTCGGCGACGGTCGATCCCGGGTTGGCATGCATCTCGGCGACGAGTCGGAGCCGATTCGGGTCGCTGAGCAGCATGAACCGCGCGGCCCAGGAGTCAGCGTCGAAAGAGTCAGCGTCGAATGAGTCCGGGTCGAAGTCGGTCACCGGTACTCCTCGTCGTCTCGGCGGGCACGCCGTCCATCGTTCACCACCGCTCCGCTGGCGGCAAATGTGTGTCTGGTGGAACATATGTCTGTGCACACAGGTGTAGGGGGATCGTCATCGGCCGTTCGCGGACTCGCCACGGCCGGTGCGGCCGTGCTGGTCGCGACGGTCGCACTCGCGGGCTGTTCGGCGTCCGAACGCGCCACGGTGACCGATCAGATCGTGCTCGGGGAGGGGCAGCCACTCGGCGACCTCAATCCCATGCTGGGCTACGCGCAGCTCGGCGTCTCGCCGGTCTACGACGGTCTGCTCATCCCGGCTGGCGACGGCGACGACCGCGTCCCCGACCTCGTCCCGGCCCTCGCCGAGTCGGCGCCGGAGCGTGTCGCCCCTCGGACCTGGCGGGTGCCGCTCAGGAGTGGGGTGACGTTCTCCGACGGCACCTCCTTCGACGCCGCCGACGTGGTCGCCACCTATCGCGCGGTGGTCGATCCGCGGGTCGCGTCGGCGATCGCCACCGACTTCGCACCGATCGTCGCGGTCGAGGCCGACGGATCTCGTGCGGTCACGGTGCGGATGACGACCGAGGCCGACCCGTCGCCCTACCTTCTGGTGGGCATCGTGCCGTCGGAGAAGGTCGAGGAGGCGCCGGCCGCAGAGTGGGCGCTGAACACCGAGCCGGTCGGCACCGGGGCGTACCGACTCGAGTCGCTCGAACCGGATCAGGCCGTTCTCGTCGCGCGCGAGGACTACTGGGGTACCCGGCCGGCAGTGAACCGGATCGTCTACACCCACGTTCCCGACGACAACACCCGCGCACAACGGATCGCGGCCGGTGAGATCGACGGTGCGAATCTGCCGCCGAGACTCGCCGACAGCCTCGAGGGACGCGACGGCATCGACGTGGTGTCGGTGAGATCCGCGGATTGGCGCGGTGTCTCGCTGCCGAGCACCAACCCGTTCACCGCCGATCCGGCGGCCCGCCTCGCCATGAACCTGGGCGTCGACCGGCAGGGCGTCGTCGACGACGTACTCACCGGCGACGGTGAGCCCGCCAGTACACCGGTCGCCTCGGTGTACGGGCCGGACGTCTACGACGAGGGCGCGCAGTTCGGCTTCGACGCCGAGGGTGCGGTCGCAGCACTCGATGCCGCGGGGTGGCGGCCGGGTCCGGACGGCGTCCGCGTCCGCGGAGCCGACCGGGCATCGTTCCCGCTGCTCTACAACGCGCAGGACACCCTTCGTCGCGACCTCGCGGTCGCGTTCGCGGCGTCGATGAAGAAGATCGGGGTGGAAGTGCTCACCCGCGGCACCAGCTGGGACGACATCGACTCCGAACTCGGCACGGCGGCAGTACTTCTGGGTGGAGGAGCGACGCCGTACAGCATCGACTCGCAGGTCTACGACACCCTGCACACCCGGGTCCCGAACTCGTCGCCGTACTCCAATCCGGGCGACCTCACCGCTCCTGGGCTCGACGCTCTTCTCGACGAGGCTCGCGAGAGTGCGCCCGGCGCGGAGAACGATCTGCGGTACAAGCGCATCCAGCAGGTCTATGCAGAGCAGCCGTCCTACGTCTTCCTGGCGTTCCTGCACCACACCTACGCCTCCCGCGGTGACGGATGGCGGCACGACGCGCCGATCCTGGAGCCGCATTCGCACGGTGTCACCTGGGGTCCGTGGTGGAACCTCCCGTCGTGGCAACCGATCTCATGACCTCACTCGCCTCGTCGGTCCGGTCGGCGCCCGGGATCGACGCCGACGATCGGTCCGGGGCCGGGCGACCACGGCGTCCGGACTCGCGCTTGCGCCGGGCCGGACGGCTCCTGTTGCGGCGCGCGCTCCTGATGATCCTCACGACGATCCTGGTGTCGCTGGGGATCTTCGCCGTCGCCGCGGCCTCCCCGTTCGATCCGCTCACCGCCCATCTCGGCGACAACTACCAGTCGGCGACCCCCGCCCAGCGGGAGGCGATCGCGGCCGCCTACGACCTGGACCAGCACTGGCTGAGCGCCTGGTGGAACTGGTGGGGCGCGGTGCTCCGCGGTGACCTGGGCTGGTCTTCCACGCAAGGCCAATCAGTCGGGGACGTGATCTCCCAACGACTTCCGTTCACCGTCGGGATGTCGTCGGCCGCCCTGCTCTCGGCCGCACTGATCGCAGTCGTCGGCGGGGCTCTCATCGGGATGCGGCGCGGTGGACTGGTCGACCGTGCGTGTACGGCGCTGGCGGCCATGCTCGCCGCGACCCCGCCGTTCGTCGTATCCCTGGTGCTGGTCAGCGTCTTCGCGGTCACGCTCGGGTGGTTCCCGACCTCCGGTGCACGACGTCCCGGCGATGCCTACTCGCTCGACGGTCTGCTCACGCATGCCGTGTTGCCGTACCTGGCCCTGACCGTGTCGATGGTTCCGTGGCTGCTGCTGACCATGCGCGCGGCGGTCGTCGATGCCACCGCCTCGGACGCGGTCCGGGCCGCCCGCGCCCGCGGCGTCGACGGGTGGGCGCTGCTGAGAGGGCACGTGATTCCGGTGTCGGTGCTGCCGACGCTCGCACTCCTCGGTACCCGCCTGCCCGAACTCATCGCCGGAGCCGCCATCGTCGAGGCCGTCTTCGGCTGGCCGGGTCTCGCCGAGGCGCTCGTCGATTCTGCGGTGGCTCTGGACTTCTCGTTGCTAGCCGCGCTCGCGGTCGGTTCGGCGGTGCTCGTCCTCCTCGGGTCTGCCGTGTCCGACGCGGCGGCCGTGTGGACCGATCCGCGGATCGGACTGACCGCATGACGACGTTCGGTGACGCGACGAGCGTCCAGGTCGAGGGCCGCCGGGCCGCGATCGGTCACCGCGTGGTCGTCGTCGCGCCGTGGGTTGTGCTGGCGATTCTGGTCGTCACGGCGATCGGGTGGCCTGTGGTCGCAGGCGAGCAGACCGCCGACTTCGCTCGGTCGCTGTTGCCGCCGGGTGCCGAGGCGGCGCTGGGGACCGACCACTCGGGATACGACCTGGGCATCAGAACCGCAGCCGGACTGAGGATCTCGCTACTGATCGCCGCCGCGTGCGCGATCCTGGCGACGTTCCTCGGCGTCCTCGTCGGGGTGGGGGCGGTGACGCTCGGCGGATGGTTCGACGCGGTGGTCATGCGCCTCGTCGACGGCGTCAACGCGTTGCCCCATCTGGTCGTCGGAGTGGTCATCGCCGCGATGTGGCGTGGGGAGCCGATTGCGATCATCGCATCGATCGCGCTGACCCACTGGCCCGCTGTGGCGCGGGTGGTGCGCGCCGAACTGCTCGAGGCGAGGTCCTCGGGGTGGGTGGAATCGGCCCGTCTGGCCGGCGCATCCCGCACCTTCGTCGGCGTGCGCCACCTGCTGCCCGCGGTCAGCGGCCAGGTACTGGTGGCGATGACCGTGCTGCTGCCGCATGCGGTCTGGCACGAGACCACCCTGTCGTTCCTGGGGGTCGGGCTCTCGCCCGACTCCGCGAGCCTCGGCACCCTCCTCGGCCAGGCGCGCGGTGACATCCTCACCGGTGCGTGGTGGACGCTGGCGGTGCCGGGCGTCGCACTGATGATCACCGCGCTCGCGTGCGCGGCGGCCGCGGCCTCGCTCCGCCGCGCCACGTTGCCGCCCGCCGGGGAGGTCTGGCGGTGAACGCCGGGCTCGAGGGGGTGACGGTGGACATCGTCGCCCGCAGCACGTGGAGCCGATCGGCGATCCGCGTCCTCGACGATGTCACGGTGCCGCTGCCCGCCGGTTCGATGACCGCACTCATCGGCGAGTCCGGTTGCGGCAAATCGATGGTCGCAGGTGTTCTGTCCGGATTGCTCCCGCCCGGCTCCGTGGTGACCGGGCGGCTGCGGGTGGGCGGCGAGGTCTTCGCCGATCGTGAACTGGCCGGCGCCGACCGCCGCTGGCGGGGCCTCCGCGGGCGTCGCATCGGCCACGTCCCGCAGTCGGCGGCGACCTCCTTCACTCCGGTGCGGACCGTCGGCGCCCAACTCGACGAGGTGAGCGACATCCTCGGCGGGACGCACGACGCCGTCGAACTGTGCCGGCGCGTGCACCTCGACCCCGATGCGCTGCGGTTGTACCCGCACGAGCTGTCCGGCGGCATGGCGCAGCGCGCCGCGATCGCCGCAGCGCTGGCCGGTGACCCGGACACGATCGTCGCCGATGAACCCACCTCGGCGCTCGATTCCGAGCTCGCCGCCGACATCTGGGAACTCCTCGCCGATACCGCACGACGCGGTGCGGCGGTCCTCGTCATCACGCATGACATCGCGACGATGCGGCGCGGATGCGATTCGGTGGCCGTCATGCGCGCGGGGCGGATCGTCGACCATCGTCGGCTCGACGAGGTCGTGGCCGCCGACGACGCGTACGTCGCCGGCTTCTTCGAGGGTGTGCGGTGACCACCGGCGACCTCCTCGTCGGCACGGGCCTGAGCGCCCACTTCGGTGACACGGTCGTGTTCGAGGGCCTCGACATCGGCATCGGGCCCGGGTCGGTCACCGGGGTGGTCGGACGATCGGGAAGTGGTAAGACGACACTGTTGCGCATCCTCGCGGGGCTGACGGCCCCGACCGAAGGGACGGTGGAGTGGCGAGGTGACCGGCACTCGGGTGCCATCGGTCTGCTCGCGCAGCATCCGCGGCTGGTGACCAACCCACGGTGGACGCTCCGGCGGATCGTCGCCGAACCCGCGACGATCATGAGACAGGACTGCGATGTCGACACTGTCGCCGACCGCGTCGGGCTCGACCCTGGCCTGCTCGACCGCTACCCGTCACAGGTGAGCGACGGCCAACTTCAGCGAGCGTGCCTCGGCCGACTCGCGGTGCAACAGCCGAGGGTCGTGCTGTGCGACGAACCGACCGCGATGCTGGACCCCGTCGCGAAGCGGGCGGTGGCGTCGCTGCTCGACGACCTCGTCGCCGAGGGGGCAGGTCTGCTGCTGGTCAGCCATGATCGGCGGCTCGTGGGTTCGCGCAGCAGGAACGTCGTCGACCTCGACGGGCGCTGACGGTCCGGCCGGGGTGCACCGTCACATCTGTAGGCGGATGGCGTCGTCCTCGCCGAACTGGTCTTCGAGGACCTCGGGGGAGTAGTCGAGGTCGATCTCGGCGACAGGTCGTCCCCGGGCGGACTCGATGGCCGAGAGCCGACGCTGTGCGCGGTCGGCCGCGTACGCGAGGAACTCGTCGTTGTCGAGCCCGAAGGGTTGGACCTCGAACTGCTGATTGACCCACTCGATCATGCCCAGGGCGAGGGGCAGCAATTCGTTCATGCGTTCGCCGACGGCGTCCCACAGCGTGTCGTCGGCCGCGACGTGCCGACGGCACGTGAAGGTTCCCCACGCCATGTGGCGGCGCTCGTCGTCGCCGATGAACCGGATGAGTTTCTGCATCCCGGGGAAGATCCCGTGCTGTGTACACACCTTCTGCCAGGCGTGGTAGCCGGTGAGTGCCAGGCTGCCCTCGATCACATGGTTGTAGGTGACGCTGGCGCGAATCTGGTTCCGCGGTGACGGGTCGTGGTCGAGGATGTGCAGAGAAGCCGGCAGCTCCTCGTAGAACAGCTGGTGATAGTACGGATTTGCGCTGACGAAGCTCTGCAGATCGCCGGTCAGGCCGACAGCATCCATCCACCGCCGGAACACCTGGGTGTGCTTGGCCTCCTCGAAGCAGAACTGCGACAGATACATCTCGTCGCCGAAGCGGCCCTCGGTCGCCATCGCCTTCATGAAGGGTTGGATGTCCTGCGTGACCGCTTCCTCGCCCGCGATGAACTGACTCACCAGATAGGTGGCGCTCCGCCGCTGCTCGTCGCTGAGCTCGGCCCAGTCCTGTGCATCCTGCGAGAAGTCGATGGCGGCCGGGTCCCAGAACCGCGCGTTGCCTTTCACGAAGAGCCGCAACGGAAACGAGTCCCAGTTGAGACCACCTTGTCGCAACGACGAGAAGTCCTGCCGGCCCTCCGCCTTGTGTTCGATGAGAGTCATGAGATCACCAGCCAGATACTTCGGAAGTGGAATACCCCGACGCTAACCCCTTCCTTGATCCATAGGTATGAGATCGGCCAACTCTGTTGTCGTGGTGGACTTCTCGGTGACTGTACGACAGGCGGGCCCCCTCGGTGGCGGCCGATCGGCAACCGGCCCGCAACCCTGTCCTGCACCGCCGGATCCCGGATGCGGAGCCCGGTCAGGCGTCGGAGAAGTCGGGCTGAAACGCGAACCCCAATCCTGTGCCATGGATCGCGTGAAACGGCTGCGGACGCCCCGGCGGTGGAGCACCATGTGATCTACGTCGCATAAGCAGACGGCGATATCTGACGCCCCGAGTTCGGGGCAGCACGAGCGAGGAGCACGAATGAAGACCAAAGGTGCAGTTCTGCGCAACCCGGGCGAAGAGTGGAAGATCGAGGAGTTCGAACTCGGCGATCCGGTCGCGGGCGAGGTCCAGGTCAAACTCGTCAGCTCGGGTCTGTGCCACTCGGATCATCATCTGCGGACCGGCGACAGCCCGGCACCCATGCCGGTACTCGGAGGTCACGAGGGTGCCGGTGTCGTCACCAAGGTGGGCCCCGGTGTCACCCGCCTCAAGGAGGGTGACCATGTCGTCACCGCCTTCATCCCGGCCTGCGGCACGTGCGAGCCGTGCTCCCGCGGTCAGCAGAACATCTGCGACGAGGGAGCGCGCCTGCTGACCGGTCTGTCCATCTCCGACGACACCAACCGCGCGTACACGCACGACGGTGTGCGGCTGGTGCAGATGTGCATGCTCGGCACCTTCGCGCCCTACATCACCGTCAACCAGGCATCCTTGGTCAAGATCGAGGAGGACATCCCGCTCCAGGCGGCTGCGCTGCTCGGTTGCGGTGTCGCAACCGGTTGGGGCTCGGCTGTCGAGATCGGTGGGACCCACGCCGGTGACACCGTCGTCATCGTGGGTATCGGTGGCGTGGGTATCAACTCGGTGCAGGGCGCGGCCGCCGCGGGCGCACGCAATGTGATCGCCGTCGATCCCGTGCCGTTCAAGTTGCAGATGGCCGAAAAGCTGGGCGCGACACACACGTTCGCGTCGATGGAGGCCGCGCTCGAGGCCATCGGTGACATCACCTGGGGCAAGATGGCCAACACCACCATCCTCACGGTCGGTGAGATCGACGGTTCGATGATCGCCCCGGCCCTCGCCCTCACGGGCAAGGCCGGACAGGTCGTCGTGGTGGGCATGGGCAACTTCGCCTCGATGGACGCCCAGATGAACCTCTTCGATCTCACCCTCATGCAGAAGCGCGTGCAGGGCGCGATCTTCGGTGGTGCAAGTCCTCGCACGCAGGTTCCGGCTCTGCTCAACGAGTACCGCGCGGGCAAGCTCAACCTCGACGACCTGGTAACCAACACCTACCGTCTCGATCAGATCAACGAGGCCTACGACGACATGCTGGCGGGTAACAACATCCGCGGCATGATCGTCTACGGCGACGACGACTACTGAGCCGACCGGGGTTGTTGCCCGAGGTCTGACCGATCACCGACGCCAGGTCACCGCCCGGTGGCCTGGCGTCGGTGGTTCACCAGCAGATTGAGGAAGCGGACGCCCAGTCCGAGCAGGAGCAGGGTGCTTGCCATCTGGATGGACACCGCGACCCGGGCGCCCTGCGAATCCGGCGCGATGTCGCCGAAACCCGTCGTGGTGAACACCGTGAGGCAGAAGTACAGCGCGTCGACCCGTGTGAGCGGCTCGTTGAAACTGCCGGGATCGTATTCGGAGAACAAGAAGTAGGTCGTGGCGAACGCGACGATATAGAACCCGGCCAGCGCGACCAGCATCTCCATCGCGGTCGCGACGGGTCGATCGGAACCCGCGAACTTGCGAACCTCCCAGACACAGAACGCGATCAGCAACGCCGCACCGACGACGAGTCCGAGGTAGTTCAGATCACTCTCTTTGTTGATGGGTAGCAGAAAATATCCGATGAGCAGGACGACTGCCGCCCCGATCGGCCGCAGCAGGGCGACCGTGAGCTCGCGTCCCCGGACCAGACCGAGAGACGCTGTCGTGCCCGGCGAATTCTCCTCACGCGGACCTGTGCCGCCGGGCACGGCGTTCACCAGATCCGGACGCGCTCGGACGGGTCCAGATACAGGGCGTCCCCGGGCTTCACCTCGAAGGCGTCGTGAAACGCGTCCATGTTTCGGACCACGCCGTTGCACCGGAACTCCGGCGGCGAGTGCGGATCGATCGAGAGGCGGCGGATGGCTTCGGCATCCCGGGTCTTGGTCCGCCAGATCTGTGCCCAGCTGAAGAACACGCGCTGGGTCCCGGTCAGGCCGTCGATGACCGGAGGCCGAGCCGTGCCCTCCGCGCTCTCGTTCGCGATCTGATAGGCGACGAGACCGATGGACAACCCGCCGAGGTCGCCGATGTTCTCACCGATGGTGAAGTCGCCGTTGACCTTGTGCTCGGGATCGAGTCCGGTCGGAGTGAACTCACCGTATTGGTCGATGAGTTTACGTGTCCGCGAGGAGAACTCGGTGCGGTCGGTGTCGGTCCACCAGTCGACCAGGTTGCCGTCGCCGTCGTACTTGGCGCCCTGATCGTCGAACCCGTGCCCGATCTCGTGACCGATGACCGCGCCGATACCGCCGTAGTTGACGGCGTCGTCGGCGTCGGGATCGAAGAACGGTGGCTGCAAGATCGCGGCCGGGAACACGATCTCGTTCATGCCGGGGTTGTAGTAGGCGTTGACCGTCTGCGGCGTCATGAACCACTCGTCATGGTCGACCGGCGATCCGATCTTGGCGAACTCGCGATCCTGCTCGAACGACGAGGCACGCGCCACGTTCCCGATGAGGTCGCCGCGGTCGACGGTCAGCGAGCTGTAGTCCCGCCACTTCGCCGGGTACCCGATCTTCGGGTTGAACTTGCCGAGTTTGACCAGGGCCCTCTCCCGGGTCTCCGGGGTCATCCACGGCAGGTCGGAGATGTTGCGGCGGTAGGCCTCCACCAGGTTGGCGATCAGCTCGTCCATCCGAGCCTTGGCCTCGGGCGGGAAATGCTTGGCCACATAGAGTTTGCCGACCGCGAAACCCATCGCACCCTCGACGAACCCGACGCCGCGCTTCCACCGGTCACGGTTCGTCTCCGCGCCGGTGAGGGTGCGGCCGTAGAAGTCGAAGTTCTCATCGACGAACGACGACGACAGGTACGGCGCCGCCGAGCGCAGCAGGCGCCAGGTCAGCCACGTCTTCCACTCGTCGAGCGGGCGGGTGGTGACGAGTTCGCCGACACCCGACACGAACGACGGCTGCGCCACGACGACCTCGGCGAAGGTGGCATCGCCGCTGGTGCCCAATCCGCCGAACCACTCGCTGAATGGGAATCCATCAGCGGTGGAGGCCAACTCGCTCAGCGACATGAGGTTGTAGGTGAGCTCGGCATCGCGTCGCCGAACCACATCCCAGTGCCGGCCGGCGATCGCGGTCTCGAGGTCGAGGATCACCGCTGCCCGAGCGGCCGCGTCGTCGAACCCGGCAAGCGCGAACATGCGCTCGACATGCGCGACATACGCCGTCCGGGTCTCGGCGTGCTTGTCCTCCCGGTAGTACGACTCGTCGGGAAGTCCGAGGCCCGACTGCGTCAGGTGCACCAGGTAGCGGTCGGACTGTTTCGCATCGGTGTCCACGTAGTAGCCGAACAGGCCACCTGTGCCGTGACGCTGGAGCCGGCCGACCCGCCTGGCGAATGCCTCGACGGAGTCGATGGCCGCGATCTTCTCCAGTTCGCCGGTGATCGGGCCGATGCCGAGGGCCTCGATGTGGTCGGTGTCCATGAACGAGGCGTACAGATCACCGATCTTCTGCGCGTCGGAGCCGCTCTCCGGACTCGACGCGGCGCACTCGGTGATGATGTCGCGCACGTGTTCTTCGGAGTTGTCGCGCAGGACGTGGAAGGCGCCGTCGACCGAGCGGTCCTCGGGGATGACATGGGACTCGAGCCACTTACCGTTCACATGGGCGAACAGATCATCCTGGATGCGGACGGAATCGTCGACCCACTCGAGGTCGAGTCCGGAGTCGAGGTCAGTATTCGATGCAGTCACGCGCTCCATCCTGTCACCGGATCGGCGATTCGTCAGCCGCCTCCGCCGTAGGCGAAATCGCGGAAACCCTGGCGATGCTGCACGAGCCCGGAAACAGGCGCAACGATCAGCGATATGCGTCAAGTCGCGGCTGCATTCCGCCGCGGTTCAGCAATAGGTCACGCCGAGCGATACCCACTGCTGAACCTTCGCCGCCCGGTCACCACGGCCGGGCCGGAGTGGGTGGTGTCACTGTGGAGTTGTCGAGGAACAGATGCGGTCCCGGGCATGAGTCGGGTGCGGAAGGTGCTGCGCGAAGTGCGTTGTGGTCAGGCGGCGTTGTCGAGTCGCAAGCTGCGTCGGTTGTAGGCGGGTAGCGGTCGTCGTTGTGGGTCGATGGTGGCGGGTGGGATGAGCCAGGGGTGACGGTCGAGACCGAGGATGATGTCACATCCGTGGTGGTGGACCTGCGTATGTGACGGCGGTGCAACGCATTTGATGCAGCACCTGTCGCGGACGATCACGGCTTTGCGCAGATGTGCCGGGAACAGTCGGTGGGTGTGCCCCATCTGCAGAGGAACGCCTTCGCTGTCGAGGACGATCTCGGTGAGTGTCCCGTCGCACGACAGCTGTCTCGCGGTTGCCTGGCTGACCGATCCGGTCCACGGCAGGCTGGCCGGATCGGCGGCGCGTCGGTCGTCGGCGGCGGGGGTGGCGGTGTCGGTGGTATCGGCGATGGTGCGGGCGTGGGCGAGTAGTTGCGTCGGCGTGGCGCCGGACAGTGCTTGGCCAAGGAGTTCGATCTCGTGCGCGCCTTGTCCTGCTCGGAAAGCGCTTCGGAACAACGTTTCTCGATGTGGTTCATGCCTCGGATGATGGCGTCGACGACTTCCGCGGACAGGCGGCCGTCGGCGGCATGCCGGGCCGGTGCGGGCAGCGCGGGTAGATTGTCGACGCTTCGCATGACGCGGAGGGCCGCTGCGGGGACCAGTCCCATCTCGATCAGCATGTTCTTGGTGGTGCCGCCCGCCTTCTGTGCGACTCCGAGTTCGTCGAGTTGTGCTGTGTGGGTGACGATCTGGTGATCGACGATGTTGCGGATCAGTCGCAGCGTGCTGAGGGCGTCGAATGTTGCTTTACCCGTGGGGTCGTCGGTGGGTGGGATGGTCTCGCGCGCGGTCGACACCAATGGTGAACGCCCGTCACGCCCGTATCGAATATCGGTCCGAAGTGAGCGATCCGTCCCAACTGGCGAGATCGCAGACCGCCTCGGGGCCGCGTGCGGCGTGGGTCGCCGCCTACCGGGTTGTTGCTGCCCGAGGAGGAGTCGCGGTCGACTCGAGTGCGTGTCCGCGGACTCGCCGACCGCAGGCACGAATCCGACCTACGCTGAACCAATGGAATCAACCTTCGACGTGGTCGTGATCGGCGGCGGTCCGGTGGGCGAGAATGTCGCCGACTACGCGATACGGGGCAGCGATCGAACCGCTGTCATCATCGAGCACGAGCTCATGGGTGGTGAATGCTCCTACTGGGCGTGCATGCCGAGCAAGGCGCTGCTGGGTCCCGGGTCGGCGCTCGAGGAAGCTCGTGCGCTGGCGGGGGCGCGTGAACGCGTAGGTGGGGAACTTCCCGATGCGTCCGGTGTCCTCGGGTGGCGGGACACCGTGACCGGACGTCGCGACGGATCCGGTGGCACGCATGATGATGCCGGTCAGGTGCGGTGGGCCGAGAGTGCGGGGATCGACGTGATCCGCGGGCACGGCCGGATCTCGGGTGAGCGGCAGGTGACCGTGGGCGACACCGTGGTGACCGCACGCGAGGCGGTGGTCGTGGCGACCGGGAGCACGGCGTCGATCCCGCCGACCCCCGGTCTGGCCGAGGCGCTCCCGTGGACCTCCCGCGACGCGACGAATCTCGTCGAGGTGCCGGATCGTGTCCTCGTCCTGGGCGGCGGCGTGGTCGCCTGCGAGGCGGTGACCTGGTTGCTCGACCTCGGGGTACGCCAGGTCGTGATGGCCATCCGCGGTGACCGGTTGCTACCCAAGATGGAGTCGTTCGTCCCGCAGCGGATTGCGGACTCGCTCACGGCACGCGGCGTCGACATCCGGTTCGGGACGACGATCGAGTCGGTCGACCGTCCCGATGCCGCCGACACCGGTTATGGACGTGTCCACGGCGGACCTGCCACCGTGCGGCTCGCCGGGAAGGGTGCCGGCGAACTCGTCGTCGACGAGATCCTGGTGGCCGCGGGGCGATCGCCCGCGACGCGGGATCTGGGCCTGGAATCGGTGGGGCTCGAGGCGGGTGGTCCCCTTCGTGTCGACGATCAGCTCACGGTGGCAGACCGTCCCTGGTTGTACGCGGTGGGCGATGTCAACGGACGTAATGCGTTGACGCACATGGGAAAGTACCAGGCACGGGTGGCGGGGGAGGTGATCGCCGCGCGTGCGGAGAGTCGAGATCTCGACGGCTCGCGGTTCGTCGCGACCTCCGACCACGGTGCCGTACCGCAGGTGGTGTTCACCCGGCCGGAGGTCGCATCGGTCGGGCTGACCGAGCAGCAAGCACGCGAGGCCGGTATCGATGTACTGATCGCCGATGGGGACATCTCGGTAGCAGGGTCGTATCTGACCGATCCCGAGTACTCGGGTCACGCTCGTCTCGTCGTCGACGCGAACCGCGACGTCCTCGTCGGGGCAACCTTCGTGGGGGCGCAGACGGCCGAACTCGTGCATTCGGCGACGGTGGCCGTCGTCGGCGAGGTACCGCTGTCGCGGCTGTGGCATGCCGTCCCGTCGTACCCGACCATCAGCGAGGTGTGGCTGCGGCTGCTCGATCAGCTGCGGTGAGTCGCGACTTGTTGCTCGATCCGCTGGTCAGAAGCTGAGCCGTCGGATCTTCTCCGGTCGGATCACGATCCGCACCCAGTCGTCGGCGAGGATCTCGGCGAGGTCCTGTGCGCGGGTGGGGTCATCGAGGTCCCAATAGCGGTCGGCGAGTCGGGCGGCGAGTTCACGCGCGGCCTCGTTGTCGGTCTCGACCACCGCGGGACCGGATACGGAAATCCAGCGTTCGCGCTCCTCGACCGGTGTGGCCACCACGATCGAAGCGCGCGGGTCGGCGTCGAGACGCCGGACCTTCACCGAATCGGGCCCGGTGAAGAGCTGGATCGTGCCCTCTGCGGTTGCCTCGAACCAGACCGGTCGGGGTTGTGGGGGCGTGGGACCGGTTGCGGTCGAGAAGAACCCGAGTAGGGGGCGGCCGAGGAACTCGAGGTCGTCGGCGGTCAGGGTGTCGGATGAGGTGGCGGCGGTGTCACTCATGGTCGGTACAACCAATGCGTCGACCGAACATTCCGACACTGACTGAATAGATTGGTCTTACCACTTGACCACCAGGCCTCCTGATCGTACGGTCGGTGCATGCCGTTCGAGCCCGTGTCCCAGCAGAGCGCTCCCGAGATCGTGTTCGACCAGATCGTCGAGGGCGTGCTGTCCGGCGACCTTCCGGCCGGTGAGTCGCTGCCCAGCGAACGGGAGCTGGCGCGCATCCTCGGCGTCTCGCGTCCCACCGTGCGAGAAGCGCTGAAACGGGTGGCGGCGGCCGGGCTGGTCTCCATCCGGCAGGGTGACGGCGCACGGGTTCAGGACATCGCCCGGACGGGCGGTCTGGATCTGCTGCCGCGCCTGCTGATCCGGGGTGGAGCCCTTGTGCCGAGTGTCGCGCGGTCGATCGTCGAGGCCCGCGCCGCAGTCGGCCCGGAAGTCGCGGGCCTGGCGGCGAGGCGGGCGACCGACGACCACCTGGCGAACTTGACGGCGATACTCGCCGATCTCGCTGCCGAACCCGACCCGGTCGGCCAGCAGGTCGTGGCTCTCGAGTTCTGGAGCACGGTCGTCGACGCGGCCGACTCCATCGCTTTTCGCCTCATGTACAACTCGCTCCGCGCAGCGTACGAACCGGCGGTTCCCGCGCTCGCGGCAATGCTGGAGCCGGAGGTCGGGAACATCGACGGCTATCGCGCGCTCGTCGACGCGATCGCAGCGCACGAACCCGAACGCGCCGAGGCCGCGGCTCGAGCACTGCTGTCGCCCGCGACCGCAGACCTACTCGAGCTCTGTCAGGCACTGGAGGACGCCGAGTCCGCTTCCGGAGAGGAGAGCTGATGTCCACCGACGACATCGACGCCAAGGCTCGTGAGCAGGTCGCCGCCGAGGAGCGGCGCATGCGGTCGCGGCGTTCGACGAGCCTTCGCGACGCATTCGCCGAGTTCCTCCGACACCCGTCGCCCTGGATGATCGCCGCATTCCTCGCAATCTCGCTCGCGGCGCGGATATGGCTGGGCGGGTGGGGCATTGCCGATCTGCTGGTTCCTGTCGTGATGATCGCCGTGTTCCCGCTGGCGGAGTGGCTCATCCACGTCTTCGTGTTGCACTGGCGACCGAAGCGGTTGGGTCCGATCAGCATCGACCCGCTGGTGGCGCGTAAGCACCGGGAGCACCACGCCGATCCCCGGGACATCCCGCTCGTATTCATCCCGTGGCAGGTGCTGGTCGGGGTCGTTGCTGCGGCTGTCGTGGTCGGGCTCATCGTATTCACCAGTGCGGAACGAGGTCTCACGTTCATGATGACCCTCGCGGCGATCGGACTGGTCTACGAATGGACGCACTACCTGATCCACTCCGACTATCGGCCGCGCCACTCCTACTATCGCCGGTTGTGGCGGAACCACCGCTTCCACCACTACCGCAACGAACACTACTGGTTCGCGGTCACCACCGCAGGCACCGCTGATCGGCTCCTGCGCACCTATCCCGATCCCGAGTCGGTCGAGAAGTCATCCACGGCAAAGGATCTGCACGCCCTCTCGCGGACAGCGGACTGACCGGAGAAGTCCATCACGTTGCGTTTTGTCCCGGTAACCGGGACAAAGCGCACCCTGATCCGGGGTACTCTCGACGCATGCGGGTTTTCGTGACCGGCGGTACGGGCGCCATCGGGGGATACGCGGTGCCCGCGTTGGTCGCCGCGGGACATGAGGTGCGCGCCCTGGCGCGCTCGGAGGCCGGTGCTTCCGCACTGCGCGCCCAGGGTGCGACTCCGACGCACGTGTCGTTGTTCGACCGGAACGGCCTCGCCGAGGGCTTCGACGGATGCGCCGCCGTCGTCAATCTCGCGTCGGCACTGCCCGGGACGGCCTCGTTCGTCCGCCTGTCGGCCTGGGAGGAGTGCCACCGGATCAGGCGCGAGGGTTCGGCAGCGGTCGTGGATGCGGCCATCGCCGCCGACGTGCCGCGGGTGCTGCAGGAATCGGTTGCCATGGTGTATGCCGATTCCGGTGACCAGTGGATCGACGAGGAGTCACCGGTCGACCATTATCCGATCGCGGCAGGTAATCACGCCGCCGAGGCATCGGCCCATCGGTTCACCGGTTCCGGCGGCACCGGTGTGGTGCTCCGATTCGGGCTGTTCTACGGCGCCGGCGCCGCCCACAGCGAGCAGCTCATGGCGCTCGCGCGGCGGCGGATCGGCTTCCGTGCAGGTAGGCCCGATGCCTACGTCTCCTCAATCCATCTCGCGGATGCCGCCGACGCGGTGGTGTCGGCACTCCGGGCCGAGTCCGGCACATACAACATCGTCGACGATCTGCCGGTCACCAAACGGCATCACACGGCTGCCCTGGCCGGTGCGGTCGGCAGGCATCCGGTCGTGACCGGGCCCGGTCGTGCTGCGCTCCTGCTCGGCGCGCGCACCACGTCGCTCACCCGATCGCTCCGTGTGTCCAACAAGCGATTTCGGTCGGCAAGTGGCTGGCAGCCGCACTATGCGTCGGTGTGGGAGGGGTACGCGCAGATGGCGCGCCGACTCGACGCCGTCCCAGGTTGATCACCCGGAGATTCCGACAGCGGACCGGCCGGGTGCGACGGAGCCGGTGCGGTTAGGTACCTCGCGTCTGAGGTAACGCAACCAGCCACCGTACTCCGTGATGTCGACTGCGGAATCGACAGACGATGCAGCGCAACCGAAACCAGTCGTCGTACGACCGTCGGACAGCTGGACCGGTCCCACTGCCATCGGCGATGGGAGTGCCTGGACGAACGACGCGAACGCCGCGGCTGGTACGCGCCAGATGCCGCCGTCGATCTCGACACCGCCGGTATTCGTGTGCACGAGACCTGGTTTGGGTGGGGTGGTGTCCAGGGCGTACAACCGATAGGCCGGGGAAGTGGAAGCGCCGCCCAGGTAGCGAGCCCCTCGCCCGGTGAGCTCGTGCTCGAGTGGTTGACCGGGGAGATGAGCCCCGACGACGAAGAGATCGACGAACGTGGCTCCGGCGGCCTCGATCCAGGGTCCGGTTGGACCGAGTGGGCCCGTAGCACTTAGTGCGGCAACGGATTCGGGCTCTACGAACACGCGCCGGGCAAGGTCGAGTGCCACCGCGTCACCGAAGGCGCGGCACAGCACGGTGACCCCGAACTGAGCACCACCGACCATGCCCGCGGGTGTCGCGACACCGGACATGTCGAAGAGATTGGCGAAGTTCGTGTAGGTGCCGAGCCACGAGTTGACGCCGACGGGGTCGGCCCGGACATCCTCGATCGTGGGATGCCCGGGAACCGTCGGTACGAGGAGGGCATCGAAGCCGTCGAGCGAGGCCAGGGCGCGCCGCCGGAGGCCTTCGAGACGTTCGAGATCGCGGACCATCCGAGACGCGGGGATTCGGCCGGCCGCGGAGATGATGTCCCCGACGGTCGGATCGATGGGTGACGCGACGGTCCCGGTACGGTGACCGTCCACGAACCGGCCGACCGCGGCGTGCCGTTCGGCCACGAGACCACCGTCGTACAGCAACCGCGCGGCCTCGAGAAATGTGGTGAACGGTATCGGTTCCACCGCAACACCATCGGCGCGGAGCCGGGCCACGGTGGCGGCGAACGCCTCAACCCAGGCCGGCGCCAGACCGGGCAGCTCCGAGGGTATCGCGACGCGTGCGTCAGACGGTGCCGCAAGGGGGGCGTCGTGCGGGACCGGCCGAGCTCGGGGACCGCCGGCCATGTGTGCCATCGCGGTGTTCGCGGTCTCGAGGTCGCGGGCCATGATGGTGACCGCATCCCATGAACGGCAGGCGGGCACCAGGCCCTGCGCGGAGACCACACCGAGGGTGGGCTTGATCCCGACGATTCCCTGCAGCGCCGCGGGCACTCGCCCGGACCCGGCGGTGTCGGTGCCGATCGCGATGTCCGCGAGACCCAGAGCCACCGCGACCGCGGAGCCCGAACTGGACCCGCCCGAGACGTGATCGGGTCGACGGGCATCGCGTACACCGCCGAACGGACTGCGCTGCCCGACGAGTCCGGTCGCGAACTGATCCAGATTGGTCGACCCGACGACGGTTGCGCCGGCGGCACGCAGACGGGCGACCGACTCGGCATCGGCGATCGCAGGCCCTTCGGCAAATCCCGGGCAACCGGCAGTGGTCGGCAGACCGGCCACGTCGACGTTGTTCTTCACCGCCAGCAGCAATCCGGCCAGCGGACCTGCTGCGGCGGACGCCTCGCGCGTCACGCTCACCCGGTCGCGGATGTCGATCCACACCTCAGGGCGGCGGACGGTGTCCAGCGTGTCGAAGAATGCGGTGACCCGTGGTGTCATGGTCGTCCCTGTCTGTGTAGGCGGTGCGCGGAGAGGTGCATGAGTGTGCGAGATCGTCGATCACCGGCACGAATGCGTTGTCCAGGTGCGCCGCGTGCGAGGTGCCGGCAAGGACGCGCCGCCCGAAACCGCACCGACCCGCGACCGCGTTCACCGATTCGTGTCGTGCGGCCGGCGACAACCGGCCTACCGTGAGGGTCACCGACGTTGCATCGGCAACCGGTTCCTGCGGTTCGAACGCACGGAACATCGCCAGTTCCCGTTCGACGACGGCATCGTCGGCCGACGTCATGGCGGTGGTCCACCCCGGTCCGTAGAGGGCTCGGCCGAATCCGTGCACTCCCTCACGCCGAAAGGCGTCGACGACGTGATCGAGCAGGCCGGGGACGAGTGATCCGGCCGCAGGCTCGTGGAAGAAGCCTGCTGCCATCCCGACGCCGCGGATGGCGAGTTCGACGCCCAGAGTGGCGCCCCCGCTGACCCCGAAGACCACGGCACCCTCGCACCGTGGTGCCAGGAAGTCGACTTCGGTGTCGAGACAACCGGATTGGGGACGGATCGGGACGTCGACGTCGTATCCGATGGCGGCGAGCGCGTAGGCGGTCGATTCCCACACCGGCGGGTCGGTGGCGACGCCGCAGACGAGGACCGCGCGACGCGGCGTCGTCATGACCGGGCGGCGGCACCGGCCGACCCGAGGGTCGTCAGCAGCTGCCCCGACGTCGCCGTCGCCCCGAAGACGCCGCCCTGCATGGCGATCATGCTCAACGCGGCGAGGTGATGGCTGTGGTCGGTCGCGCCCGTGCAGTCCGACAGCACCAGGCATTCGAAACCGCGATCGTTGGCCTCACGCATCGTGGTGTGAACACAGACGTCGGTGGTGATCCCGGTGAGGATGAGGTGCGTGATCCCGGCGGATCGTAGGACGAGGTCGAGATCGGTGGCGTAGAACGCTCCTTTGCCGGGTTTGTCGATGATCGGCTCACCGGGAACGGGCGCCACCTCGGGCACGATCTCCCATCCGGGTTCGCCGCGGACCAGAATCCGGCCGCATGGGCCTGTGGAACCGATCTCGGCGCCGGCGCGGGCCGAGCGCCACCGCTTGTTGGCGGGGAGATCGCTGAGGTCGGGTCGGTGCCCCTCCCGCGTGTGGACCACCAACATCCCGGCCGCGCGACAGGATTCGAGGACTGCGGCGGTCGGCTCGAGTCCGGCGCGGGTGAGGGTGAGGTCGTATCCCATCGAGTCGACATAACCGCCGGGACCGCAGAAATCCACCTGCCAGTCGATGAGCAGCAGGGCCGTCCGCGTGACGTCGAGCCCGCCGTCGTAGGGCCATGGGTAGGGATGTGCGTCGACGATGGATGTCACCGGTCTGTTCCTCGCTTCGGAGTGGCGATGTGCACGGGATCGATTTCGTAGACGACGGTGACGCTGCCGCCGCCGGGCCGGCCCTGATGTTCGGCGCCGCCGGACACGTACACGGCTCCGTCTCCCTTCACCGCGGCGGCGAGCGCCCCGACAGCGGCGCGCGCGTGGCGGGTGGCGTTGATGTCGGAGTCGGTCAGCATCGTGTGCCGGAGACCCCGGATGGTCCCGGAGGGATCCGACTCCGCCTTGACGAACAGTTGACGGATTCGTCCGCCCCGCTCGGCCACCTGTGCGGCAGCCTCCTGCAATGCGGCCAGGTCGTAGGCGTCGGTCATCTCGGTGTGTAACGCCCGCAACGGGTTCGATGCCTTCGAGCTCTCGGCGAGCACCAGGATGTGGCAGGTGTCGAGTTCGGCACCCGCGCTCGCGGATGCCCGGTTCGACCACGCGGATCGATGACCGGCGAGTGCTGCCCGCGCCGTGTCGTCATCGATCTCGTCGAGTGCCGACGCTATGCCGAGGGAACTGGCCGCCCGCGAACGCGCCATCGACTCGTAGGTGTCCTCGCTGACGGGTTCGATGCCGCGGCTGCGCATTTCGGCGATGTCGGTCGAGGTGAGCAGCGGGCACTTCGCCAGCACGAGGTGTACGTCGTCCACGGCGACGTCGAGGTCGACGAGCAACTTCGCAACGGTGTCGCGGACCGCTTCCATCTGACCGGTGCGGCCCAGCTCGTCCGACGGGATGACCGGCGTCGTGCCGACGGCCGCCACCAGTCCGCGGTCGTGGCGCGGATCGTGGGAGGCGTCCGCCACCAGAAGGTTGACGTGCGGTGCCAGCACGCCTTCGGTTCCCCCAGAGAAGACGGTGATCGCCTCGGCGGCGAGCCGAGGGTCCCACGTGGCGGCCGCAAGAGTCCGGCTGAAGTCGTTGACGCAACCGTTGCCCTCGGTCTTGCCGATGACGGCGAGGATGTCGTCGGCCGCCGATCCGTTCTCGGACAGCACATTCAGTGCATCCGTGTCATTCGGGCCGGTGGTGGGGACGGTCAGTAGTCGAACACCGGTCACGCCACTGTCTCCTTGTCTGCGATGGGGTCCGTGGCCGGCGGGTTCGTTCGTCCGCCGCGCCGAGGGAGGTGATGGAAGAAGAGGTTCAGGACGAAGGCGGTGATGACGGCGCTGCTGATCGCGTTGCCGAAGATGATCTGCACTTCCGCCGGGAAGTTGCTGTACACGTCCTTCGACACGATCGGGATCATTCCGGCGCCCAGTGCGAGAGACACGATCAGAAGGTTGTCGTTGTCGCGGTAGTCGACCTTCGACAGCGTGCTGATCCCGGTTCCGGCGACGGTTGCGAACATCACCAGGCTGACCGAGCCGATCACCGCGCCGGGAAGACTCGCGATGGTCTCACCGAGCTTCGGGATGACGGCGAGCACGATGAGAAGGGCGCCGGCGACCACGACCACCGTCCGGCTCGTCACCCGGGTGATCCGGACGAGGCTCACGTTCTGCGCGAAGATGGTGTCCGGGAACGACGTCCATGCTCCGGCCAAGACCGCCGAGACGCCGTCCGCGGCGAGCCCGCGGGCGATGCGCGGTGGGTCGGCGTCGATGCCGGTGGTTTCCGAGATCGCCATCATGTAGGCGGTCGACTCGATGAAGATCACGATCATCACGATGCTCATCGAGATGATCCCGGCGATGGGGAACGTGGGAGCGCCGAAGAAGAACGGCTCGGGGATGCCGAACCAGGCGGCGTCGCCGACACCGGTGAAGTCGGTCAGCGACATGAGTGCGGCCGCAACGGTACCCAGGACCAGAGCGATGAGAACGGCTGCCTGGCGCAGGAATCCCGTGCCGTAGCGCATCAGCGCCACCACCACGACGACGATGCCGAGGGCGAGTGAGAGGCGGGCTCCGTCGGCAGGCTCGTCGTCGAAGATCATGGACACGGCCTTGCCGATGAGCGAGAGGCCGATCATCGTGACGGCTGCGCCGCGCACGGCCGGTGGGAAGAATCGCAGCAGTTTCGAGAACGGCACCGCCATCAGGATGGCGAAGATGCCCGCACCGATCATCGACCCGTAGACGGCGTTGAGGCCGTACTCCTGCCCGATGAGGATCATCGGTGTGACAGCTGTGAACGAGGCGCCGGCCACCACCGGCATGCGTGCGCCGAGGAACTTGCCGACGCCTGCGGCCTGGATGATGGTGACGATGCCGGCGATCAGCAGATCGGCGTTGACGAGCAGTCCGATGGTCTGTTTGTCGAGGCCGAGAGCGGCGCCGAAGACCAGGGGGACGGTCACGCAGCCGGTGTACATGACGATGACGTGTTGGGCGCCGAACACGCCCGTACGCCACCATCCCGTGAGGCCGGTCGAGCCGGCCGGTTTCTTGAGGAGTTTGTGCATACGAAGATTCGTATACGTTCTACGTGTCTACGACGTTAGCTAGCGTTACCTAGCGGTTAATCCGACCATTTTCGTATACGAACATGGTCATTGCAGTAGCGCGCGGACCAAATCCTCGTCTCTACGGACGTGCTCGTCCATCAGATAGCCGGCCTGTACCGGTGAGCCGTCGAGAATGGCGCCGGCGATGGCGGTGTGGTCGCGCCAGCAACCGTCGGCGCGGGTGGCGACCTCCCGATCGAAGACCCACGCTATGCGGCGCAGGGTGCGGTCCAGTGTTCTGGCGAGTTCGCGGTTGCCCGAAGCCTCGGCGACGAGCGCGTGGAACTGCATCACCAGGGGCGGCACCGCATCGTGCTGCCGCATCTGCTTCGCGGTGGTACCCGATTGGGTCACCATCTGCAGCTGCTCGGCGTACTCGCCCCCCCGACGTTCGGCCGCGAGTCGGGCGCCGAACACCTCGAGCCCACGACGGACCTGCATCACCTCGAGTGCGTCGGTACGAGACTCCCCCGAGACCGTCGCTCCCTTGTATCGCTCCAGATGGACGAACCCCTCGCTCTGCAGCTGGGACAGTGCCTCGCGCACAGGTACACGGGAGACCCCGAACCGTTCCGCGAGCATCGGCTCGGGGAGACGATCGCCCGGCGAGAGTCGGCCGTCGAGCACATCGTCACGGATCGCAGCGGCGATCGCATCCCTCGTCGTCGGTCGCTCCGGGGTGCCGTCGGCCATCGTCGGCACGCTGATCGTCAGGACCGGAGTGGGGTCGGTCGTGTCTGCTTCGGGCCTCACGCGACTCAGGATAGGCCGAGATCGTGGAGCCCACTCGGTGGCGCTACGTCCAGATGAGAGGTGGTGACCGGGTGGGCGTGGGCACCTACGCAGTGTGCCCGACGCTAACCACCCAGCCCGGCGGCCATCGACCACACGAGGAGCTCGACGTCCTCGTCGCCAACGGTGCGAATCGACAGCGGCCCCGAGTCGACGGTTCGCAGGGCGTCGCCCGGACCGAGGACGCCGACCTCGTCGACGCTGATCTGTCCGTCCACGACGAACACATGGGTGAACCGGGCGCCGGGCACCTCGACGGTCCCGCCGGGCCGGAGTAGCGCGGCGTAGAGGGTGGCGCCCGAGTTGGCGACGTCGATGGCGGCGTCGCCGGCCGGGTCGCCCGAAGCGATCGGCACGAGTCCGCCGGCGGCGAGACGCTCCCGGACGTCGGCCTGTGCATACGAGGGGGCGAGACCGTGGCGGTCGGGCATCAGCCACATCTGGATGTAGCGCACGGGCCCGGTGCCCGAGCCTGCGAGATCGGTCCAGGCGTCGTTGCGTTCGGAGTGCTCCACGCCGGTGCCGGCGCTCAGACGCTGCACCAGGCCGGGGTAGAGCACGCCGGAGTGACCGGCCGAGTCGCGATGGACCAGCGTCCCCGAGACCACCCACGTCACGATCTCGCTCTCCTGATGGGTGTGGAGATCGAAGCCCGCGCCCGGCGCGACGACCTCGTCGTTGACGGCCAGCAGCGCGCCGAAGTGGGTGTTCGACGGGTCGTAATGGTCGCCGAAGGAGAAGCAGTGCCGTGAGGTCAGCCAGTCGGTCGTCGTGACCGCTCGGTCAGCGCTCCGGATCACGGTGAAAGCCATGTATTCATTGTCGCAGTCGGGCAAGCTGTGGGCGGTCGGGGATGACCGGGTCCGGCGTGGTACAGACGCACTGCGCCGGACAGCGATCGCGCACGACAGGGAGTGCCAAAGGTCCTGTCGACGAGATGAGTTCGTGACCGGCTTGATCCCCGAATGGAAGCTCACCGCGTCGTATTCGAGTGTTACAAGAGTGAAGATTGTTGTCATGAAGATCTGGGTCAAGCGCGCGACGACAGCCGCTTGTGCGGCGGTCACGTGCGCGGTCATGGTGAGTTCCTGCGGCTTCGGCGGTTCGTCGAACACGGGTGCCGCTGCTGCCATCGACTCATTCGCCGAAGCGCTGAGCCGTCAGGACGCCGGCGGTGCGGCCGGGTTCACGACCGCGCCGGGTCAGGCCGGTGACACTCTCGCCACCACCCTGAAACAGATGTCCGCTCAACGCGTCGACGTCGACGTCGAGAACCCTGTCGAATACAGCGACGGGACGGCGACGTTCTCGGTCACCACCACCTGGAACTGGGACAAGGGGCGCGTGTACGAGTCGACCAGCGGCGGTACGGCGCGCAAGCTGTCCTCGGGCTGGAAGGTCACCTGGGACCCTGCGATCCTGCACGCCGGGCTCACCGCCGGTGGCACCCTGCGCGAGATCCGCACCGACGCGAAGCCGGCACCGACCGTGCGCAGCCGCACCGGCCGGGTCTTCATGTACGCCCAGCCGGTCAACGAGATCGTGCTCGACCCCACTCGCACCGCGGACCTCAACGCCTCGGTTCGGGCGCTCGCCGGGGTGATCGCGCCCATCGCACCCCTGATCACCGGTCAGGTGATCCGCGAGAAGCTCGACGCGACCCCGGGCAGGGCCATCACCGCGGTCGGACTCCGCGACTCCGACATGGAGGTCCTTGCGGGCGACCCGCGTCGGGTCCCCGGAGTCGTGGTCAATCGGTCCGATCAACTCGTGACGGCCGACCGGAGACTCTCCTCACCGCTCGAGGACGGACTCACCAACTACTGGCAGGCCATCCGCGACGCGACCGCCGGCTGGCAGGTGGAGATGGTCGGTCCGGGGGCCGCTCCCCGGAAGTTGGCAGGCGAACAGGGCCCGCCCGGACCGGACGTGCCCACGACAGTCGACCAGGGCGTTCAGCTGACCCTGGGTGACGCGGCTGTCGAGGTGGGTCAGCCCGCGACCATCATGACCCTCGACGCGCAGACCGGCGCCATCCTCGGGATGGCCCGGAACTCGTACGCCGTCGACAACGGAATCGACATCGACCAGCCCTATCCGGTCGGTACGACGCTCAACCCCGTCTTCGACGCGATCGGACGCGCCGCCGGACCGCAGCCAGAGCGCGGCGACGAATTCCTCGATCGTCTCGGACTCGGTGTCCAGTTCACGGTGCCCGGCGCGAGCGTTCCCACGCCGGATCGTCCCGGAATCGCGACCATCGACTTCCGGCCCGGTCAGAGCATGATGTCGATGACGAACATGGCCGCCTTCGGGGTCGCGATGGCGCGCAGTGCATCCGGACAGACGTCGTCGGTGCCGCCATTCGTCCTCAAGAACGTGCCGACGAAGATCGCGGGTGGCGAACTCGGCGGACTCGATCCGGCCGTCGTCCGGCCGGTCCTGCATGCCATGACCACGACAGCCGCCACCGGCGACGCCAGTGACCTCACCCGGGCACCCGGGCTGCGAGCCCTCGTGGGCACCAACGGCCCCGAGGGGCCGGGATGGTTCGTGGGTCTGCAGGGCGGTCAGGTCGTCGTGATCTACACCGAAGGGCCCAAGTCGGGGACCGCTGCCCTCCAGGTCGCGCAGAAGTACTTCACGATCAAGTAGGTCCGCAGACAGCTCGGGGAGGGGACCGTCTACGCCGACGCGCGCCGGCCGAGCACGGCGAAGACGGCACGCCAGCCCAGCAGGAAGATCGCGAGCACCACGGCCGCGACGATCACGAAACTGACCGCCACGCCCTGGCTGAGGATGAAACGCAGGATCATCGCGACGGTCACCGTGCAGAACCAGACGACCAGACCGACCGGGACCACCCGGTCCGGACGATAGTCATGCCCGAAGAAGTCACTCGACCGCACATGGGCATAGACGTAGGTGATGGACCAGCCGGCCGCGCAGCCGGCCAGGAACGGCCACAGCGTGTGCAGCACCGAGGTCAGCGCGTAACCCTCTTCGTGGCTGGCCCGGCCGATGAGGACGAAGACCGTGATCGCCACGGCGTCGAACAGGGCTGCGACGGGAGCCGTCGCGGTTCCGCGCGCCGGCGAGGTCCCCGTCTCCGCCGTGTCGGAGCCCCGATCCGTCTTCGAGCTCAGCATGGTGGACTACCGTACCGGGTCGGGCGGCGGATCGGTGTCGGACGCAGTGCCGGACTCCCCGGGAGGACGCTCACCGGGTGGTCCGTCCGGGGTCTGTCCATCGACCGACGGACCAGGGGTCGTGTCCTCCGGTGGGCTCCGGTCACCGGGGATCGCATCGTCGACGCCGGGATCGGCGGATGCCTTGTCGGCGCCGCGTTCGAGGACCTCGGCGTCTCGCTCCACCTCGTCGATGAACGTGTCGTCGCGCTTGATCCGGCTGCGGAACATGACGCCGATGACGCCCCAGCCGATGGCCGACACGATGACGTAGCTGATGAGGCGGTAGATGAGGACCGCCGTGATGGCGTCGGCCGCGGGCATCCCGGCGCTCGTCAGCGCCGGCACGAGCACCGCGTCGACGACCCCGATACCGCCCGGCAGCAGCGGGATCGCCGAGCCGACGGCCTTGCCCGCGGCATAGGCGACCATCAGCCCGGAGATGCTCGGATGGGCGTCGACCGCCCAACAGGCGAACATCAGGCACGCGACGTCGGCAACCCAGTTGAAGAAGCTCCACCCGAATGCGATCGAGGTGTCGCGCTTGCCGAGCTGGACCGCGCGGAGCTGTTCGAGGGTCTCGAAAAGGCGCTCGGTGCCGTGGGCCTCGGGCTTGTTGCGAAGCTGGTTGACCCAGCCGAGAACACGGATGCCGGTGCTCTTCAACGACTCCGGGTGGCTCGCCAGGTACTGCAGCACCACCGCGACCGCGAGGAATCCGGCGACCGAGAAGACCACCGAGAACGGACTCGTCTTGGCGCCGGCCAGCAGCGCGCCGCCGAAGCCGAGGACGGCGAGCCCGATACCGGCCAGCAGGCCCGACATCACGACCTGCCACGACGCGATCACCGGCGTCGCACCCCACTTGCGGGTCTCCCGGTAGGTGAATGCCGGGGCGAGGACCTGGCCACCCGGCATGGTCTGGCTCAGCGAGTTCGCCGCCAGGATGACCGACAGGGACTGCCACTGGGTGACGCGCACGCCGGCCGAGCGGAGCAACGCCCGCTGGACCTGGGCGAAGCTGTCCATCGACAGCATCGCGGCGACGAGACAGGCCGCGACCCAGTGCCACTCGATCTCGCCGATGCGAAGCCAGGCGCCCTTGAGTTCGGGCCAGATGATGACGATCTCGACCGCGAGGATCACCAGGACGACGGTGAGTAGGACCCAGCGCACCCACCAGAACCGAGGACGGGTTGCCGGGGCTGCCGCGCCCCCCGGCGAGCCAACATCCTCCGACGACATACGTGCCACCCTAAGGTAGGGGGCTCATGACGGTGACCACCCCGTCGGCCACCTGCGCCGGCTGGTTGTCTGTCTCAGAACCGGGGCGACCGGTCTCCGACGTCCGATCGATGACCGGATGCGTCGAATACCGGCCACCTGTTTCCGAGACACAGCACTACTGTTGCTTGCGTGACCGAAGCCGAACGATCCGACCGGCCGCGCGATGTCCGGGACCTTGCGTCGATCGATCGGGCGAAGGTGCACCCACAGGTGCGGGCGGCGGCGGAATGGGCGTGGCGGCTGCTGCTGCTCGTCGCGGCCGGGTACGTCGCGACCCGGGTGTTCCGGGAGTTCGAGGAAGTGCTCGTACCCGTCGCCCTGGCCATCCTGATCTCGGCGATGCTGGTCCCCGGGGTCGACGCCCTCGATCGGCGGGGGCTCCCACGGTCGCTGGCGGTGATCGTCAACCTGATCGTCGCGACCGGGCTCCTCGCCGCGGTCATGACGTTCGTGGTCCGCGAGTTCATCGACGGCGTACCCGAACTCGCCGAACAGGTCCGGGTGACCGTCGAGAAGACCAGGGAATGGCTCATCAACGGGCCCCTCGGCCTCGACCGGGACCAAGTGCGCAACATCGGCACCGACACCCTCAACTTCATCCAGCACAATCAGGACCGCGTCACCAGCGGTGCCCTGGCCACAGCCACCACCGCGACCGAGATCATCACCGGTGCACTGCTGACGCTGTTCCTGGTGATCTTCTTCCTGTACGGCGGGGGTCAGATCTGGCGGTTCTCGGTCAACGTGATCCCCGCGGCCAACCGGAATCGGGTGTGGGAAGCGGGCATCGCCGGGTTCGGCACGTTGGTCGGTTACGTCCGGGCAACCGTCGCCGTCGCCTTCGTCGATGCCTGCGGTATCGGCATCGGACTCGCCATCTTGCAGGTGCCCCTGGCTCTTCCCCTGGCGTCGCTGGTGTTCCTCGGCGCGTTCATACCGATCGTCGGCGCGCTCGTCACCGGCACCCTGGCGGTGCTCGTCGCCCTGGTGACCCAGGGGTGGATCGCCGCGGTCGTCGCCCTCGCCATCGTCATCGGTGTCATGCAACTGGAAAGCCATGTGCTGCAGCCATTCCTGCTCGGGCGTTCGGTTCGTCTCCATCCGGTCGCGGTGGTACTCGGGATCGCGGCCGGGCTGGTGTCGGCCGGCATCATCGGCGGTCTGCTCGCCGTGCCCCTGATCGCGTTCTTCAACACCGCGATCCGGCGTCTCAAGGGGCGCGGAGTCGACGGCGACGGCAACGACGGGCGCCCGGGTGTGGTCGCCGAGCCCGACCCGCCGGTCTGGGACACCGATGACCCCGACGCCGCCGCCGAAACGCTCGCCCATGACCACTCCGACACCCGATCTCGTCCCGGTGACGGATCGGAGGGGCGGTCCGGTCCCGACAAGGAACAGCACAGCGCCCGAGACGGTGCCGATCGGGACGGGAGCGATCGAGACGGGAGCGATCGGGACGGGAGCGGCGGGACGTGACGCGGCAGCGGCCGCCGGTGTTCGGCACACTGCCGGACCGGCAACCCGGTCCGGATCGCCTGGACCGGGTCGTCGACAACGATCCGGTCGGCCCGCTGTGGCGGGGCGCGCAGATCTTCCGGTTGCTGTCGTACCTGTACGCGCTCGGCTTCCAGATCGCCGTCAACCCCGACCTCGACCGCGGCGGGGTCGCCTGGGTCCTGTTCGGACTGCTCTCGGTCTGGACGCTGGTGAGCGGGATCGGCTACTTCGTGGGGTTCGCGCGTAATCGGGTGTGGGTCGGTGCCGAGGTGGTCGTCGTCTGCGCGCTGATGCTGTCGACGTCGTATGTCGCCGGCGCGGAGTGGGCATGGAACAACCAGACCTGGCCCACCACCCTGTGGGCCACCAACGCCGTCATCTCGGTCGCGATCCTCACCGGGCCGGTCGGCGGGATCGTGTCGGGACTGATCGTCGGCGGCACCAGCACTTTCGTCAAAGGTGAACTCAATCTCGACTTCGGACGGAACGCGACGATCATCGTCATCGTGGCGACCGGCATGGCGGTCGGACTCGCGGCCGCGAACGCGCGCCGGGTGCAGGAGCAGCTGTCCCGGGCGGCGCGTATCGCCGCGGCCGCCGAAGAACGCGAGCGACTCTCCCGTGAGGTCCACGACGGGGTACTCCAGGTGCTGGCGCTGATCGCCCGACGCGGACGCGAGATCGGCGGCCCGACAGACGAACTCGCCACGCTTGCCGCGGAACAGGAGCGTACGCTGCGTCGACTCATCTCCGATACGGACGAACCCGTCGCCACCGATCCCGACGCGCAACGCAGCGTCGACCTCGCCGCCGTCCTCCGCGGCTTCGCCGACGGTCGGATCTCGGTGAGCGCTCCCGCGGATCCGGTGATGATCCCGGAGAGCCGGGGAGCGCAGATCCGCGCGGCGGTCGTCAACGCACTCGACAACGTGGTGAACCATGCCGGTCCCGGTGCGCGCGCGTACATCCTGGTGGAGGATCTGGGCCGGGACGTCGTGGTGAGTGTGCGCGACGACGGGATCGGCATCCCGGACGGCCGCCTCGCCGAGGCGGTCGTTCAGGGGCGCCTCGGAGTGTCGAAGTCGATCGTCGGGCGGATCGAATCACTCGGCGGGACTGCGCACCTCGACACCGAACCGGGTGCCGGGACGGAGTGGGAGTTCACGGTCCCGCGGGACGACAGCTGAGAGCCGAGGGGAGCAACGGGTATGAGTGCAGGCCGGAGTGACGAGGGGCGGGCGCCGCTGCGGATCATGGTCGTCGACGACCACCCGATCTGGCGTGAGGCGGTGGCCCGTGACCTCGCCGACGAGGGGTTCGACGTCGTCGCCACCGCGGATGGGGTGGGCAGCGCGGGCCGACGCGCGGCAGCTGTCACACCCGACGTCGTACTGATGGACATGCAGCTACCCGACGGTACCGGCACCGAGGCGACGGCAGCGGTTCTCGAGGTCTCGCCGCGGACTCGGATCCTGGTGTTGTCCGCCTCGGGTGAGCGTGACGACGTGCTCGAGGCCGTGAAAGCCGGCGCCAGTGGGTATCTGGTGAAGTCGTCGTCGCGCGAAGAGCTGGTGGAGGCGGTGCGGGCCACCGCCGATGGTCAGGCGGTCTTCACCCCGGGACTCGCGGGACTGGTGCTGGGCGAGTACCGGCGCATGTCCCAGCAACCCGACGCCGCGCCCGCGGCGCCCGTGCTCACCGAACGCGAGACCGAGGTGCTGCGTCTGGTGGCAAAAGGGCTGAGCGCCAAACAGATCGCGCGACGCCTCGAGTTGAGTCACCGCACCGTCGAGAACCACGTCCAGGCCACCCTCCGCAAGCTCCAGCTCGGCAACCGGGTGGAGCTGACCCGCTACGTCATCGAACACGGCCTCGAGGAGGAGTGAACTCGGTGCGCCCGTCAGAGGTGGCGAGCGGTGGTCGTCCACGAATCGCAGTGGCCACGAGGACAATCACGGCGATCACCCATGTCGCGACTCCGATGTCCCGTCCGAGGGCGGTATCGGGCAGCCAGATGCGCGCCTGGGCGGCATCGAGACCGACGAAGGTGGGAAGGTACCAAAGCGAGATGAGGATGCCTGCGGAACCCACGATGGCGAGCGCGCGTGACAGGGGTCGCCGGATTCGAAGGCCGACTGCGGCCATCACCAGGCCCGAGATCGCCACCACCGAGATCACCCACGGGATCGTGCCCAGCAGGGTGTCGACGCCGGTCTGGTGGGGTTGTGCACCGTCGAGTAGTGCCAGGACATCGGGGGCGATACCGGCGAGCGAAGGTGCGGCCGCTTCGCCGTAGATGTTCGCGAGAACCACGACCGTACGGTCGCGAGTGCCGAGCAGGACGTGTGCGAAATAGCCCGGGGTCGCGCCGGTGTGGTCGATGGTCGTTCGGTTACCGGCATCATGAACACGCCAGCCGTAACCGTACGTCGCGGTGCCGCCGTCGACCCGCGGTCGGTGTAGGAGCTGGAGCGTGCCGGCGGGCAGCACTGCCGGTGCGGCGCCGCTCATCAGCTGCGCGTACACGGACATGTCGGTGAGGGTCGAGGACACGTATCCGTAGGGGGCGCCGGAATCGTCGAACCCGGGATCATGTGTACGCGGTGTGCCGAACCAGTACCGGTGTCCCGGCGGGAGTCCAGACGCATGCTCCGCTGAGGCGACAGTCCGCGTCATCCCGGCAGGGGCGGTCAGTTCGTCGTCGAGAACCTCGGCGAAGTCATGTCCGGTCAGCTCTTCGATCAGCGCGCCGAGCACGAGGTAGTTCGCGTCGCTGTAGACGAACTCGCCTCGAAGTCCGCTTCGATGCAGTGATTCCGCGGCCCTGCGTAGGGCGCCGGGACTGGTGTCGTACCGCTCGGCGACCGCGAGCCCGTCCGCTCGGCTGTACCCGCTCCTGTGAGTCAGCAGTTCGTCGACGGTGACGCCTCCCGAATCAGAGAGCCAGGGGAGGAGTGACGAGATGGGTGTACCCGGTGACACTCGGCCGTCGACGATACGGCGTCCCACCAGAGCCGCTGTCATGGATTTCGCAACCGAGCCGATCAGGAACTGCGTGTCCGGCGTGATCGGTGCGCCGGTTCCGTCCCTGCCGTCCAGGAAGGTCAGAACTGGGTCCTCTCGCTCGGTCACCCGTACCGCCAGACCCGGGATGTCGAGTCTGTCGCGCACGTCGTCGAGGTAGGCCTCGACCTGTGCGATGGTGCCGCCCGTCGCGGTATGGGCGGCGACGTCAGGTGTGCCGATTGCCGGTCCTACCCCTGTCAGGCACATCAGGAGTGCGACGACGAACAGGATCGATCCCGACTGCATTGCGCGGACGCGCATTTCGCTCACCTCAAACAATATGGTCATATGGTCGTCGATAACCATACGAACATATTGTCCCGAGTGTGTCCAGGGGTATGGTCGGTCCATGGGACGCGTAGCCGATCACGGACAACGGCGCCTGCAGATCGTCGGCGGCGTCGCGGAAGTGGCCCGTACGACCGGGCTCGGCAGCGTGACGATCGCACGAGCCGCACACGCGGCCGGGGTCTCGGTCGGTCTGGTGCAGCACTACTACCCGTCGAAGGAAGATCTGCTGATCGACACCTTCACCTCCCTGCGTGCCGGCGTTCTCCATCGGATCGACGCGGAGATCGAGCGGGCAGAGCGCCGAGGCGCACGGATCGAGGACATGATGATCAGCGGACTGTCGCAACTGCTTCCGTTGACGCCGCGTCGTCGCGACGAGGTGTACCTCAGCCATGCTTTCGCCGGCCTGGCGCTCGAGAACGAGCAACTCCGTCAGCACCTCGAACGAGCGCACGGCGACGTGCGCGACCGGATCGAGTCGGCGCTGGTGAACGGCACGCAATGCGGTGAGGTCGATGAGGAGACCGACGCGGTATCTGCGGCGTTCGGCGTCGCGGCGCTCACCGACGGCCTGGCCGCCCAGTTGCTGGTTCGTGCTGGGACCGCCGAGAAGTCGCTCGCCAACGCGGTGCTGTCGGGTGAGGTTGCGCGACTGTGCCCGGGGGAGTGCACTCGGCATGGCTACCGCGATCGATCGGCCCACGGAACCCGTGGCCGCGAATGACCTTCGCTCACACATTCCGTTCCCGCTCACCGAAATCGGGTGAGCGGGAACGGAATGTGTGAGCGGGCCGGATTCCGGCCGGTCACTTCTGCGAACGACTCCGCTTCAGCAGTTCCTGGACGCTGATCTGGCCGTCGTCACCGGTGTCGTCGGATCGGGCGTGCCGGTCGGTACGCGGGCGGCGGCGGCGAGTCGACTCGTCCACCGGGCGATCCTGCTCGCCCGAGGCGGGACCGCCCTCGGGCCGTGAGGCGGCTGCCGGGGTCGCGTCGGCGCTGAGTCCGCGCTCCATCGGCGACGGACCGTTGCTCCGACGGCTCCGCGACGACGGGGTCGACGTCTCAGGGCTGACCGAGGCCGCGAGCGGGCGACGACCGGTCTCGTCGAGGGCGGGCCTACGTCCGAGCGGGGAACGCTGACCGGACGGATCGGGATTCGGCCGAACCGGTCCCGGGGTCGGATTCGGACGCTCACCGGTCTCCGGCACGCGGGGCGGGCCCGAAGGGGGTGTGACCGTCGGCCGGTCGCCGTTCGTGGATCGGGGCGTGGCGTCGCCGAGTCGGATGCCGCCTTCGCCGAGACTCCAGCCCCCGGTGTCGGGACGGTCGCCCTTCGACACCGCGGGACGCCGATACGGCGTGGCGGGACGGCGTTCGGCGGGCTCGGGGGTCGGCGCACCGGGTGCGGGCGAGGGTCCGACGCGCGCCGGCGTGGTGCGCGGCGGGGTCGGCCCGGTGTTCGGGCGGCCCGGGCTCGGCGGCGGACCGGCGGGGGCGCCCTGCGGAGCAGGTGCGGGTCCGGAACCGGTGCGCAGCTCGGATGCCTGGCCCGTCGGCGCACCCGCGCGACCATTGCCCATGGATCGGTCTGGGGCGGGTCGGTCTGGGGCAGGTCGGTCCGGAGCGGGTCGGATCGGGCTGCCGGGCCGGCCGGCGCCGACCGGCACACGACCCCGGCCGGGGACCGCGCCCGCGGCTACCGGTTGCCTACGCGCCGCAGCCATCACCGAAGTCGGGGCCTCGGCCACCACGGTGCCAGCGCTCATCGGACGGGCGGTGGCGCCGGCGTCGCGTTGTTCGTCGGGCTCGTCGTCGAGGACGGTCTCGCCGAGACCGATCTTGCGCTGGACCACTCGCATCCACCTCGGCGCCCACCAGCAGTCGTCACCGAGCAGCTTCATCACCGACGGGACGAGCAGCATGCGGATGACCGTGGCGTCGAGGATCAGGGCGGCGATCATGCCGAACGCGATGTACTTCATCATCACGATCTCGGACAGGCTGAACGCGCCGGTGACCACGACGAGGATCGCGGCCGCCGCGGTGATGATGCCGCCGGTGTGCGCGGTACCGCTGCGGATCGCCTCCGTCGTGCTCGCGCCCTTCTGTCTGGCCTCGACCATTCGGGAGAGCAGGAACACCTCGTAGTCGGTCGAGAGGCCGAACACGATCGCAATGATCAGCACCAACACGGCCGCGAACAGCGGGCCGGGGGTGAAGTTGGCCAGTTCGGCGCCGTGGCCGTCGACGAATATCCAGGTCAGGATGCCGAGAGTGGCACCGAGTCCGAGAGCCGTCATGAGCGCGGCCTTGATCGGCAGGACGATCGAACCGAACTGCAGGAACATCAGCAGGCCCGTGATGAGGACCAGCATGACCGCCATCAGCGGGAGCCGCTGCATGAGCGCGTCGATCGAATCCTGGGTCAGGGCCGGTGTGCCCGCCACGTACATCGTGAGGCCCTCGGTGTCGATCGCGCGCAACTGATCGATCGCCTGCGCCGCGGTGTTCCGGTCCTGGAGACCCGCCGACACCTGGTAGACGCCTACATTCGGGTACCGCTCGGCGTCGAAGGAGCCGAAGTCGGACTTGTCGGCGTCGCTGAACTTGTTGGTGAAACCGGGGACCTCGTCGGCGCGCTTGGCGATCGCGTCGAGCTTGTTCTGGTCGGCCTGGCTCGACTCGTCGTAGATGATGACGAGCTTGATGGCCTCGGTCCGCTCGCTCGGGAAGTACTCGTCGAACTTCTCCTGCGCGACACGGTTGGGATTGTCCGGCGGCAGGAACTTCTCGCTGATACCGCCGAACTGGATGCTGCCGAACGGGATGATCAGCGCGAGCAACAGGAGCACGGTGGGGACCGCGGTCTTGACCGGGTGCTTCATCACCCACGTCGCGAGCCGGCCCCAGAAGCCGTTCTCGACCTCCTGGCTGGTCTTCATGCGTCCGCTGAACCGCGTCTCGATCGCAACGGCCCGCTCCTCGCCGGAGAAGCGCCGGGCCAGCGGGACGGCCGTGTACTTCATGACCGTGCTGATCGACAGCATGTTCACGCGGGGGCCGAGGATGCCGAGGAGCGCCGGCAGGACCGTGATCGACAGGATCGCGGCGAGCGACACCGATGCGATCGCGCCGTACGCGACGGACTTGAGGAATCCCTGCGGCATGATCAGCAGACACGCCAGCGCGGCGACGATGATCGTCGCGGAGAAGACCACCGTCTGGCCGGCGGTCATCACGGTTCTTCGGACCGCGGCCTTCGTCGAATACCCCTCACCGAGTTCCTCGCGGAACCGGGACACGATGAACAGGCCATAGTCGATCGCGATGCCGAGACCGATCAGCGTGACGACCGACTGCGCGAAGATGTTGAGCTCGGTGGTGAGCGCCAGGATCTTCATGATGCCCAGCGAACCGGCGATGGTCAGACCGCCGATGAGGACGGGCAGACAGGCGGCGACGACGCCGCCGAACACGAAGAACAGCATGATCGCCACAAGTGGCAGCGCGAGCACCTCGGCGCGATGGATGTCCTTGTCCATGCCCTCGGCCATGGACCCGGCGATCGGCTGCAGGCCGGCGAGTTCGAAGCTCGTCCCGGGGAGATCGAAGCGTTCGGGGATGTCCTCGAAGAACGGTTCGATGGTCTTGTAGTTGTTCAGGACCGTCGTGTCGTCGTTTCCGGCGACGCCGATGCTGATGAAGGCGTGTCTGCCGTCCTCGGTGAACAGCCGGTCCTGCAGCGTGCTCTGCGCCGGCTGGACCAGGAACGGGTCGTACAGACCCGGATCGGCGCGTCCGACGATGTCGGGGTGCGTCGCGATGAGGTCCTCGACGAACGTCTCCACCTTGGCCCCGAAGGCCTTGTCGTCGACTTGCGTGCCCTCGGGCGGGGTGACCATCAGGATGACGTCGGAGGTGTGGTCGCGCCCCAGCGCCTGGTCGGCGTACCGCGCGCCGGTGTCGGACTCCGACGTCGGATCGAACCAGCCGCTCTGGCTGAGGTGCTTGCCGAGATCGAGACCGTACAGTCCGAGTCCGGCCATCATCGCGATCAGCACCGCGATGACGAGGAAGCGCATTCGGTAGACGAATGTGCCGATGAACCGGAACACGCTGATGTCCTTTCGTGTACGACGAGTCGGGCTCTGGTCGCCCGCGTTCGCAGACCGCCGCTGGCGATTCTGTCAGTTTCCCGAGAGATCCTGACAGTGTTGCCTGAGTGATCCCTGAGGCATCGGCCTCGGGGTCACCCGCGGGCCCACCCGCAGCGGCGCCGCGCAGTCGATCGCGGACGACCGTCCTCCCACACCCGCACGGCCACGACGCCGCAGGTCAGCGCAGCAAAGCGCTGAGCGGACGGAAGGGCGTGAGCCACGCACCCTCGTCGGGCAGGGAGTCCAGGCCGATGCGCGGAAGTGGCTCGCGGAACACGCCGGTGATGTCCTCGAGGTCGATGAACTCCAGTTCTTCGGCGCTCAGTGCCCAGCTGGCGTGCTCACGGAATCCGATGACGGTGACGGGCACGCCGTCGGCGACCACCTCGAGCAGCGGTTCGCGGAATGCCTGGCCGTCGGCGGACGCCACGATCACGCCGGCTAGTCCCACAGTGTGCCTGCGAAGTTCGATGTGGTCGAGCATGTCGGAGTCGACGTCGCTGTCGTCGGTCAGCTTCGGCTTGGCGAACACCGCGAAACCGACATTACGGAGCGCGTCCACCCACGGACGGACAACATCGGCACTACCAGGGGCGATGTTGGTGAACACGGTGGCCTCGGGCTCCACCGCACCGGCGCCGTCGGTGAGAGCGGACACATCTGCGGTCCGCTGCAGCAACCAGCGCCCGAGAGCGTCGAAACGGGGGCGGTGTGCGGCGGTCGGACGCCCGCCGAGGAGGGCTCCGAGACCCATGTCCATGTTGGGTGCGTCCCACACCAGCAGCATGCGGCGCGTCCCCGTCTGACCGGCGATGGTGTCGGCGAAGCCGGTCGGGCTCTGGTCACTCATGGCTGGCTCCCGTCGGGGTGCCGCCGGTCGCGGTGACCGGCGGGATGGGCCGCGTGTACACGAACTCGCTGACAAACCGACCGTCGCGCTCCGCGCGCCCCTCGAACTTCGTCGTCGGCCGCTCCAACGAGATCGGCGACTCGCGGGTCAGCTGGACGACGTGCGGGCGACCGGCGTCCTGGGTGGCGAGCGCCTCCGCGATCCATTCCGCGTAACCCGCGTGATCGGTCGCGATGTGCAGCACTCCGCCCGGGACGAGACGGTCCGCAATCAGCTCCAGTGTGCCGGTCTGGACGAAGCGACGCTTGTGGTGCCGCGATTTGGGCCACGGGTCGGGAAAGAACAGGCGGACCCCGGTGAGACTCGACGACGGGATGAGTTCGGTGAGGACGATGGCGGCGTCGCCGCGGATCAGGCGCACGTTGGTGAGCCCGTTGCGGTCGACGAGACCGAGGAGTTGGGCCAGGCCGGGCTTGTAGACCTCCACGGCCACGACGTCGACGTCGGGCTCGGCCTCGGCCATCGCCGCGGTCGAGATGCCGGTCCCGCTGCCGATCTCGAGGACCTTCGGGGCGTCGCGGCCGAACAGCGCGGTGAGGTCGAGCTGCGGCTCCGGGACGCGTTCGGGCCCGATCTCGAGGTCGCGGCCCAGAACCGGCCACAGCGTCTCCCAGTTGCGCTGCTGACCGGTCGTCAGCGTGCCGCGGCGGAAGCGAAAGCTCGTCACGCGGGGGTACAACCTGGACCTGTCGGGGCTGTTGTTCACGCGTCCATCGTTGCGCATCGAGCCGTCTCGGCGAAGTCGCGGGCGGATTGCGGCCGCGGTCAGGGGCAGCGCGGGTGGCTCGAACGTGGATCGATCCCGCCGCCGCGAGAGATGTGGAGGCAGCTCCGCCGTTCGCGCCGATCCCGATTATTCTCGGCCCTGCTGCGGTTCACGTGCGCTGATGGCCCGGGGCTGTCGGCGCGGCCGGACCGGGTCGCGTGATGCGCAGGGGGCGACGACGAGGAGGCTGCGGTGGGGGCACCGGTGAACACCGTCGGGCGCGGTGCGCCCGGCGGCAGCGAGTTGTCGATCGCCGCCGAACAGGGACGTCTCACCGATCTCGTCGATCCGGTCTCGTCGTTGGTGCCCGTCCTGAGCGCCGCCGGCCGGCGTTTCCTCCGTCCACTGCACGTCCAGGTCGTCGGCCGCCCGGGGACCGGGCGCGACACCATGGCCCGCGCGCTTCGAGAACGGCTGTCGCTCACCGTGATCGGGCCCGGCGAAGGCAAGAATGCCGCTGTCGACGCCGATCTGTGGCTGCTCGTCCTGGCCGGGTTGCCCCGGCGGGCCGACCACGAGCTGCTCGCAACCCTGCCGTCCGATCGTGTCCTCGTGGTGCTCGGCAAGGCCGACACCCACGGCGAATGGGATTCCGCGGTCGCCGTCGCATCGGCGTGTGCCACCCGCCTGGGCACGCCGGTGTATGCGGTGTCGCAGTTGCTGGCGTGCGCCGACCTCGACTCTGCGGAGTTCGCGGCGCTGACGGCCATGGCGGCCGCCGGTGGCGGGATGCCGTCGATGGCCGGTCGGTTCCTCGTGGGACGCCCGGGTTCCGACGAACGGCTGATGCGGCAGGGTCTGCTGCGCCGGATCGACGCCTACGGCATCGACACCGCGCTCGCGCTCATCGAGACCGCGTCACCTGTCGCCACGAACGCGGGAGACCTGAGTCGGGCACTGCGGGACGCCAGCGGGGTGCCCGACCTCGTGGGGCCGATCGGGGAGCGGGTCGGCCGCATCCGGCACTGGCGCGAGGTCGAGTTGCGCCACCGGTTGGAGGAGGCGGCCGCGGCCGGTCTCGACCGCGCCGGGGCCGAACGACTCCTGGCCGGCGCGGGGGCGGCCACATGACCGGCACGGCACTCGATGCCGCACGCGAGCTGACCGGGTTCGACCCTGATCGCGTCGACACCGGCACCGGAGTGCTGGTTGTCGGCACCGACGGGGTGGGCGTACGGACGCTGGTCGAGGCCTGTCACGCGCTCGGGCCGGACCTCGACATCGCCGCCCGGACCCGTCGAGGTGCACCGGTCGGTGCGGCTCTCGTGGTCGTGGACCCGTCGTCGTCGGTCGGCGAGGAGGAACGACTCCTCGTCGAACAGATGCGCGCGCAGATCGGGACGGTCGCGATCGTGTGCACCAAGATCGACGCGTTCTGGGAGTGGCCGCGGACGGTGCGTGCGCACCGATCCACGCTCGACCCGTTCGCGACGCTGCCGCTGTTCGGGGTGTCCGCGGTGGCGGCGCTCGGGGGTGCGGTGGACGAGTCGGGGGTCGACGCGCTCGTGGAGTGGTTGCGCGAGGCGACGGACGCGCCGGAGGAGTCCCGCGGCGAGCGAGCGCGTCTGGCGGCCGGTATCGGCGCGGTCGAGCACCTGCTCGGTTCGGCGGGGACCGGTGCGGACGACGAGGCGACCGCGCAGGCCGCCGCCGACGAACTCCTGACCCGCCGCCGCCGACTCCTCGCCAACCGTGACCGCGGACGCACCGACCGGCTGACGGCCGCACGCGCGGGCCTGGCTCGCGTGCGCGCGCAGTCGTCGACTGAATTGCACGCCGGAGTGCGCGACCTGGCGGCGGCGGCCGCCGACCACGCTCCGGCCGCCGACCCGGGATACGCCACCTGGGTCCGAGCCGGATGGGCCGAGCTCGCCGACCGCGTGCGTCGCCGGGCCGACGAGCGGGCCGACGCCGTGCGGGCGACCGCCCTGGTGGGTCTGGACCCCGAGTCGGCGACGGACGAGCCGTGGCCGGCGGTGTCACTGGACACCGAGCGGCCGAGCCCGCGGGCGCGGCGCGCGGGTGCCGAAGACGCGTTGCTCGTCGTCATCGGCGCGTCGACCGGTCTGGGCGTCGGACGCCTCGTCGTCGCGCCGATGGCGTCGGTGCAGACGCTGCAGTGGATCAGCATGCCGCTCGCCCTGCTCCTGGGTGTGGCGGTCGCGGCGTGGGTGATCCGAGTCCGGCGGGGTGCGGTGAACCGTTCGGAACGAGCGGTGCGCACCGTCGAACTCCTCGCCGAGGCCCGGACGACACTCGATCATCAGCTCGCCCTGCGTCTCACGGCGGCCGAGACCCGGATCGCCGGGCAGATCGCACGCGCCCACGAACGCCGCAACCGGGAGGTGTCGGCAGAGATCGCGCGCCTCGACGAGGAGATCCGCCGGGTGCGCAGTGGTGTCGATGTCCGCGGTGCCCGGGTCCGGCGCGAGCGCGCCGAGGCCGTCCGCCGCGATCTCGCCGCACGGTCGGAACGGCTCTGGGCGCATCCCGCCGGCCGCGGCGACGATCCGGGACGGAAGTCCGACGACCCCGCAGAGCACCAGGACGACCGACGGCAGGACGAGGGACCGGCCGGAACCGCCCGAGCCGGCCACGACGACGGGAAGCAGTGATTCTGATGGACCCGATGTTCTCCGACGACGCCACCGAACCGGATCGCCCCGACGAGTCCTTGCTGTTCGGTACGGCCGACGGGGCTGCTGATCCGAGGTCGGTCGAGTCGGTCGCGGCGCTGCACGAGTCGCCCGCGTCCGATGATCTCGACGACCACCTGTGGATGCACGACGACGGCCGGATCTGGGATCTCGGACCCGCCGAGGTGGACACCGACAACGACGGCGTCAACGATTCGCTCACACGGAACGGGCCCGACGGGTTTACCGTGTACACGGACAGCGATCGGGACGGGCAGGTCGACAAGATCACCGAGATCGGCGCGGACGGCGAATTCCGGTCCGCCGTGCTCGACCCGGACACCGGCGAGTGGATCTCCGGCGGATCGGGACGAATCGGCTGACATGTGACCGTCGCTCGAACCGGTACGCTCTCGCGTCGAGACCGAGCGCGCGATCACCAGGGACTTTGATCATCTGTCTGCCGGGTGTGGCGTAGACCGCACCGGGTGAACCCCGTGACCTAGCGCCTGTTCGGTGTACGTATCCTGGACGACGAGACGACCTGACAGGTGGCCATTCCAAGCGGCCACCACCTCGGAGGAGGCCCCAACGATGACCGCAGCCACCATTCCCGGACTGGACCCGAGTAGCGCTCCGACGAAGCACGCGGGACTGCTGGCCTGGGTGGCCGAGGTCGCCGAGCTGACCCAGCCCGACCGGGTGGTGTGGTCGGACGGCAGTGATGAGGAGTGGGAGCGCCTGACCGCCGATCTCGTCAAGGCCGGCACCCTGGTCAAGCTGAACGAGGAGAAGAAGCCGAACTCCTTCCTCGCCAACTCCGACCCCGCCGATGTGGCGCGCGTGGAGTCGCGGACCTACATCTGCTCGGAGTCCGAAGAGGACGCGGGACCGACCAACAACTGGGTCGACCCCGCCGAGATGCGTTCCACGATGACCGAGCTGTACCGCGGCAGCATGCGCGGACGCACGATGTTCGTCATCCCGTTCTGCATGGGACCGCTCGACTCCGACGATCCCAAGCTCGGCGTCGAACTCACCGACTCCGAGTATGTCGTCCTCTCGATGAAGATCATGACCCGCGTCGGCCCCCGCGTCCTGGAGATCCTGGGCGACGACGGCTTCTTCGTGAAGGCTCTGCACTCCGTCGGCGCACCGATCGAGCCGGGTCAGGCCGACGTACCGTGGCCCTGCAACACCGAGAAGTACATCACCCACTTCCCGGAGACCCGCGAGATCTGGTCGTTCGGCTCGGGTTACGGCGGCAACGCACTGCTGGGCAAGAAGTGCTACGCCCTGCGCATCGCCTCGGTCATTGCCCGCGACGAGGGCTGGATGGCCGAGCACATGCTGATCCTCAAACTGACCAGCCCGGCGAACAAGGTCTACTACATCGCCGCCGCCTTCCCGAGCGCCTGCGGCAAGACGAATCTCGCGATGCTGCAGCCGACGATCCCCGGCTGGAAGGCCGAGACCGTCGGCGACGACATCGCCTGGATGCGCTTCGGCGACGACGGCAGACTCTATGCGATCAACCCGGAGTTCGGCTTCTTCGGCGTCGCCCCCGGCACCAGCTACGACTCCAACCCGAACGCGATGAAGACCATCGAGGCCGGAAACACCCTGTACACCAACGTCGCTCGCACCGACGACGGTGACATCTGGTGGGAGGACATCGACGAACCCGCGCCCGCGCACCTCACCGACTGGCTCGGCAACGACTGGACCCCGGAGTCCGATCACAAGGCCGCGCACCCGAACTCGCGCTACTGCACCCCGATCGCACAGTGCCCGTCGCTGGCCGACGAGTGGGACGACCCGAAGGGTGTGCCGATCTCGGCGATCCTGTTCGGCGGCCGCCGCAAGACCACCGTTCCGCTGGTGACCGAGGCCCGCGACTGGCAGACCGGCGTCTTCATGGGCGCCACCGTCGGTTCCGAGCAGACCGCCGCGGCCGAGGGCAAGGTCGGCACCGTGCGTCGCGACCCGATGGCGATGCTCCCGTTCATGGGCTACCACGTCGGCGACTACCTGCAGCACTGGGTGAACATCGGCAAGAACGCCGACGAGTCCAAGCTGCCGAAGGTGTTCTACGTCAACTGGTTCCGCCGCGGCGACGACAAGCGCTTCCTGTGGCCGGGATTCGGCGAGAACAGCCGCGTGCTGAAGTGGATCATCGAGCGCATCGAAGGTGAGGCCGAGGGCATCGAGACCCCGATCGGCATCGTCGCGAAGCCCGAGTCGATCGACGTCAGCGGTCTGGACGTACCCGCCGAGGACGTCGCGGAGGCACTCGCCTTCAAGCCCGAGGAGTGGCGCGACGAGATCCCGTCGATCGAGGAGCTCTTCGACTTCGTGGGCGAGAAGCTGCCGAGCTCGCTGCGTGACGAGCTCGACGGTCTGAAGCAGCGCCTGGCCTGAGGCTGCGTGTGCTGCGGACGGTGCAGGTGCTGAAATCGCGGGGCTGACGTACGGAAGGGTCAGAAGTGACGGTTGAGGTATCGTGCCCCTCATGAAACTACGCGTGTGGGGCGCCTCGATCGCCGGTGCCTGCGTGTTGGGGCTGGCGTCTCCGATCGCAGTTCAACCGGCGTCCGCGACACCGCCTTCCGGGGCCGGGGTGTCGGCGTTCTTCACCGATTCGACGACGATCGGCGACGGGCTACCCACCGTCAACCGGATCTCCGGTATCGACCGGACCGGTAACGGTCGGTACGTGCTGATCGCCGAAGACGTGCTGCCGGCCCGCTTCTTCACCGCGTCGATCGGCTACACGTCGGTGAACGCGGCCTTTGCCGGGCGGCCGCAGATCAACGGGGGCGGAACGGTCCTCGGTCCGTGGTTCCTCCCGCTGCTGCCGGGCCAGGCCCAGTTCGAGGGCATCCGCCAGTCCGCGGGCGGCTACACCGTCGTCAGTGGCGGCAACAACCAGTTCGTCCGTCAGATCGGCCCGATCGGACAGGTCGTCCGCGACCTTCCCATCCCGTCGGCGTGGCGACCGTCACCGAAGTCGGGTCTGGCCGGTCAGCGTGGCCTGACCGGTGTGGCCGTCGGACCGCAGGGCCAGGTCAGTGTCCTGACCGCCGGTGGACTCCGGCAGGATGCCGCTCGCTCGGCCCGCCTGCTGACCTTCGGCAAGAGCAATCGCGAGTTCGTCTACCGCACCGACGCCAACAAGGTGGCCGCCGACGTGCTCGCCGTCAACTCGACCGACTTCCTCGTGCTGGAGCGTGGGCCGGGCAAGCTCGCGAACATCTTCTGGACGACGACCCGGGGCGCCACCTCGGTGACGAACAAGAAGAAGCTCAGCGGGCGCGAGAAGGCGATGACCAAGCGTCGGATCTTCTCCACCGTCGCGACCCCGCGCCTCCTCACCGGCAACATGTCGGGTCTCGCCTGGGGCAACTGGCATCCCGACAACCCGTTCGCGAAGACCCGTACCCGCACGCTCATCGTGGTGTCGGACAACGTCGGGTCGCCCAACCGACTGCACTCGTTCGAGGTCCAGATCCCGAAGTGACCCTGTTCCTTAATCCGAAAGAACCGCACAGCCGCTGATCCTGAGCGCGAGAGGCCTGCTGACCCGCTGCTCCCTGCGGAGTGTCCGGAGCTTGCGGGAGGCGCGTACCCCACTGCTCCCTGAGGAGTGTCCGGAGCTTGCGGGAGGCGCGTACCCCACTGCTCCCTGAGGAGTGTCCGGAGCTTGCGGAGGACACGTCACGAAGGGCAAGTGCCGAACGTCACTGCAGTCAGGGTGGGGTCAGGGTGTTACCCGATGGCCAACCGGCCCAGGATTTGGCACGGTTGAGGGCATGACGACGACTGATGGCGCCGCCCGAGACGACGGTGGCGATGATTTCGGGACGCCCAAGCACGCGGTGGCAGCCGGAGCCGACAACCTGTCCAAGCGGTACGGCGTCGGCGACACCGCCGTCGAAGCCCTGAAGAGTGTCTCGATCTCGTTCCGCGAGGGCGAGTTCACCGCGATCATGGGTCCGTCCGGGTCGGGCAAGTCGACCCTGATGCACTGCCTCGCCGGTCTCGATGTCGCGAGCGACGGCAAGGTGTTCATCGGCGACACCGATCTGACGGCGCTGTCGGACAAGGCGATGACGATGCTGCGGCGCGACCGCATCGGGTTCGTCTTCCAGGCGTTCAACCTCGTGCCGACGCTGACGGCCAAGGAGAACATCACGCTGCCGGTCGACATCGCCGGACGCACCGTGGACACCGAGTGGTTCGACGCCGTGGTGGCCCGGTTGGGGATCACCGACCGGCTCGGACACCTTCCGAGTGAGCTGTCGGGTGGTCAGCAGCAGCGCGTCGCGTGTGCCCGTGCGCTGATCGGCAAGCCGTCGATCATCTTCGGCGACGAGCCGACCGGCAACCTGGACTCCCGCTCGTCCGGCGAGGTGCTGTCGATCCTGCGGGCGGCGACCGACGAGTTCAAGCAGACCGTCGTCATCGTGACGCACGATCCGCGCGCCGCGTCGTACGCCGACCGCGTGGTGTTCTTGGCCGACGGCCAGATCGTGCAGGAGCTCTCCCGGCCCTCGGCCGACGATGTCTTCGAGGTCATGAAGAACCTCGACAACGTGCCTGCGCCCGACGCCGCCAGAGCGCACTGAGCCGTGGCCTCCTCCTCGGTGATGCGCAGGGTTTCGTTGCGAAACCTCCGCGCACACAAGCTTCGCCTCTTCCTGACCCTCTTCTCGATCGTCCTCGGCACGTCGTTCGTGGCCGGGTCGATCGTCTTCACCGGATCGATCTCGAAAGCCTTCAACGACATCTTCGACAGCGCGGCGCCGGGCGTCGCTGTCGAGGTGACCCCGGCCGACCGGCAGTCGCCGGGAGTGCCGAACTCGATCGTCGATCAGCTTCGAGATCAGCGCGCGCAGTTCGGGATCGACAAGCTCGTCGTCAACAACAACGGCCTGATCACGGTCGCCGACTCCGGCGGCAAGGCCATCCAGACCGGTGGCGCCCCGAGCGTGGGCAGCACCTACATCCCGGCCGCCGAGGCGCTCTCGCCGGAGGAGTCGACGATCCTGCCGGGCGGTCGCGGGCCCGAGAACGCCGGTGAGATCGCGCTCAACACGTCGGCCGCCGAAGCCGCCGGCCTGAAGGTGGGGTCGAAGACGAAGGTCGTCGTCGGTCAGGGCGACTCGACACCACTCGAGGTGACCGTGGTGGGGCTCGTCGACGCGCCCAGCTCGACCGGCGGCTATGTCAACGCCCAGTTCGATGCCGCGACATCGGCCCGGTTGTTCACCGACGGTGAGCACGTGGGGGTGGTCGACATGTCGGCCGTCGCCGGGGTCACCCCGGAGCAGCTGCAGGAACGCATCGTCGCCGCGCTCGGCGCCGACGCCGATCTGTACGACGTCCGCACCGGTGATCAGGTCCGCGAGGACCAGAAGGCGCAGGTCAACGAGTTCCTGCAGATCTTCCAGTACATCCTGCTGGCGTTCGCCGCGATCGGTCTGGTCGTCGGCACCTTCATCATCTACAACACGTTCTCGATGATCGTCGCGCAGCGGAACCGGGAGTTCGCGCTGCTCCGCGCAGTGGGCGCGAGCCAGCGCCAGGTGTCGCGGTCGGTGCTGTTCGAGGCCTTCGTGGTCGGCGTCCTCGGCGGCGCGCTCGGCCTCGCGATCGGTATCGGCCTGGCAGCCGGGCTGAAAGCGATCACCAGTGCGACCTCGGGCCTGCCCGATGGTGAGCTGGCCGTCGGCCCGGACGCGATCCTGGCCGGCATCCTGGTCGGCGTCGTGGTGACGATGATCAGCGCGTGGGTCCCGGCGGCGAGGGCCGCTCGGGTGCCGCCGGTGGAGGCGATGCGCGCATCGGCCGCCGAGGGGTCGGCCTCGTTGCGCAACCGCACGATCCTCGGTGCGGTCATCGGCGTCGCCTCGATCGCCGCGATCGTCGTCGGCGCGATGGGCGAGGGGGCAGGCCCCGCGGTCACGGTGGGCGCCGGCGCCGCGGGTGCGGTGCTGTCGGCCGTCCTGGTCGGACCGGCGATGGCCCGCCCGTTCGTCAGCGTGCTCGGCCGGGTCATCGGCGCACCCTTCGGCATGATCGGTCGCCTGGCCCGGACCAACGCGGTCCGCAACCCACGGCGCACGGCGGCGACGGCGTTCGCACTCACCCTCGGCCTGATGCTGGTCGCGATCATCGGCACCCTCGGGCAGTCGTTCAAGGGCACGGTCGACGACGCGGTTGACGCGGGCATCAGCGCCGACTACATCGTCGCCGGCACCAATCAGTCGCCACTCCCGACCGCGGTGACCGAGGCGATCGAGGGCGTGCCCGGCGTGGCCGAGGTGGTGTCGTTCGGCATCGTCCAGGCAAAGGTCGACGACAAGTCGGAGACCGGGTTCTCCGCGCTCGGCGGGCCGTTGAACAGTGTGACCGTGATGGACATGCAGGACGGCGCGTCGTCGGACCTGCCCGCCGACGGCATGCTCATCAGCGAGCGGACCGGCAAGGCGAACGGCTGGAAACGCGGTGATGTGGTCACGTTCACCGCCGCCACGGGCGAACAGGTCCAGGTTCCGATCGCCGGTGTCTACGCCGACAACGAGGCACTGCAACCGTGGGTGGTGGGCCCGGACGTCTACGCCAAATTGGTTCCGCCCTTCGCGCGGGTCAACGTCACGCTGTTCGTGAACGCTGCCCCGGGCACCGACCTCGACACCTTGCGCACCGGCCTCGAGGACGCCACCGCCGAGTACCTGACGGTCCAGGTCCAGGATCGCGACCAGTTCAAGGGACAGATCTCGTCGCAGATCGACCAGATGCTCGGCACCCTGTACGCGATGCTCGGGTTGGCTCTGCTGATCGCCGTGCTCGGCATCATCAACACGCTCGCGCTGTCGGTGGTCGAGCGCAAACGCGAGATCGGGATGCTGCGCGCGATCGGCATGATCCGGGCCCAGGTCCGGCGGTCGATCTACCTCGAGTCGGTGCTCATCTCGATCTTCGGTGCCGTGCTGGGTGTGCTCCTCGGGACCGTCATCGGTGTCGCGCTGGTGCGCACGCTCGCCGAGTGGGGCCTGGGTGCCCCGGTGATCCCGTGGTCGCTCATCGCCATCACCCTGGTCGCGTCGGCGGTGGTCGGTGTCCTGGCTGCGCTGTGGCCCGCCGTTCGTGCGGCGCGCACCGGACCGCTGGAGGCGATCGCGGACATCTGACGTCACCTCAGGAGCGGCAATGCTCCGCCCAGGCCTGAGATACGCCCCAGCAAGACACCCTCCACAGGGGCGTCGACGACACATCGTCGACGCCGAGTCTCTGAGGGGCGGTTTCGTGGGGCGGTTCTCAGCGCGGGGCGGTTCCCCGGGTCGAGGTCCCATCCGGGATGACAGAATCGACCGCATGACTCGACCACCTGAGGGCGATCCCAACGATCCGCGGAACGATCCGCCGGAGACCCGGCAGTTCGATCCGGACTTCGACCCGTCGGCGCCGCCGTCGCAGGCCTACACCGAGCACCAGCCCGGACAGCCGTATCAGGGCCCGTACACCGAGCCGCATCAGCCGTACACCGAGCCGCACCAGCCGTACACCGAGCCGCACCAGGCCGGGCAGCCTTATCCGGGTCCGTACACCGAGCCCCGGTACGGCGATCCCCAGTACGCGGATCCCCAGTACACCGGCGGCTCGCCGTACGCGTCCTCGCCGTACGACGAACCGGCCGGCGGTGAGCCGCCCCGCGGTTCCGGATCGAAGGGCCGGACGATCGGCCTGGCCTTGGTCGCGCTGATCGCACTGGTGGTGCTGGGCCTGGTGGTCGTCCTGGTCACCCGCTCGGGCGACGGCGACTCCTCCAGCGCGGCGTCGTCGTCGACCACCGAGTCGAGCGAACCGGCGACGACCAGCGCGACCACGCCGTCGAGCACCACGACCACCGAGGAGACGACGTCGACCACGACGACGACGCAACGCTCCGGGACCGTCACCTACCAGCTGACCGGCAACGGTGACGTCGTCGCACTCAGCTTCCGTCGTGGCCCGGGTTCGCCGACGGTGATTCCGGCGACGGGTTCGCCGTGGTCGCAGCGGGTCCAGCTCGAGGGCGCCCGGGCGAGCATGTCGGCCATCGTGGTCCGCGGTCCGGTGTCGTGCGCGATCCTCGCCGACGGTGAACAGTTGGCCGCCGCCACCAGCCAGGGCGGCACGCTCAACTGCTCTGCGGACCTCGCCGCCGAGTAGTCCGGGCACCGAATTCTTGCTCCCTGAGGTGTGAGGAGCGCAAGCGACGAGCCTCGAAGGGGCTGGCGAGTTCGACGCACCGGCCCTTCGTGGCTCGCTTCGCTCGCACCTCAGGGAGCAGAAATCAGGACACAGGCTCCCGGCGACAGTCTTCTCGGATCATCGTCGCCGCAGTACGAGCACTAGATTGGTGCCGAGGACGTCGCGCAGCACCGGCAGGCGCATCACCCACCACATCCAGTGCGGGATGTAGCGCGGGAAGGCGGCGACGAGTTCGGCCCGCCCGCCGTCGGTCGCCGATCGGGCCCAGCGCAGCCCGTCGGCGGCGGAGACCGCGAACAACGAGGTCCCGTAGAGATTCTTGGGTGGGTGGCCGTTGCGCCGGGTGTACAACCGCGCTGCCCGATGGCCACCGAGGTAGTGCGTCAGACCCATCTCGTGGCCGCCGAACGGCCCCCACCACAGGGTGTAACTGACGATGACGACGCCACCGGGACGTGTCACGCGCAGCATCTCGTCGGCCATCTCCCACGGTGTCGGGGTGTGCTCCACGACGTTCGACGACAGGCACACGTCGACGCAGCCGTCGGCGAAGGGCAGCGCCTGGCCGGAGCCGCGGACCGACCCGCGGTGTTCGAGCCCGCCGGCGTGCATCTCCGTGGGATCGGGTTCGACGGACATGTACTCCGCACCACGGGCGCGGAAGGCGTCGGCGAAGTACCCGGGGCCGCCACCCACATCGAGGATCACCGCCCCGCCGAGCTCGGGCACGAACGCCTCGACCATGCTCGCGGTGTCGGCGGCCAGCGAGCCGTAGAAGCGGGCGGGATCAGACTGCTCATAGCGGAAATCGTCGAGCAGTCCCACGGCGCGACGCAGGGTGGCGAGGCGGGCCATCCGCGCACCGCCGGAGAGTGGAGTCGTCATCGTCGGGTCACTCTAGTGGTGCTCGCCGTGCGGTCGGTAGGCTGACCGGCAATGCGCGCACCGTCGAATGTCCTGCTCCTGTGCTGGCGGGACACCCGCCACCCCCAGGGCGGCGGCAGCGAGACCTATCTGGAACGCGTCGGCGCCGAACTGGCCCGACGCGGCGCGACCGTCACCTTCCTCACCTCCGCCTACCCCGGAGCCGTCCGCGAGGAGAAGCGGGACGGTATGCGGTTCATCCGCGCCGGCGGGCGGATCAGTGTGTATCCGCGCATGCTCGCGACGATCCTCGGCGGCCGGCTCGGTCTCGGGCCGCTGGCGGGGAGCCGTCCGGACGTCGTCGTCGACACCCAGAACGGTGTCCCGTTCTTCTCCGCGCTCGTCTCACCGGCTCCGACGGTCGTCCTCGTCCATCACTGTCATCGCGAGCAGTGGCCGGTCGCCGGCCGTCTTCTCGGTCACGTGGGGTGGTTCATCGAGTCGCGGGTCTCGCCCCGGGTCCACCACCGCAACCGGTATGTCACGGTCTCGGCGCCGTCGAAGTCCGAGCTCGTCGCACTGGGGGTGGACGCCGAGCGGATCGCGGTCGTGCGCAACGGGATCGATCCGCTGCCCGCCGGCATCAAGGCGTCCGGCCATGCCGGGTCGGCGACTCCCGGTGCACCTGTGCGGCTCTGCGTGTTGTCGCGGCTGGTGCCGCACAAGCAGGTCGAGGACGCGCTGGCCGTGCTTGCCCGGTTGCGGCACGACGGGGTCGACGCCCACCTCGACGTCATCGGCGGCGGCTGGTGGTCGGACGAATTGCACCGTGCCGCGGCCGAACTCGACGTGACCGAGTCGGTCACCTTCCACGGTCACGTCGACGAACACCGCAAACACGAACTCCTCGGCCGAGCCCGGGTCCACCTCATGCCGTCGCGCAAAGAGGGGTGGGGACTCGCGGTGGTCGAAGCCGCTCAGCACGGTGTCCCGACGATCGGCTACCGCAGCGCCGCCGGACTCGCCGACTCCATCGACGACGGCCGCACCGGTCTGCTCGTCGATGGTGTCGACGAACTCTGCAGCGCAACAGCAAAACTCATCGACAATCCGGACGAGGCACGTCGGCTCGGCCGGAACGCGCAGGACAAGGCGAGTCGCTACTCGTGGTCGGCGACCTGCGACGGTTTCCTCACGACGTTCGACGCCGTGCTGTCCGCACGCCGCCCCTGACCCCACCGCCCCTGACCCCGTCGCCCTTGATCAGGCCGACGCCGACGCCGATCAGGCCGGCGATCAGTAGCGCGGCCCACACGAGGTGCGCTCCGGTGGCGATCGCGCGGTCGGCGACATCTGCGGACCGGTCGGCCGGGCCGGCCACCTCGTAGAGGATCAGGGTCTGCCCGTCGAAGACGGGATCTCCTGACTCCGCCAGTTGTACAGGCGGAGAACCGTTCTCGATCAGAACCCACCCGACTCCGAGTTCGGCCAGGGCAGTCGGTGACCCGCCGGACTCCAGTACCCGGGTCACCGCCGCGGCGTGTTCACCAGTCGGGTCGATCACCTCTCCGTCGACGCGGAGTTCACCGGATTCGACGACCGGTGCCCGCATCATCCGCGCGGCGGGATCGAGGGACGGGTCGTGGGCGAACGGGTACTCGCGAACCGTGCCGGGAGGCCACAGGGCGACCGAGCCCCGATCCGGCGGCACGATCTCCGCGACGTGCCGCCACTCGTCGGGATAGGCGACCGCGCGGACCGCGCCACCGGCGCCCCACGCGAGATCGGGGAGCGGCGCGACCACGAGCAGCGCGACCGCGGCGAGCGCGAAGCCCGACGGGACGCGACGCCGTGCAGCCGCCACGGCAGCCGCCACGCAGACCGCGACCGCCGGGACGAGGAGCGCCGAGAACTTCTGGGTGTCGCGGAGCAGCCCGCCCCCGCCGATGTGCTCGACAACGGAACCCAGCCCCGCTCGGGCCGGTCCGAAAGTGCTCAGCAGCAATATGATCACGGTCGCAGACGCCAAAACCGCGATGGCGCGCACCAGCGGGTCCAGCTGCGTTCTACGACGCCACAGGTAGCCGACGCCGACGGCGACGACGAGGAGCAGGCAGATCGTGGACACCGCGGCCCACCCGATGGTCCGGCTCGTGGGTACCGCGTCGGCGTTCCAGATCCCACCCAGCGAAACGACCGTCCCCAGGGGTCCCAGCCAGGGCTCTGATCGCAGACCGAACGCTTCCACCCCGGCGGCCGACGACGTGGTCGGCGCTTCGGTGATCAGCGACGTCACCAACCAGGGCAGTGTGCTGAGGACCCAGAGCGCCACGACTCCTGCGGTGACCCGGAACCCGACCGGGCGGCCGATCAGCGCCACCGCCAACACGATTCCGGCAAGGACGGAACCGGTGGGCGTCAGCCCCGCAACGGCGAACAGCCCGCCCAGGTGTAGAAGTCGCACCGCGCCGTCGCGTTCGCGCAGATCCACGACCGCAACCAGAATCCACCCGAGTGCCGCGTACCCGGCGAGCAGACTCCAGTGACCTTGGAGAAGCCGTTCGGCGACATAGGGATTCCACACGGAAACGAGAGCGGCCGCCGCGGCGCCGGTTCGTCCGGCACCCGGGACCAGGCGGTCCGCAAGGCGCCCGTAGCCGACGCCTGCGAACACGAGGGCCGCGGCCAGGACGGCGAGGACGACGACCCCGCCGTCGACGACGGTGCTCACCGTCGCGACGAACCAGTCCTGCGGCACCGCCCGTGGCGGCAGGTCACCGATCCCGAGCGTGGTGTCCGTGACGTGCGTCCGCGGTGTGGACACCGCATCTCGGTAGAGCAGGTATCGATCACCGGCCCCGATCAGGCCCGGCAGCAGCGGCGCCAGGATCACTGCGGTCGCACCGACGCTGATGCCGTACAGCGCCGGCAGCAGGTGTCGGGGAGTCACCGCGGTGATGCCCTTCAGAAGTGGTGGGTGTCCGAGGGCGCGGGAGCGTGCACCGGATCGTCGTCGTAGTCGGATTCGGTGATGCCGTACGACCGGGCCAGGTCGAGGATCTTGGTCGCCCGTGCGATCCGCGGCAGGTCGGAGCCGTTGCGGATCTCACCGCCGTCGCGCTCGAACTCGGCGAAGAACTCGCGCGCCCAGGTGATCTCGTCTTGGGAGGGGGACAGGCCCTCGTTGACCTGCGCGCACTGGCCCGGCGTCAGGCAGATCTTGCCGGTCATGCCGAACTCGGCGGAGACCGCGGTCGCCTCGCTGAGCTTGAGTGCACTCGACCCGACTGTCGGCCCGTCGATGGCACTGGGGAGGTGGGCCGCCTTGGCGGCGATGGTGAAACGTGAACGGGCGTAGGCGAGTGTCTGCGGGTTGTCGCCGAAACCGGTGTCGCGGCGAAAGTCCCCGATGCCGAACGCCAGGCGGAAGGTGCCCTTCGTGGCCGCGATCTCGCTGATGCGCTCGAGCCCGCGCGCGGTCTCCACGAGCGCGACGATGGGCAGGCCGGGGAGTCGCTTGGCGGTCTCGGTGACGTGGTCGACGGACTCCACCATCGCCAGCATCACCCCGCCGACGGCGGTCTGGGACAGGGCTTCGAGGTCGTCGGCCCACCACGGCGTGCCGAATCCGTTGACGCGAACCCAGTCTCCGGCGCCCGGGCCGCGCGTGCCGTCCTTCGGTCCGAGCCAGCGGACGACGTTGTCGCGCGCGGAGACCTTGTCCTTGGGCGCGACCGCGTCCTCGATGTCGAGCACCACGATGTCGGCGCGCGAGCGGGACGCCGGCTCGAACTTCGCATAGTGCGAGCCGTTGACCAGCAGCCAGCTGCGTGCCAGCACCGGGTCGATGCGCGAACCGACGTCGGTCGACTCGGCGTCGTAGGTGGGGTTGTCGTCGTACATCAGGGTCTCTCGGTCCGGTGAACACGCGCGATCGGGGGGACCCGCGCTCGGCAACAGCCTTCCCATCGTTGCCTATCCCCGACTGCCCGTGCAAAACACATCATGCGCGTCCCGGCGGTACTCGGTGCCCGCCCCGCGCGAAGCCGCGACGGTGCGATCGGCACACTTGGTCCATGCAGGAGACGCGCCGGACGACGGGCACCCTCGGCGCCGTCGGGTCGGTGGCGGTCGGTTCGATGGTGGCCAACATCTGCATGTACGTGGTGCACCTCGCCGCGAGTGCGCACTTTCTCGACGTCAGCGAGTACGGCGAGTTCGCGGTGCTGCTGTCGGCCATGCTCGTGCTGGGCGTGCCGGCGATGGCGCTCCAGAACGTCATCGCCCGCGAGGTCGTGCTCGGCGGCGACGAGCGACGGCTCCGCGCACTCGGATTGGTGACCACGTCCTGGGTCGTCGCGCTCACCGTCGTGGCGACCCCGCTGGTCGCGCTGCTGTTGCGCACCGACGTCGCGACGACGGCCGCAGCACTCGCCTCAGCGCCCCTGCTCGCCCTCATCGCCGCAGGTCAAGGAATTCTGCAGGGACGTGGCGAGTTCCGGGTGCTGTCCTGGGTGCTCGCCGCGGTCGGTGTCGCCCGCGCGCTGCCGATCATCGGTGCGTTCGCCGCGGGCGCCGGCCCCGCGGGTGGTCTGCTGGCCGGGACGCTGGGCGCCGCCGCGGCAGCGGTCGTCGTCTGGCTCGTGGTGTGGTCGGTGGCGCGGGCCGGACAGCCGGGGCGGCGACCGTCAGGGGCCGCCGGAGTTCTCAGCGTGGTCCGCGCGTCGCAGGTCCAGCTGGTGCTGATCGTCGCGTCGTCGGTCGACCTGTTGCTCTCGCCTCGGGTTCTCGACGCCGACGAGGTGGGGGTGTACGCCCTCGGCGCGATCGCGACGAAGGTGGCGTTCTGGCTCCCGCAGGCGATCGGCGTGGTCTTCTATCCCCGGCTGGCCGACCCCGCGCGTTCGGCGACCTCGCTGCGCCAGGCGGTGACGGTGGTCGCCGGCATCGGGGTCGTCCTGACCGTGTTGGCGGGCGCAGCCGGTCCGGTCGTCCCTCTCGTCTTCGGGGACGGCTACGACGCCCTCGTCCCGATCCTGTGGCTGTTCGCCTACATCGGTGCCGCGCTCGCCGTCCTGCAGGTGGTCCTGCTGTCGGCGATCGCGCGTGACCGGACGCGCGTCGCGCTCGGCACCTGGCTGGTGGTGGCCGCCGAGGTGCTGATCATCGTCACGGTCACCGGGTCGGTGGTCGGAGTCGCCGGGACCGCAGCGGTGGCCGCGACCATCGCCGCGCTGGGGACCTGGGCGGTCGCGCGCTGAGTTGCAACCTCGGTCGCCCCGCCTTGCTCCCTGATCCGAAAGAACTGCATAACCCCTGGTGCCTGATCCGAAAGAACCGCATAACCCCTGGTGCCTGATCCGAAAGAACCGCATAACCCCTGGTGCCTGATCCGAAAGAACCGCATAACCCCTGCTCCCTAAATCCGAAAGAACCGCATAACCCCTGCTCCCTGAGGTGCGAGGAGCGCAAGCGACGAGCCACGAAGGGCCTGGTGAGACACGTTG